>JAGBWQ010000101.1 GCA_017629735.1 Kiritimatiellia bacterium
ATCTGATAGCGCCGATTGTCTGTGGCGGTGTACAAGGGCGTTCCGTCTGCCGTGTCAAAGCGAAGCGTGTGGCCGCCCTGGCACAGGCAGAGGAAGGCACTGTTGTAGGCCGCTTTTCTGGCTCCCCAGAAACCTACGGTACTGCCAAGGGTAAAGCTGACATCGGCCGCGACGCGCCAGTTCTGGTCGGGGCATTTGTCCCCGAGGATGAAATGCTGCGAGCCGGTTGACTTGAGAAAGGCAAGCTGCTTCTTGAAAGGAGCTTCAACCGAGGCCAGCATAAAGCGATAGAATGCGTCGTGGGGTCTGCTCACTTGATATTTGACAATCGTTTCACTTTCGCTCGTTGGGACCGTGGCCACGGAATCAACGGAATCCCAGGCATTCATGTCCGCGCCATGGTCTGCGGCACCATGCACGGCGTAGAGCGTAATCGCGTCCGCCCCAGCCGACACAGCCAAATCAACCGAGGTCACTCTGCCGTCCTTGGAATTTACGGCAGCAATTCGCACCGTACGCGAGGGAATATCTCCAAATGAAACTGCCGCGATCGCCGCAATAAAGCAGCTAGCTAATATAGATTTCATTTCGCATTCCTTTCTTGAACTGGTGAATTAAACCTTAGAGAAAAGATACCTGGTGTGGAATCGGCATCGTGTTGTGGATTCCAGAATTTTACATCCCACTTTGCACCCTTGCGCTCATGATCGCCAAAAATATTCAGAATATGCGTGTAGACCGTAACCTCAAGCCGTCCGCGCGACGCGGCGTTTTTCGGCAACGCCCATTCGTATGGCGGCCAAGCGCGAACGCCAAGATCTGTGCCATTCCAACGGACGCGCGCAAAGGCATTGCCGACATCTAATTCTAGCTCAGTTGCGCCGCTTGGAATTTCCACATTGTCTAACGCATAAGTTACCGCGCCGCAAAAACCAGCAAGACCTTGCGTTGCCACAGCGCCCGCAGTCAGCGTCGCCGGAAGCGGAGAAAGAACGCCTCCCTTCTCTGCAAATGCACCCGCCACGAAAGCCGCCGGCAAGAAATAATTAACATCGCTTTCGCCAGTCACAAGAGTCAGCTCATGTTCACCAGGGGCAAGCTCAAGCAAAGGCGTCTCGGCATAAAGCGGACGGAACTCCACAGGCAACGTTGTACACGGAAGATTAGCCTCTATCTTCTTGCCATCGAGCTTAAATGAATAGGGAGATGCTATGTGGCGCAAAACCTTTTCGTTAACAGGCTCGGCCTCGCCATCATCGACAGGGCGGCCAGAAGCTGTTATCGCATACGACATCGCACAAGTCCTAAGAACAAGGCGCACCTTCCCAACTCCTTCTGCAACAGTAAAGCGCGCCGTGCGATTTGCCGCGAAAGGCATACGAAAAACTGTGTCGCGATCGAGAGAGTAGACAAGGTTTTCAAGATTTATCTTCGTGGAATTTCTGACAGCAGGCGCGGCAGGAAGCTCGCCGGGCCCAAGCACCAGCACGCCGCGAGACTGAATTTCGCAAGGGCGGCGAACATCGCCCGATACTGCAACAAGCTGCCGCGGACCATTGCACATGAGATCGAGCGCAACAATCGAGCCATCTGCCCATTCGCGGACAACAAGACCATAGGCTACCGAGCCGTCTCTCTCCAAGAAGCGAACGCACCGAGATGTGCGCTCTAACGCCCAAAGCGCAGCCTTCTTCATATCAGTAAATTTCGTACCGCTCTTGGCATCGACAAAAGCCTTGCCATCCGCCTCAAAAACGATTGGAAGGTCAGTCTTTTCATCATCAACAATCAAATCGACAGTAATCTGCCGCGCATCTAACTCTCTCAAAAGCCATACAATCGGTGGAGTGCTCCAACCTGCGAGAGATGCAACCGAACCTTCGCGGCGCGGATAGCGCACCGCCACTTGATAAACTTGATCTTGGCGACGGGCAAAACTTGCGGCGCGAAAAGCATCGGCGAAGAAATCTTTAAGCTCTCCACTCCAAGGCTGCCCTTCCATCAAAGGCGCAAAATATCCATGCTTCTCAACAAGCCCGCGCTGATCCATAACTTGCATGCACGAAAGATAATGGTCGACCCCATGAAGGGAAACAAGCCATATCATCTGGCGCATTCGCGCAGCCGTCATATCATTCGGCCCGCAAGCAAAAAGCTCGGCAAGGCCTCCTTGCTTGTTGCGCGATGTCGCGTGCTGCGCCGTCGCAAGAGTGAGCCATTCCGGCTCGGTCTTGTGCATATCATAGCCCTTGCCAAGGCTTGTCCATGTCCAAATCTCGTCGATACCGGGAAGCGTCTCGCCCTTAAGAGCCAACAGCGGATCACCATTGCAAAGCATCGCGCCCCAAAGCCCATGCTCATTGATCAAGTGACCCGTCAAATGAACGCCCATCCGGTCGCACCAAGCGCGGATCTGATCAAAGTATGCAGTGCGGAAACGCCGCCCCATAAGCTTGCCGTAAACATCCCAAACATCAACAGAATTATTTCCTGCGAGAAATCCTTCGACATCAGCGCGGAAATCTCGCCCTGTTTCGGCGCGGTATTCTTCCTCCAGACCAACCCAGCGGCGGAAATGTTTGCAGCACCCCTTCTTCAAAGAAACAGCAACCGGGTGGCCTGGCTCATCGGTGAAAATGCCCACAATTGTCTTTGACGCGAAGTACTTGGCAAGGCGCTTCTCATAGACTTCGTGCGTCATCTTGATAAAGAGTTTGACGGCCTCTTTCTCACAAACATTCACCCACCCTTGCGGAGCTTTTACAATCTCCCAGCTAAAGCCGCCGCCCTTCTTCGGATAAATAGCCCACTCGCTATAACGGAAGCTCTCATCAGCGGCGGCAACGCGCCCCTTGCATGTGCCGCTCGGCCAGTTATACTCGTCGTAGAGCCAAACCTTCATTCCTCTCTTCTCGGCCTCACGACAGCAAGTCTCAACTGTCGCAAGCCATTCCTCACCCATGTACTTGTACTGAAGGCCACTACGAGCATAAATAAGAAGCTGCTCATAGCCAGCATCATTAAGAGAGGCAATTTTTTTAACTACATCCGCCTCGGTGGGGCGGCCTGTGATCGCAAAAAAAGGAATGACAGGATTGATGTCTTTTTGCGCAGCAAACGCCGAAAGGACGAACGCAAACGCAAAAGACAACATAAGAGCTTTCTTCATGGAGAAAGAGATTTTGGATTTTAAGAAATGTTAGCGGAGAAGCTTTTTGCAGCACGCCTCGAGCGCGGCAAGACGCTTACTTGCAAGAGCCTTCGCTGCGGATATGCGCGCGCTGTAAAGTGCGCCGTCCACACCAAGGCAAGTGCCTTCGTGCGTCTTGGCCTTAACTGCCGCGTCACAATCTTCGCTCTCGAGAAGCTCAAGATGATCGCGCACATCGTGATATGCATCGCGCCAAGGCACGCCTGCGGCGACTTTCCTAAGCGCCACATCTGTTGCAAAGACGCCTGGCGTAAATGCCGCGCGGCAAGCATCAGGATCGGTCTTCATACCTTCGACGATCTTAGTCATAATCCTAAGCGTCGTCCTTGTGGTCTCAAGACCTTTCATATAAAGGAGCTTCGCATCTTGAAGATCGCGATTGTAGCCACCGGGCATTCCGTGAAGGAGAGTAAGGGCGGCAGTCTGCCAACCTACGACCTGCGCCGTTTTGCCGCGGACAAGCTCGAGCACATCGGGGTTGTACTTCTGCGGCATAATCGACGAGCCAGTGCAGTATTCGCGCGGAAGGCGGAAATACGCAAACTCTGGCATCGAGAAAATGATCATATCCTGCGCAAGACGCGAAAGAACGCACATAACTTGCGCGAGTGCCGAAAGAAGCGCCGCCTCGCATTCGCCGCGCGCCATGGACGCGCCGAAGCAGTTGTGAATGGTGCGCGCAAAGCCAAGGAGCGCTGTGGTGCGCGCTCTGTTCAGAGGAAGCGGCACGCCATATCCTGCGGCAGAGCCAAGCGGATTCAAGTCGGCAAGGCGATAGGCCGCTTCGAAATTTTCAAGCTGATCGAGGATCATCTCCGCATGGCCTGTGGCCCACATCTCGACAGTCGAAGGCATTGCGGGCTGGAGATGAGTGCGGCCGACGAGAGGAATTGCGCCTTCCTTCTTGCCGAATTTACAAAGAGCCGCTACAAGAGCACAAATTTCCTTTTCGAGCGAGAGAATTTCGCTCTTCATGTGAAGGCGCACATCGACGGCGACTTGATCGTTGCGAGATCTGCCGGTATGGATTTTCTTTCCGAGATCGCCAAGCTTTTCCGTGAGAGCGCGTTCTACGGCCATGTGCACATCTTGGTCGTCTTCACGAATGACGAAATCGCCCTTCTGAGCCTTGGCGACGACATTCGCCAATTCCTTGCGAACTTTTGCGGCCTCGGCTTTGGTGACGATGGGCTTGCGCAGGCCTTTCATCTCGCTGAGCATCGTCACATGCGCGGCAGTGCCCATGCAGTCCCATTTGATAAGCGCCATGTCGAGAACGGTGTCCTCGCCGACAGTGTATGTAAGAACATCCTGATCAACGGTTGAATCCGTGATCGTCTTTTTTGAATTTTTCGCCTTCATCGCTTATATTATACCAAAAAGGTGGATGATTAACCTAACTCGGAAACTTGCCCACTGTAACACTTGCTAACTCAGTTTTGCATATTGTTAGTTTGGCTGTTTAGCAGTGTTGCGAGTTTGGCAGTTTGGTAGTTTTAGTGGCGGAGGGAGGGGGATTCGAACCCCCGGTACGGAAATTAAACCGTACGACGATTTAGCAAACCGTTGCCTTCAGCCACTCGGCCATCCCTCCAAAAACGCGTTTACAAGCCAATATACTGAAAACGCGCGTAGTATATCACATCTTCTGGACACCGTCAACGAAGACAGCCGCCGGACGCCATGTCTTCTTGTCGATGATAACAAGATCTGCAATAAAGCCCTTCTCAATCTTGCCAAGCTTTTTGCCCCAGCCATGCTCAATGGCCTGGTTCCACGATGTGCAGCGAACAAGATCCTTAAGAGGAAGCCCCGTCACCTCATGAACATTGCGAAGACCATCGCCCATCCAAAGTGTAGAGCCCGCAAGATTGCCGCCCTCAACAAGCCTTGCCTCGCCATTCTTGAGAAGAACCTTCAGTCCCCCCATCTCAAACGCATAGCCATCATCGCAGTGCGAGCAGCGCAGCGAGTCGGTGATAATCTGAACATGCTCAAGCTTGCGCTTCAGAAAGACGAGCCTCAGCATATCATCACAAAGATGAATTCTGTCGCAGATAACTTCAATATCAAGATCGTCGATCAAGAAGCCAGCGCCAACCATGCCGATTTCGCGGTGATGCAAAGGCGTCATCTGATTGCAGAAATGCGTCATGTGCCTAAGCCCTTCACGATAGGCCGGCATAAGATCTGCAAGGCGCGCTCCCGTATGCCCGCAGCTCGGAACAATGCCGCGCTCAATGCACGACTTCGCAAACGCCGCGCCTCCCTTCGTCTCAGGCGCGTAGGAAATCTGCACAACAGGATAAACCTTGGCGATTGCATCAAGCTCCTTGAGGCTCGGATTGCGAACAAAACGCGGATTCTGCGCGCCGCAGCACTTCACATTAATGTACGGGCCTTCGAGATGAATGCCAGGCACCTTGGCGTACGGCATTCCCGCATCAGCATACTTCTTTGCATTGCGCGCAGCCTTGATGAGCTGGCCGCGGGAAACGGTGAGAGTCGTCGGGAAGTATGTCGTCACACCCTCCTGAAGCTTCGCCTTCGAAATCTCGAAAATAGCATTCTTATCCTCGTCGCAGAAATCGCACCCCAATGCTCCATGCGTATGAACATCGATGAAGCCAGGCATCAAATATTTTCCCTTAGCGTCAACAAGCGTATCTCCAGGGCGAATGGCGACCTTATCCGATGCAGACGCCTTCGCAACAGACTTGATCTTACCCTTCTCAATAACGACTGTTGCGCGGCGGATATCAACGCCGGGGGAAATTACGTGCGCATTTACGATGACTGTTTTCATCTCACTGTTCCTTTCTGTTTTTCAGGTCCTGCTACGATTGTCTCCTCGCTAAGCATAAACCTTTTAAGCGTAACTTGAGAGGAGTCTATTGAATTTTTAATAACGGCAAGCTTTTCGTCGCTTATATCGCAAGTAATCACGATCGAATCAATGTTGTAGCGATTGATAAGCTCAGGCAGCTCTCTGATGGTGCCAAACACCCTAAGCCCACCAATGATACGCCCCTTAAGAAGATAATCGTCGTCGAGTATGCCAACAATGATTCTCGAGTTTTGCGAAGCGTGCCTTACAAGCTCGCGCCTAAAAGCGCGGAACCTAAGCCCTGCTCCGTACACAAGAACGCGCGAAACATCCTTCCTTCCAACAAGGCGCGAACAATCGAGCTGATAGAAGAAATTTCTCATCAAAATTCTGACGAAGCGCGCAAATATCAAACCCAAGAACGAAAGTGCCGCGAAGAAAAATGCAAAGTAGAAAACGACATTCTCAAACGACGCATAAATATAATAGACCGAGACAGACGAGATAAGCGAGCCTACCACACACGCAAGCGAAAGCCTCGCATAATCAAGCGGCATGGCACGCGACCAGACAATCAAATATGTCCTCGCCACCACGAGAGAAGAAAATGTTGCCGTCACAAAAATAGGCATGACGACCTTTGCAAGCTTCTCATTAAAAGGCAGCCCCAAAGCGCTTGCCACAACCAAGAAAGAAAGCGCCAAAAAAGCCACATCAAGTAAAAGAAGAAGCGGAACCGCTAGGCGCACAGCAAGCCTACGCTTGGCCTTCTCGTGCGAATGCACCACGCGATCGAGAAGAACGCCAATATCAAAAAGCTCCACACGAGCCATGTCGCGGAAAATAATTACCGTCGCAATCGAAAACGCCGCGAGCCACAGCCCTGTCGTGCGAGAGCGCATATATGTTGCAACCAGCCCGACTGCCACAGCGAATGCGGCAACAAGATAAAGCACCCACGCCGCGCGCGACTGGCTAAGCCCCATCGACCGCAACACACGATGATGAAGATGATCTGTATCGGCCGTCATCACCTGCCCTTCTGCGGTATTTCCACCATCGGCCTTGCGGAGAATGCGGCGAATCGAACGGCGGAAAATCGCAAGAGAAGTATCGAAAATCGGAACGCCCATCGCAAGAAGCGGAACACCAACCGAAACGAGGAACGAATTTTCGACATGCGAGCAAAGCGGCAAAACAGAAACGAGACAGCCGATCATCATCGACCCAGAATCGCCAAGAAAGACGCTTGCTGGATTGTAGTTGTAGCGGAGAAAGCCAAGAAGCCCACCAACGAACGCGGCATAAAACGAAATCTGAGCTGTGCAACCGCTAAAGAAAAGCCCGCCTCCCATTCCGACTACGGCAATAATCGCCAAGCCGCTCGCCAAACCATCGAGGCCATCAATCAGATTGAACGCATTCATTGCGCCCGTTATCCAAAACACCGTAATAATGCAATCGAAAACAGGATGGAGCGATGGCCACAAATCTGAAAAACCAAGCCCTGCCCATTTCCAAATAAGGAACGAAACGATTACCTGGCAGAGAAGTTTTATTTTCGGCGGAAGAGAAAACTTGTCGTCGACAAATCCAACAACGGTAATAAAGCCGGTGCAGGCAATCAACTTCCAGAATGTGGCAGCTGGCACCGAGCCAAGCGGCTGAAGGCCAGAGATGAGAATAAAGATAGAATACGAAACTACAACGCCAAAATATACGGCAACACCGCCACCGCGAGGAATAGGCTTTTTGTTAATTCTTCTGCCATCGGGCTTGTCGACAAGACCGAACTTTCTATTGATTTCGCGCACGATAGGCGTGAGAATCAAAGTAAGAACTAATGCCCCGACAAAGGGAATAATGTATGGCAGAAATCTGTCAATCATAGTGTGTTATTATACCAAATACTTTGTTTCAGCGCAGAGTCTCAGAAAGTTTCGAGAGAAAGCCTTCCATCTCGTCACTCCTGTTAGAGAGAGAAAAGACCGTCACCATAACCCACCTATCGATGCGCCCCAACACAGAGCGATCCCAGACATCGGCAAAAATCCTTCTCACATGAGAAGAGGTGCGCATACCAGCTTGATTAAAGAATGTGTATGCAAACGAGAAGCTCTCCTCTCCTGCGCCGCGCTCAAGGCTAAGCCGCCTCCACGGAATATCATTGAGCAATACCGAATGCGGATTGCTCATCAAAAAGCCCTGCGCAGGCAAGCACAGCTCAGGGCGATGAATGGAACTCTTGCCCTTTCCGCCGATAACAGCCGACACGACATAAGTCTCGGCTCCGGAGCCTTGATAGCGACGCTTCAAAATGACAGTATCGCCGGGAAGCGTCTCGAGCTCCGCCTGAGATGGATCGAGCGGAACTGATGTGTAGCCGTCTATTTCACTTAATTGCACCTCAGGCGCTTGCGAGATGACGGGCGGCGGCATAAGAGACTGCGCAGCCATAAAGGAAACTACCAAAAGCGCGACACAAATGGGAAGCACCTTTTTCATTTGTGCACCCCCTTCCCAAGAAGAGATCCCGTCAGCACCATCATCGCAATCGCAACAGCAAAGACGACATAGCCTGAATAATCATGGTAAAAACCTGTCGCAAACGATGGCGAGGCGACGGAGCCTACGATGCAGATGGAAAGGATTCGCACAACATTGCCAAACATTGCAATCGGAATGGAAAGCGCGAAAAGAATTGCGCGGCGCGGCCATGTGGGGAGCGTAAAATACGCATACCCCGATGAAAGCGCAAGAAGCGCGAAAAGCGACCGTAACCCAGAACAAGGAGATGCCACATCGATTGCGAATGTTCCATCGGGAGAGGAGATCAAAGTGCCAGTTCGAATAAGTTCGGAGCCAGCCCCCTTAAGAAGCGCCGCGGCAACAGTTGTCGCGATAAGACGCAAGTGAACTGTTACCACATCGAGGAACGACGCCAACGGAATGCAGAAGAGAAGAAATGCCGCGGGGAAAAGCAATTTCTCTGCCACGCGCCTTCCATAAAATGCCCATGGGATACATGCAATAAGTGCCGCGAAAGAAAGGATCTCAAGTCGCACCTGAACGCCGCGAACGCCAAGGAATCCACAGAAAAGCGCGCCTAAAACTGCGAAAGCGCCAACGATACTGGGATTGCCGACTGATGAGAGAATCTCGTCGCGCGTCCGCCAAATGACATACGCCGAAAAAATCGGCACATACCAAGCAAACGACATATCTTCAAGCGGATCATTAAAGACGACTGGAGCATGGACAAAAATCAAAGTCCTAAACCCAAATATCATAGAGGCAAAACATAGCACCAGAAGAAAGAGGCGCAGTTTGTCTTTATGCTCTTTATGCGTAATTTCTTCAGCCATACTCTATGCCCTAGGGTGTGCAGAGGAGACGGCATCTTTAAGCCGCTCCACAGAAACATGCGTGTAAATTTGCGTTGTCGAAAGCGATGAATGCCCCAGCATCTCCTGCACACTCCTTAAATCCGCCCCTGCATCAAGGAGGTGCGTTGCAAAACTGTGCCTAAGTTTATGCGGCGTTATATCAAGCGGCAAGAACGACTCCGCCAAATACTTTTTCATCATGCGTTGCACTTCGCGAGGAGAAATGCGTTTGCCGCGGATCGAAGTGAAAACTGGAGAATCCGACGAAACATTAGAAGCGTTGCGCAGCGAGACATTTGCCTGATGCGCTTTCAACGCTTCAAGTGCTCTTGAGCCGAGAATAACAAGCCTATCTTTCGAGCCTTTGCCTGTTACGATCATAGACCCGCGCACAAGATCTACATCTCCCCAATCAACGCCTGTCATTTCGCTGATACGGCACCCCGTGGAATAAAGCGCCTCAAAAAATGCCCTATCGCGCAAGGCGATATTTTCCGGGAGAACGCCATCTGCCAAATCAGAAAGAGGCTGCTTTAAGAAGCGGTCGATATCTGCGGGCGAAAGAGTTCTCGGAAGCTTCTTTGCCGTGCGCGGGCCGCGCAACGAAGAGAAAGGATTTTCCACTTGCGCGTCATCGCCTTGAAGGAAGCGAAAGAACGAGCGCACCGCGGCAAGCTTGCGCCTTCTCGATGTGGGAGCCGCTCCTGAGTGGGCAAGCTCGTGCATAAAAGCATGCGCCTCTTTCTCGCCGACTTCCTTCCATGGAAATGGAGGCTCAGCCTGCGCACCCCAAACTGAAATGGCAAGCTGAGATATGTCGCGAAGATATCCATCTACCGTATTGGCGGAAGCATTGCGCTCCGCAAGAAGACTTTGCGAGAAGCGCGCAACCGCCGGATCGGCAGCGACAGATATCTTAGGCGCGATCTCCGCCATTCTTATCTCCGCCTTCGAGTCCAAGAGCATCCTTCTTGGAATCGTAATCGGGTATCTGTGTGCGATAGGCTCTGACTATTCGCTTGAGCGCCATAACCTGACGCTCCGAAAGCCTACCTCTCTGAGCGTACTGTTCGCAAAGAGATTCCGCAAAGGATTTGTCGTCGTAGACCTTCTTGCCGAAGCGCGTCGCCTGACGGAATGTCTTAATCTGCTTGAGCATCTTAAGAAGCTCCGCCACCACTTCCCCATCGACAGCCTCACTGCTTTTATCTTCGATGGCAAAGTCTGACAATTTGATGCGCACACTTTCGGCATCGGGCAACTGCGAAACTTTCTCGAGAATCGCGCTCGCGACAACTGAAAGCTGTTTTTGCGAAAGGCTTCTACCGTGATCGACCTGCTCTCTAACGGAGACCAAGAACCTGTTCTTCTGAAGCTCAGGAATCTCGTCGACCTTCGCAAAGCAATACCTCACAAGCTCCGGATCGGCAAATGTCACGGGGGATTTTTGCACCGCCATACCTGCCGCGGCCATGCGCGCCTCAAAATCTGGAATCTGCGCATGATACCAAGAAGCAACGCGAATAAGCGACTGAAGCTGCCTAAGCGTGAGAGCCTTTGCACCCTCTTCCGCCTGGCGCTTTACGCTTTCGACAAATGCCTTGTCGTCATAGAGCCTAGTGCCGACTTTCTTCGCGGGCTTCCATTCCTTGACTTGGTCGAGCATCGCAAAAACAGTGTCGAATTTCGCGCGGTCTGGCGGCGGATCCGACGACTCTTCGATCTCGCGCCTAAGCTTGGCATAAAAGGCGCTAAGCATATCGTCCATCGCCACGCCCTTCTCTTCGATGCCGTCAAGCTCTGCTTCCATCTTCGCCGTGTAGCCGACAGAGAAAAGATCTTCCATCTTCTTGACGAGCCAATCGCACACGAGAATGCCGCGCTCAAGAGGAATGAGTTTCTTCTTTTCGCTCTTGGCGTATTCACGAAGCTTTAGCGTCTCGATAGTCGCGGCGTATGTGGACGGACGGCCAACGCCATTCTCTTCGAGCGCCTTAATAAGAGATGCTTCCGAATAATGCGCGGGGCCCTTCGTCTGCTTCTCATCAGAAAGCCAACGCACCGCCTGAAGAGACTCGCCCTTGGCGACATCAGGAAGGTACGCGACCTCGTCAGTATCCTCATCGTCTTCGCCGTCGGAATTTTTCTTCTTCAAGGAAAGCTTCATCACACGGAGGAAGCCCTCGAATTCAATGACAGTTGCGGAGGCCGTAAACTCGTACTTGTGCGAGATGCCAGGCTTCTTCGCATCGATGCAGATTGTGCGAACGGAAGTGCGGGCATCGGCCATTTGCGAGGCGACAAACCTGCGCCAAATAAGATCGTAAAGCTTAAGCTCCTGCGCCTCAAGATCAGAGTCGGTCGGCATCACATCGATCTTTGTCGGGCGAATCGCCTCGTGAGCCTCCTGCGCCTGAACGCCCGCCTTTGCCTTTTGTGCAAAGACATTTGGCTTTTGAGGATAGAACTCTTCGCCATACGACGAAATGATAAAATCCTTTGCCGCGTCGCGCGCCTGCGCCGAAACCGCAACAGAGTCCGTACGCATGTAAGTGATGTGACCGCGCTCGTAAAGCGACTGCGCAATCTTCATCGTCTTGCCAGGCGAGTATCCAAGCACGCTCGATGCCGCCTGCTGGAGAGTCGATGTCGTAAAAGGCGGAAGCGCGTGGCGCATCTTTGGCCGCTTTTTAACATCTGAAACTTCGAGCGACGCGCCAGCAAGCTCAAGAAGAATGCCATTGGCCGTGTCCCTGTCGCAGACGCGAGGCTTCTCGCCATCGAGTCGGGCGAGCTTGGCAATAAAGCTCTTCTGGTCGCCATCCGCCTTTGCTTCAACGCCAAGGAGAAAGTATGTCTCAGGAACGAACGCGTCGATTTCGCGTTGGCGCTCAACGAGGAGGCGTAGCGCCACAGACTGAACTCGACCTGCCGAAAGAGAGCGGTTGTTGGGGCAGTTGATGTTCTTCCAAAGAAGAGGCGAGACGCGATAGCCGACGAGACGATCGAGAATGCGGCGCGCCTGCTGCGCATCAACGAGCGGCATATCGATGTCGCGCGGATTTTCGACGGCCTTCAAGACGGCGCTTTTCGTGATTTCGTTATAGGTGACGCGGAAAAAGTTTTTGTTCCGCGCCACGGGCGAAAGCACCTCACGAAGGTGCCACGCAATCGCCTCTCCTTCGCGGTCAGGGTCGCTTGCGAGATAAATCTCATCGGCCTCTTTCGCCGCGCTCTTCAATGCAGAGACAACTTTCTCCTTGCCCTCAGGCACGATATACTTGGCGGCAAAGCTCCACTTATCAGGCCCCACCTCGGCTATGGTTATCGCCCCGTTCTCCTTGGGCAGGTCGCGTATATGCCCAACAGAACTTTTCACCACAAAACCAGAACCGAGATATTTGGCTATCGTTTTCGCCTTCGCGGGCGATTCCACTATCAACAGTTTATTCGACATCTTCGTATTGAGAACCTCAATTTGTTTCCTTAATGCGACTAATGATACACTCTTAAAATTATTTTGTCAATAGAGCGATTTCCGCGTCGGTAAGATCTCGCCATTTGCCGGAGGGCAAGTCTTCTGGAAGGCGGAAGCGGCCAACGGCAACGCGCGTAAGAGTGAGAACAACCAAATGCGCGGCAGAGCACATTTTTCTGATTTGGCGCTTGCGTCCTTCTTTGAGAGTGAACTTAAGAATGACAGTATTGTCGGGCCGCTCCTTAATAACCTCTACTGGCACAGGGCGAATAACATAGCCGTCGTCCATCTTAATAGGAGAGGTAAGAACCGCGAGCTTTTCGGCATTCCACCTTCCTGCGACTTTCACGATGTAAGTTTTCTCATGCTCGAAACGAGGGTGCGTGAGCCTATTTACGAGATCGCCATCGTTTGACATAAGAAGGAGGCCATCAGAATCGCGATCGAGCCTGCCCACGGGGACTAAGCGCTCGGGAGTGCGCACGAGATCTGCGACGGTGGGAGAGCCGAAGGGATCGCTCATTGTGGAGACGACACCAACGGGCTTATTCAAGACGACAGTTCTCTTGCGCTCGACGCCACCAATTCTGCGACCGTGGAGTCTTACGACGGCACCTTCTGGAGGGCGCATACCAGGCTCATGCACGACAACGCCGTCGACGCTCACGGCACCAGAGAGAATAAGCTCGGCCGCGCCGCGACGGGAGGCAGCTCCAGAATGCGCGATAATATTCTGCAGGCGTTCCATTAAATTTAGGCCCTATAATTCTCTAGCGCCTTCTTATAGGCTTCGGAACCGAAATATCCGCATGGCTTAAACTCGGGGCAGAAACCGCGGTAAACGCACTCTGGAACGCAGCATGAGGCGACTTCGGGCTCCTTCTCTGCGATTGCGTCGACCACCATCTTCCATGCGGCTCTCGTCTCTGCGCTCGCCTGGCCGCAAAGTCTGCGACGCGAAATAAACATAACGGACTGCGCATTTGCGTAGCATTCGTGCATGACGGGAGCGTCTTGGCGGTTGGAATCGCGCTCGCACCCGGTGCGGTCGGTTCTTTGGGTGGAGACGAAATGTTCTATACCATATTTATGGCGAACGAAATGGACGGAGACCCAATACGGCAGATCGAGCCACTTCCATCCGAAGCAGAGCTTGCGAATGGGCGAGTGCTCAGCGAGGAGAATGCGCTTCTTCCATTTCGATGATGGTTCCTTCTCGCCCTCATCGAGGCGAATGGTAGTACGAGCGGCGTCTGCCACTTCACGCCACGAACCGAATGTCTTAAGAAATTTAATTTTAGGTGCCATCTTAATATCCTTTCTATTCCCAAACACGCATATTATACCACACAGAACTATGAAAAAAGTCTATCATTTCTGCACTTCTCCGTCAATCACACACCAACCGCGATTCGTTAGAATAGTGTGCACCCAATTCAGAAAATGGAACATTCCAAGAGTGGCCCGTTCGTCAAATACTGTGCACCGTAGTAAAATAGGAACATGTGCAACATGTCTAGAAAGTCAAGATTCTAATATATCGGTTAAAAACGCCGCGCCTACACCAAATCCGGGAAAGCGAAGCGATC
>JAGBWQ010000102.1 GCA_017629735.1 Kiritimatiellia bacterium
AAGTTAACTTCGGGCAATCATACGAGACGCGCTTAAGAGATGTACAGTTGTTAAAGCCGCTATTCTGGCCGGGAAGACCAAATATCGTCAGATTTGGAAGGCGCAAAACCACATTCGTAAGTCCTGACAAATTTGAGAAATTATCACCTATTGAAATGAGATTGCCACCTGTAATTTCGATATTCTTAATATTCGGATTACCAGACATAACGAGTGTGCAACGACCATCTTCTACAGAAGCATCGAGGGAATCAATCAAGAAGTCTGAAATATCCCAGGTTTTCCAAGTCGGTGCATACGCATTGTTCTGGTGAAAAGAAATAGATGTAATTTCATTTCCATCTACCTTCATATCGCGAAGATCAAGAACACCTGAGCCTGCTACAATATTACCTAACTGAATGCGCCCGTTTTCGATATCATCGCTAAGAAGCTGAATCGTCCAATTCCCATCTGAAACAGTCTTTGGATTTGCCGAAGAATCGTATGTCCACTCCCCTGCATGGAGAGAAAACGATGCCATAATAGCAGAAAGAACACTCGCAAACACTCTTGCTCTAATCATAACTTAACTCCATTCTTTTATCTTACATCATATACAGAAGGGTCTGACCCTTCTGTATAATCGGCCTGCGCGTCAACTACTGCGGACATCGCCGCAAGACACACAATACCGCACGCGAGTTTTCTTATGGACATAGAATTCTCCTCCAAATTTCGGTCTATTATACCACTATTCTATGAAATTGCCAACCCCCGCCCAAGCCATGAGCAGGCCGAAAAAAAGCAATAAAAAAAAAAACGCGGCAGCTTTTGCTGTCCGCGTTTTTGTACGCCTTCTGATGAAAGCGTTTTGGTAGCAACCGATTACTCGGCAGCGCCTTCGTCGAGAATGATAATCTTGAACTTGACGGAAACGCCGTATCCAAGATCGATCTTAGGCTCGTACTCGCCAACTTCCCTGAGCGCATCGGCAAGCTCGATCTGCGAACGATCAAGCTTGATGCCACGATTGGCCTCAATAGCTGCGAGGATATCGGAGATACCGACAGAGCCGTAGAGCTTCTTGCCATCAGTCGTGTGCGCGGAAACGGTGATTTCGAGCTTCTCAAGCTTCTTAGCAACCTCGAGAGCCGCCTTCTTAGCTTCAGCGGCGCGCGCAGCACGCTCAGCCTCGAGCTTTTTCAGACGACGCTTTGCAGCCTCAGTTGCTTCAGCCGCAAGACCCTTGGGGAAGAGGAAGTTGCGAGCATAGCCAGCGGCGACCTTAACGATCTGACCAGCCTTGCCGAGCTTCTTGATCTCGTCCATGAGCATGACTTCAACCTGCATGATGCAACTCCTTTCAGACTTAAGCCATCAGGCCCATGTTGCGAGCGCGCTTGACGCCCTGGCGGATCTGACGCTGCTGCTGGGAAGTGACACCCGTGATGCGAGCAGGCAGAATCTTGCCATAATCCGTGATGTAATACTTGAGCGTCTCGATGTCGTTAACATCGATAGAGTCGTTCTTGCCGAGCGGCGGACGCTTGCGGGCGGCGAATTCCTCGCCGGCCGAACTGCTGTTCTTCTTGAAAGCCATTTTGGTTTTCCTCCGTTTTACGTTTTAGAATGGAACATCGTACTCTTCAGGAGCAGATGCCGACTGATCGACTCCCTTAAACTGACCAGATGAACGATCAGGCTTGGGAAGGAACTTAATCGACATAGCACGCACCTTGAGTTTCTGATGTTTGACGCCGTCTTTTTCCCAGTTATCCATCTGAAGCCTACCCTCTACAAGAACGGGGCTTCCCTTCGACAGATGCTGACCGCACAGCTCCGCAAGCTTATCCCAAGCGTCGACATCGACGAACACGGGAAAATCTTGCATTTGACCGTTGCGATCCCTCCTACGCTCGTTGATTGCGAGACCGAGACGCGCGACCTTAAGGCCAACAGTTCCCGTCATGCGCACATCAGGATCGCGCGTGAGGTTACCCATCAGAATAACTTTGTTAAACGACGCCATGATCCGTTACTCCTGAACAACCCTCTCCGCAAGAGCGGCAGCCTGAGCAGCCTCCCTCTTGGCAAGATTCTCAGCACGGGCGGCACGCTCAGCAGCGATCTTCGCCTCACGACGATCGTCAACTGCGAGGAACTGCACGCGGAAAACCTCTTCCACGAGACGGTAACGGGCGACAAGCTCCTTGATCTTGAGCGGGTCGAGCTCGAAGCGGACCTTGACATAAACACCATTGTCGCGCTTCTTCATCGGACGAGCGAAAGCACGCTTGCCGAGGGAATCCTTCGCGATGATGTTGCCGCCCAAACGGGTGACTTCGGAAAGGGCCTTTTCGAGATTGGCTTCAAGGACATCGTCCTTAGAAACGCCTACAAAAATGTAAAGAGCATCATACTTCTTCATCACTTCTTCTCCTCCTTCTTGGCATCATCCTTGCCCTTCTTGATCACATCGGGCGATGCTGCGCCAGCGGCTGCGCCAGGTGCTGAATCAGGGGCCTTGATGACTGCAACGGGAACTTCGCCGCGAGAAGTGATCGAATACTTCTCTCCGAGCTGGAGATCGCGCACGAAAAGCGTCTGATCGAGATCGAGCGAAGAAACATCGATGTCAAATTTCTCGGGAATGTCGCCGGGGAGAACGTCGATATCGACAGAGCGAAGCGTCTGTTCGAGAACGCCGCCGCCAATCTTAACGCCCTTGGGCTCGCCGATGAGACGAAGAGGCACTGTGATGCGGACGGTCTCGGTGAGCGAAACTTCGCTGAAGTCCACATGGATAGGAGTGCCCTTAAGAACGTCGTTCTGCATTTCGCGCAGAAGAGCCGACATTTCAGTTCCATTCATATCGAGCGTAACGAGAACCTGCTTACCGGTCCTGCCGCGCATCGCCATCATGAAGTCGTGCTCCGGAAGCTTGATAAGCTCCGTACCGCCCTTCCTCATCTTCATCACGCTGCCCGGGATCATACCCGAACGGCGCAACCGACGGACTGCGCCAGTACCCTGCTCGGTACGCGCTTCCGCCTTAATCCTTATCTGGTTCATTACTTGCCTTTTCTGGTAATTTTCCGCAATACTCTCGCGTACGCACGCTACACTCTCGCGGTCAAAACGCGGAGAAGTATATCAAAACTGCTCATAATCCGTCAAGCAGGGGCATTTTTTAAAAAGAGGCGATGAGCACTCTTTAGTCGCTTGAGGACAACGAGGATGGAAAGCACACCCCTCGGGCCATGCCCATGGAGGAGGAACAGTTCCTGGAATATCCACTAGCGGCGCGTCTCTTGGAGCATCTATCCTTGGAACTGCCGCAAGCAAACCTTTTGTGTATGGGTGGCGAGGATTGGAAAGAACGCTCTTTACCGCGCCCGACTCGACAATCTGCCCCGCATACATAACATTAACGTAGTCAGAATAACGCGAAACAAGCCCTAAATTGTGCGTTATGAGAAGAACCGCCATCTCTCTTTCGTCGGCGATACGCCTTATAAGATCGAGGACTTCCTTCTGTGTTGTCACATCAAGAGCCGTCGTAGGCTCGTCCGCAATAAGCAACTTGGGCGACTGCGCAAGGGCGGAGGCTATCATGACGCGCTGCTGCTGACCGCCTGAAAGCTCACAAGGATACTTCCTTGCACATTCACGCGGCAATCCTACAGATTCAAGCAACTGTTCCATCTGCGCGCGGCGAGCATCGCGAGAAAGCCCCTTCTCCATGCCCTCCTCTATCTGCTTGCCAACTCGCATAACAGGGTCGAGCGACTGCATAGGATTTTGGAATACATACGCCACGCGACCATTGAGTTTGATATCTCCAGAAATCTTCGCCCGATCCAAAAGAGAGCCTACCGCAAGTGCAGTTAAAGTCTTTCCGCAGCCCGACTCGCCAACCAATGCGGTGCGGCCTGCCTTTGGAACAGAAAACGAAACACCTCTGACAGGAACAGACACCTTCCCGTCAAAGGCAAATTCGATGCGGAGATTCTCGACCTCAAGAATCATGTCTATCAATTGGCGCGCCTTTTCATAACAAGCTTTGAGACGAAAACGTATCCTACGCCAAGAAGGAACGCGACAGAAACGACCAAAGGAAGATGCGAGGAAGCAGCCTCTTTGCCCTTTATGCAAAGCTCAAGATATGTCACATCACCGGAGGCACGCCCTGCCGCGTAACCCACAAGTGCAAGAATGAGCGTCCAGATGAACGCGCCCAAGAATGTAAAAATCGAAAACGACCACAAGGGCATTTTCGAAATTCCGGCAGGAATCGATATAAGCTGGCGAATCGCAGGGATAAGCCTGCAAACAAATGTTCCAGGAGCGCCGTATTTATTAAATACTTCGCACGCTCTTTCAAGCGCTTCGGGTTTAAGAAAAAACCATTTGCCGTACTTCACAAGAAATGGCTTGCCTACTTTGAGCGAAATAAAATAATTGAAATACGCCCCTGCAAGAGCGCCGAGCGTTCCAACGACTACGGCCGCAGATACGGCCGCAATCGGAGAAAAGCCGAACTCACCCCTCGCAGCAAGAAAGCCTGCCGGTATCATTACCACTTCCGATGGAAACGGAATGAAGCTCGACTCTACCGCCATAAACACGAACACGAGAACAAGCCCCCATGTCGGCGCGAGAGACGCAATGGCGTCAAGGTGCGATGCAATAAGCTCAATCATACAAAACACTCCATCATTCAAGAACGAGACAGCAGCCAGAAGAATCGGCATCGTATGTCTTCATCTGCTTGAACTCACTCTGGTAGGCGCGCGCGTTAAACGGAATGGAAAGCCCCTTCTTGGGAGTAATGTTAAGAGTCTTCCAAGGCACAGAAAATTCGACGCGGAGCAAATTGGGATTGGAGTGCTTATTCTTGCCCTTGCCAAGTGCGACAATTTTCACTTCCTTGGAAAGCGCCGCGGGAAGAACAGATGTCTCGCCCGTATGGAATGCACGCACTACGCGACCGGAGCCGAAATCAAGCTCGACACCATCATCACGGCCCCATGTGGAGCCGAAAGACATCTTGCCGTTGCCGAAGTTTGCCGCGAGGAATGTTCCATAGAGATTTTCATTGTCCCATGCAAGGCGCACCAAAGCGGAGGAGAAGCCCGTCTGATGGCCCTTGCCGTCGCGATCGATATGATAGAAGTCGCCAGCCCATTCGCCTTCTGCGAAAACTCCGTCGAGAACCGGAGCCTTAGGAGCTCTCGCTACAGGGAGATCCTCGCGCTTTTCCTGCGCAACCCTCGGAGGATTCCATTCAAACGGCGTTGCCTTGCCGGAATAGACGACATTCCCATTCCACCTTGCGATACCATCGAGCCAAACTGTATCAAGCTTGCCGTCGCAGAAAATGCGGTTGCCCGAAAATTCACTTTCGACGCAGCGTTCAAACGAAACAACCATATCACCGCCCATATTTACGAGCGTATTATTCCTGACGATAATATTGGCCGACATGTGATTGTGGATCGGCACAGGCATTCCTTCTGCATAGTTGTCTTCGATGATTGTATTGCGGGAATTTTCATCGGCATAATATGCGTGCACGCCAAAGCCCTTGCCAAGCGCGACAACATCTTTAACAATATTTCCGCGCATAATGCCATTTACATGCAAACCGTAGATGGCCGCGCCATCGTGGAGAACCTGCATGACATGGTGAATGAAATTCGTCTCAAAGCGATTCCTATTGCCGAAACCGATAAGGCCGCTGTAAGGAACATTGCGGATTTCGTTTTCGCAAAGGACAATATCAGAGCCCGACACAAAGACGCCAGACGATGCTCTATGGACGCAGCCTGCATCGCTTACGAGGCTTCTTTTGAAGACCACATTGCCAGCAGAAATAAATGCCGCGCACGCGCCGCAAGAGACGAGAGAACACTCGTCGATAACGACATTGGAGCTTCCTCCAATCGAAAGGCCAACGCCTGCAGTATTCTTGATGGTGACGCCTTTAAGCTCCAAGCCCTTGATGCTGCGAAGAGCCAAAGCGGCAGGAGAGGCAATTCCACCAAACCCGGGATTCTGACCGAGCGAGGGAGTCGCGCCAGAAATGGAGATGCCCTCAAACTTGATATCGCGCCCACCATTTATGACAAGCACATTTTTAAGCGAAGGACGCACGAACTCGAGCTTTGCGACATCTTCGCCAGGAAACGGCTGATAGTAAACAACTCCAGCCTTGCGATCCAAGAACCACCTTCCGCACTTCATGCCTTCGCGGATATTGAAAATTTCATATTCGAACTTTTCTTTTGCGCCCATCGGCCAGTTGGGCTGTTCCTTAACCGTAAGAGTACGGTTAGCGCGATCGACCTTCTCAACCGTGCAGAGGGAGTCGTCCCACATGTGAAGGAGATGAATATCGGCGCTCGTAAGATCCATGGTATCTGGAATATCCCTGGAAAGATACTTCATCACGCGATATTCTTCATCAGTGGGCTTACGCGACCAGTGGCCCGCGAGATTCGGCAGAAGGAATGCGCCAAAGCGAACTGTATGTTCAAAGCGATTCGTGCCGCCCGGTAAAACAGAAATCGGCACCCATTCGCCATTCTTCACGAGCGAGCGGAAAAATGCAGGTGTGCCATCAGCTTTCTTGGCAGGCGCAGACCAGAAAGGCGTGCCTGGAACTTTCTTCCAGCCAGTAATGCGCTCGCCGCCGCAAATCTCTACCGTGCCAGGCTTCTCCGCGCGAAATGTAAGCCCCGTAACAGCCTTTGCCTCGAGCGTTTTATCCATGAAATAAACGCCACTTTTAAGAACAATTTCGCCGCCCGAATTCTGTCCGTTTGAAATGCGCGAGAATGCCTCCGCCAACTCCTTGCTATTGGAGACCGTTTGAGACGCATTTACAGACAAAGCTGCAACCAAAGATGCGAACAGCACAATTTTCATTTTATTCCTTTCGTTTTTCCTTTTAAATCACGACCGCTTTATATCGGCCCCAAGTTTTGAGAGCGTTTTATCTATCGACTGATATCCTCTATCAATCGTCTCTGCGTTAGAAATCACCGTCTCGCCCTTCGCGCAAAGAGCTGCGATAACGAGCGAAATGCCAGCGCGTATATCGTTCGACGAAACTACTCCTCCATAGAGCTGCGATGGGCCAGTAACTACCACGCGATGGGGATCGCACTGGACAATTTTAGCTCCCATCTGGCGAAGCTTGTCGACAAAGTAAAGGCGGCTTTCAAACATCTTTTCAAAAAAGAGGCAAGTGCCGCGCGCTTGCGTAGCAAGCACGATAAGAACAGACAAGAGATCCGACGGAAACGCCGGCCAAGTGCCATCGGAAATGGAAGGTATCGCATCTCCAAGATCGTACTTCATCTTAAGGCGCTTGCGCGGCACATATTTAAGAGTGCCAGATTTCGAATCGAGCGACCAAGTCACACCAAAGCGCGCAAAGGCGCCTTCAAGAACTCTAAATGGCGCAGGATCGATATCGGTTAAGACAATTTCGCCGCCAGTCACTGCAGCGGCTACAATGTAGCTGCCAGCCTCGATATAATCGCAACCGACGCGCACATTACAGCCATGAAGAGACTCCACCCCTTCTACGCGAATAAGATTGGTGCCGGCACCTGAAATTTTCGCGCCCATCGCATTAAGCATATCTGCGAGGTTGGAGATATGCGGCTCGCAAGCGGCATTGTATATTTCCGTAGTTCCCTTCGCAAGAACTGACGCCATCAAAATATTTTCCGTAGCCGTAACGGAGGCTTCATCAAGAAGAATCTTCGCACCATGAAGATCGCCGCGGAAAGACAAGTGTTTCTTGCCGGCGACAGCCTTTGCACCAAGGGCGCGGAAACCTGCGAAATGCGTATCAAGGCGCCGCGCGCCAATAGCATCTCCTCCTGGCGGCGGAAGCGAAGCGCGCCCAAGACGCGCAAGAAGCGGCCCTGCAAAAAGGAATGAGGTGCGAATACGCGAGGCAAGATCGGGAGAAATTCTTGCCGTGCGAATGCGCGAGGCCGAAATCTTGACAATGCCTTTTTCAATATCGCGCTTGACCTTCGCGCCAAAAGAGCGCGTAGCTTCGAGCATCGCGGCTACATCGTCAATGTCAGGAACATTTTCGATCGTCACTTCCTCTGGCGTAAGCAGCGCCGCGGCAATCATCGGAAGCGCAGCATTCTTGTTGCCCTGCACCTTGTATGTTCCGGAGATTGCTCGGCGGCCATGGATTATCAATTTCGACATGATTATTAAAGCTCCATTTTTCTTGCCTCAGCGACAAGTGCGCGAGAATGAGGATGGGAAGGATTGGCGAAGAATGCCGAAACATCGTCGGCAGTTTCGATAACGCGGCCGTCTTTCATAACGGCGAGCTTCGACGCCATCTTTGCCACAACTCCAAGGTCGTGAGTGATAAGCAGCAATGCGGAATCCTTCCCGACAAGGCTGCGCATAAGAGAAAGAATCTGTGATTGAACGGTAACATCAAGCGCTGTAGTAGGCTCGTCCGCAATAATAAGATCCGGACCAAGCATAAGCGCCATAGCTATCATAACGCGCTGCTGCATACCACCTGAAAGCTCGTGAGGATATGCTTTCAAACGCTGCTCTGGCTCGGGGATGCCTACCTTGTGAAGCCATTCAAGCGCAGTTGCGCGGGCAGCAGAGCGCGAAACATCACAATGCAAAAAAAGAGTTTCAGCAAGTTGATCGCCTATGCGATGAAGTGGCGAGAGAGATCCGATTGGATCTTGAAAGACAACGCCGATGCGACGCGCGCGCACAGAGCGAAGCTCTTTAGGCGACATCGCAAGAATATCCTTGCCATCAAAAAGAATACGACCCTGAGGCCAGAATGCTGGAGGCGACGGCAAAAGACGAGGAACGCTCATAGCAACAGAGCTTTTCCCAGACCCTGACTCGCCGACAATGCAAAGGCTCTCGCCCCTATTGAGCGAAAGCGAAACCTCAGATGCTGCCGTGAAAACGCTTCCGTCTTCCCCGCGATAGGAAACGCTTAGATTTTCTATCTCGAGCAAAGATCCGTTCATGCCGTGCGGAGTGTCTTGATGAGAGCGATCTCATCCCTATAGCCCTGAAGGTCGCAAGGCGTCTCAAGATAAAACGGCAAAGATGCAAGGCGAGGATTGTTGAATATCCGTGTAAACGCCTCAAGTCCGATTTTGCCGCGCCCGATCTTCTCGTGGCGATCTTTATGCGATGCAAAAACATTCATCGAATCGTTCACATGAATTGCGCGAAGTCTCTTAAGGCCGACGATAGAATCAAAATCATCTAACACTTGATCCAATGCTCCGACAACATCATACCCAGCGTCCCAAATATGGCAAGTATCGAGACAGACGCCAAGAAGCTCTCCGGGAGGAGGAGGCGTGATGCCTGCCGCGAAAAGCTTCGCCTCTGTCGCATCAATGAGCGCACGAATTTCGCCAAAATCGCGCCCAAGCTCGCTTCCTTTGCCAGACATTGTTTCGAAGAGGATGCAAGTCGAAGGAGGCGCTCCTTTTTCGGCATACCATCTGCTAAGAATACGAGCGAGCATCGACGAGACAAGCTCTATACCCGCCTCTGCGCCCTGCCCTACATGGCTACCGGGATGAAAATTGTAAAGTGCCCCAGGCGTAAGCTCCAGCCTACGAAGATCGTCCTCCATTGTCATCTCAGCAAATTCGCGCACTCTATTTTCTGCGCCAGCGGCATTGAGAGTGTATGGAGCGTGTGCAAGAATAGGTCCTATAGCGTTCTCGGCGGCATACGCTTTAAATGCCTCGACATCAGCGTAATCAATAGGCTTAGCTGCGCCTCCACGCGGATTGCGCGTAAAAAA
>JAGBWQ010000103.1 GCA_017629735.1 Kiritimatiellia bacterium
CTTCCTCTTCTGGGGCAGGAGACGGGACTCGAACCCGCAACCCACAGAATCACAATCTGTTGATCTAACCAATTGATCTACTCCCGCCATTATGGAGCCAGGTAAGGGATTCGAACCCCCGACCTGCTCATTACGAATGAGCCGCACTACCAACTGTGCTAACCTGGCCTTGTGTCCTTGTGTTTGGATAGTATATCAAAAACACGCGTTTGCGGTCAAGCGCATCAGTTGGTTTCTTCGGCAATCTTTTCGTTGCACCGAACTCGCGTTTCGAAGCCAGCTGAAGAATTGCGTACGAGATCTTCGTCAAATTTAAGCTTGCCGGCAGGGAAGACGACAATAACTGTAGAGCCGCCAAACTTAAAATACCCCTTCTCGTCGCCTTTGGCGTGATTGGTGCCAGTATAAGTCTGCACAATCGTACCAACCCCAAATGCCCCTACATCGACAAGGTAATAGTTGCCAAATGAAGCACGGCACTTAAGCACTTGGCGCTCATTATCAGCATAAACATCTGGGCGGCGAAGCAAAGCAATAGGATTTACGGAATGATACTCGCCTGGAATAATGCGCACAGGCTCGTCAGTTGTGCAATCGCACGGGAAATGGAACCTGTGGTAATCGACAGGCGCTAAACGCACAACAGCGATATCGTACTTGCCCTTTGGCGCATTAGCATCAAAAACTTCATTCAAAGAACGCTTTGCACCCTTAAGCGGGAAAGGAAGATCTGCGTCGGCTCCAAGATAAAGACGAAGCCTTCCATCTGCTGGGCTTACGATCCCCTCGCCAATGGGACGAGCGCCGCTTTTAAGCCTACGAGTGAAAAACTCATTGAATGAGCCATATTCCGAAATAGGCTTTTCCGCCTCCTCAGGCATACAACCGGGAATCGATGCGAGAGAGAGAATATCTTTTTTCGAGCGCGGCGAAGAATACTTGCGCCCAAGCAAATCAGAAATCAAGCGCGACCCAAAAAGAACCGGCCAAAGCGTCCGCCCAAGAAGAGTCTCGTAGGCAAAGCGCAATGCGCCATCGCCCATCACCGATTCCATCACTTTCTCGCCAGTGCGGCGATCGATATACTCAACAGGTGCGCTTGCGCTTTTTTTCTTCATGGCAGAGCCTTTCTTCAGACGACCTCGCCAATGAGAACTTGCGCATGAGCCTCCGTTATTCTCACCTCGAGCATATCGCCAACTGAAATTCCTGCAGGCGGCTCAAAAGCCACAATGCGATTGCCAGAATCTCTACCGCTCCAGCGTTGCGCATTCCTCTTCGAAGGGCCTTCTACCAGCACGCTACGAACAGTGCCGACGAGGCGAGAATTGCGCTCCACCCCGCGGCGCTCTTGGTCTGCAAGCAAAATCTGATTGCGCCGCTCTTTTTCCCCGGTAGGAACATCGTCGGGCAACTGCGCCGACTTTGTGCCTGGACGCGGCGAATATTTGAAAATAAAAGCGTTATCAAAAAGCGCCTTCTCCATAAGGGCGCGAGTCATCTCGAAATCTTCTTCGCTCTCGCCGGGATAGCCGACAATCACATCTGTTGTTACGGAAAACTCTGGATCGAGCGCTCTCATCTTTGCAACGGCAGACAAATACTCTTCGGCCGTATAGCGGCGCCCCATCTGCGCAAGAACTCTATCGGAGCCCGACTGCACTGGCAAATGAAGATGCCTGCAAACTTTGTCGCAATCGCGATACGCCGCAATAAGCGCATCGGTGCAACCCGATGGATGCGCAGAAGTAAAGCGAATACGCGAAATGCCGTCTATCTTTTGCACCTCCCGCAAAAGATCGGGGAATGCAAAAGACCCATCTTTATAACTAAGGACACTCTGTCCAAGAAGGCATACTTCCTTAACCCCGCGAGAAGCAAGGCACTTTACCTCTGCAATAATCTCTTCTGCAGGTCTGCACCATTCATGCCCACGCACATCAGGAACAATGCAATAGCTGCAGCGATTGTCACAGCCAATCATTACCGTGACGAACGACTGCACATCTGCAAATGTGCCAGTGGGTTTGCGAACAGGATGCGCACCAAGACCGGAGGGAACTTCGTTGTCTCCAAAATCAGCAATCCTGCGCGGACGCACCGACGCAGGAACTGAAATGATTTTCTCAACTATTGAAGGGATCTCGCTAAACCGCCTTGGGCCTACTGCAAAATGGAGCGAACCCAAACGGCGGAAGATATCAGCGCCCAACCTTTTAACGGCGCAGCCCATAACACCTGTTATCTTGCCTGCCGCCAAAAGATTGCCCGCCTTGCCAAGAGCCTTCTCTTCGGCCTTCTGACGGACTGTACAGCTGTTTACGATGACAAGTTCCGCATCCTCTTCGCCAGCGACGCGTTCATGCCCGGCTGCAAGAAGCAACGCCTCGACCGCTTCCGATTCGCGGACATTCATCTGGCAGCCGTATGTATGGATATGGAACTTCATCAACTCAGCTTACTTGCGCGAAATCTTGAGAACAGGAGCGAACTCGCAGGGCATTTCGCCGTTGGCGAAAGCAGGAGGCGTTACAGTAAGAACGCCATCTTTAACAGACCACTTAACATTCACAGAAGGAGCGCCAAGAACGGTCACGGCCTTTACATCGCCTGCCGCAAACGAAATCGGCTTGGAGCCTGCTGCAAAAGAGATGAGATAAAGATCGGAGCCTTTTTGGGTGAAGTAGATGCCTGCTAGACCCTTGGGCGCTTTCTTCCAGCTGGAAGAAGCATAGATTGCCTCGCCATTTACATCAAGCCAGCGGCCGATAGCAAGGAGACGATCCTGCATGATCGCAGGGATACGCCCGTCTGCCGTGGGGCCAACATTGAGAAGAAGGTTGCCGCCGCGAGAGACGCAGTTGACGAGAGTTTCGACGCAGCGCTCGCGCGACATATAGTCTTTAGGAGTTTCAAAGCGGCTGTAGCCAAACGAATTGCCTATGCCGCGGCACTCTTCCCAAGGATGCTCCGCACCATCGCCAGACTTGTCGCCACCTTCGAGAACATACTCGGTCGTGTAGTGGCCACCGTGACGACCGCGGCAATCCTTGCCCCAACGATCGTTGACAACAACAGTGTCCTTAACCTTCGACTCGTTGTAGAGCCATGCAAGATACTCTTCCGAACAATGGCGCGAAGAATGGTAATCCCACTCGCCATCGGGCCAAATGATGTCGGCCTCGTAGATTTCTGCAAGCTCTTTAAGCTGCGGCAAATTGACACGCTTGTTCCACTCTTCGGGCGTAAGCGCGAAAGGAGAAGGATTGCCATCGCGAATGCCGGGATAAAGCGGATTTGCATATTCGAGCATCGAATAATAAAAGCCGCGCTTAAGCCCAGCTTCGCGCATAGCCTTGCAGAACTCGCCTGCGATATCTCGGCCAGAACCCATAGCCACAGAGTTGTAGTACGGAGACTCAGGGCTCGGCCAAAGCGCATATCCGTCGTGATGCTTAGAAGTCAAAACGACATACTTAGCACCTGCCTTCTTGAAAAGCTTTGCCCAATCGGCAGCGTCAAAATGCTCTGCCTTGAACTCAGCGGCAAAATTGCCATAGGGCGCATTGTGATAGAACTTTTCGTGATGGTCGAGATACGGCTTCTTACCCTTGAGCATAAAGCCCTGATACCACTCTGCATAGCAATCCCACGCAAACTTTCCATCTTTCGAGATATTGCCGAAAGCAGGAACTGCATAAGGGCCCCAGTGAATAAAGATACCGAACTTAGCGTCCTTCCACCACTGCGGAACTGGGCGCTTGTCAATCGACTCCCACTTCGCCTCATACGCCGCGTGCAAAGATGTTGCAAACACAACGAGCGCAAGCGCTGTCATTAACTTCTTCATTTCTTTTTTCCTTTCTCTTTAACTCTAGTCTCTTTAAATCGTGGCGAAACTTGCCTTGGTCTGCCGCTCTTCTTGCCAAGACCGAAAATCTTCAATGCCGCGCGGAAATCGGCCGGCAATGGAGAGTGCGCGCTGATTGTCGCATGGGAATCGAATGGATCCGGCAATGAAAGTGTGGACGCATGGAGCATCTGCCGCGGAATCTGCATAAGACGCGGATCGCGCGCATTCTTAAGGCCGAACACTCTATCTCCAGCAACTGGGCAGCGAACAGACGCAAGATGGCGACGAATCTGATTCGTGCGGCCAGTCTCAATGCGAACGCGCAAGAGACACGCTCCATCGCCCTGCATTTCTCTTGTCACCAACGAAAGCGCGCTTTCGCCATCGAGAGGTGCATCAATCTTGAGATGCGCATAGCGGCACTCGCCAGCGCCGATAGCGTGGTAAGTCTTGGCGACTTTGTGCGTTTTGAAAATCTCTACCGCGGCAACAAAAGCCTTGTGGTTCTTCGCGAAAAGAAGGCAGCCTGTTGTATCGCGGTCGAGACGGTGGACTGCCTCCAAACGAGGATTGCCCTCCTGCTCACGCAAGAGCGACTCCACCGACCCATTCTCACCGCAAGTAATCATTCCAGCGGGCTTGTCGCAAACGAGAAATTCGTCGTTCGACCAAAGCACTCTAATATGGAATTTAACTGGCGCCTTAGGAACGAGAGAGACGGCATCGACAACATCGCCCATCTTAAGCTCGTAGCGAGCCATCCAAATACATTTGCGGTTGACCCATACAGAACGCCTATCAATAATATCTTTGGCGGCGCGGCGCGAAAGGCTCATCTTCGCCGCAATAAAGTCCTGCAACCGCTTCGGATCGTCGCGGCCAACTTTCATATCTTAATCAGGCTCCCGGCAACGCCCACCGTCTTTCGACCAGAGGAGTTGGGCGCGAACACAACCTCCACATCGTGGCGACTGCCGCCTTCACCTTCCGCAGAAATGACAGCGCGGACAGTCTCGCCCGCGAGCGCCTTGTCAAAATTACTGGGCAGAGGATCGTCGCACATGAAATCCTTGAAATTGCGCCCTTTAGCTTCTGCCTCAGAAGAAAGATCGAACATCGAAAGAAACGCGGGGTTTGCCTCTGTAATGCGCCCGTCCGAATCGGCCGTAAAGAGCGCCGCAGAAGAAACTGCAAACGCGGCGGCCTTTGCGCGATACGAATTCATAATCTCGCGGCGGCGCTCAATATTGCGCACCGTAAAGACGAGATCGCCCGGATTCATCAAATCGATGGAGGAAACTGCAACTTCGCAAGCGAACCTCTCGCCATCTTTGTTCACTCCGTTTGCGTTGATCATCACGCGATGATCGCCTTCCATTGCATGGCGAATACGCTGAACGACCTCGGACTTAAGCCCAGGAATAAGAATGGAAACGGGCTGATCAAGAACATCATCAAGATCGCGGCCGAAGTGTTCTACGGCGCGAGGATTGACATCGAGAATATGCCCATTAGGGTCGGCGATAATGACAGCGTCGTACATACCAGTCAGAAACTGACGGAATAAAGAGCGACGGTCTTTTGGAACGAACAGTGACATAGTGGCAATTATATCAAATCAGACGATAAGCATGCAATCTCCATAGGAGAAAAACCTATAACCAGAACGCACCGCCATCGCATACGCACTTAAAATGCGCTCGCGCCCAGCCAAAGCAGACACCATCATCAAAAGCGTGGATTGCGGCAGATGGAAATTCGTCAGCATACAATCGCAAACGCGGAACTTGTACGGAGGATAAATGAATATATCGCTTGCGCCAGAGCCTGCTTTTACGACTTCATCGCCCCCTTCTGCCGCGACTGAAGCGGCTACCGACTCGAGCGTACGCACAGTTGTCGAACCTACGCAGAATACGCGGCCGCCGCGCTTCTTGCAATCGTTTACGGCCTGAGCCGTTTCCTTCGAGACAGAAAAGGCCTCGAAATCCATGTGATGATCTTCAATATCCTCGCTCTTTACAGGCCTAAAAGTTCCAGGCCCCACATGAAGAGTTACAGCCACCCTCTGAACACCTTTTTTGTCGAGAGCAGCGAAAATCTCATCTGTAAAATGGAGTCCAGCCGTGGGAGCTGCAACCGACCCTGTCTCGCGGGCATAAATCGTCTGATAACGCTCGCGGTCGGCAAGCTCCTCTTCCTTAGTTCCCTCGCGCTTAACATACGGAGGCACAGGCGTGCGGCCAAACTGTTCAAGGCACTCCATAAGCGGACGCGAAGAGGCGAAATCAACACGCCACATACCTATTCCACCCAAAGGTCTAATGAGAGTAGCCTCTAACTCGTTATTGGGGCCAAAAACAGCCTTCTGCCCTGGGCGGCAAGTACGCCCCGAGCCGACGATTGCATTCCACGAAGTAGCCTCTAAGGCTGCCGCGAAAGAAGGCTTATCGTCTGATGAATCGGCAGGAGCGGGCGAGACAAGAAGTATCTCCACTGCGCCACGCGTATCTGGCCACATTCCTTCCAAGCGAGCCGGGAAAACCTTCGTGTCGTTCACCACGAGAAGATCGTTACTCGTGATATAATCTACGATATCTGCCGCGGAACGATGTTCGAGCATGCATGTATCGCGATGAAGCACCATCATCTTGTCGTCGCCGCGGCGTTCCGACGGGTGCTGTGCAATAAGACGCTCAGGAAGCGGATACCAGAATTGTCTTGTTTTCATGGTCTAAACAATTGCCTTACATTTCATCGTTCGAAAGCGCCTCCAGCTCGGTTGCAGCTTCCTCCCAATCTGCAGTGTAACGATCTATCTCGAACTGAAGAGTGCGCACCTTGCGATTTACCTCTGCAAAATCAGTCTCGGGACGCGGATTGAAAAGTTCTTCACTCGCAGCATCAAGAGCCTGCTGGAGCTCATCAATCTTCTTCTCAGCCGTTTGAACGCGATTTTTAAGCTCCTTTACCTTCGGCGCGATTTTCGCACGCGCCTCTGCACGCTGACGGCGCAAATCCTTCTTGGAGAGTGTCTTCGATTCAAGGGAAGCAGAAGACTCTTTGCTCTCTACCTTTTCAGTCTTCGGCTTCTCGCCAGCCGTCTTCTCGCGGTAATAATCATATCCGCCAGGGAATCTGCGAATTCCTTCGCGCGTTATCTCAAGAACAGAAGTTGCGACCGAACGGACAAAGTCGATATCGTGCGAGACAAGAAAGACTGTTCCAGAATATTTCTTGAGCGCATCTTCCAAAAGGCGACGACCATCGAGATCGAGATGCGTTGTCGGCTCGTCGAGAAGAAGGAAGTTGGGCGACGAAATAAAAAGACGCAAAAAGGCAAGGCGAATTTTCTCGCCACCTGAAAGAACGCCAGATGGCTTTTCGACATCGTTCTCATCGAAGCCAAACGCACCAAGCTGATTTCTAAAGATTTTCTCAGGCCCGCCACCGCGCGCGTCCCATGCATTCTTAGCAACGCGATAGACCGTAAGATCTGGCGGAATAGTCTCTGCAAACTCTTGGCTTAAATAACCTGGAATTACATTGTGCCCAATGATGGCCTCGCCTTCTGTTGGCTGGCGAGTGCCTGCCATAATGCGCATAAGAGTTGTCTTACCAAGGCCGTTGTATCCGATGACTGCAACCTTATCGCCGCGGATTACATTAAACTCCAAGCCGCTAAAGACCTTCTTAACGCCATCGTAACTGAATGCAAGATTATTACAGCGGAACATCTCAACTCCGCTAGGTGGCGGCTCGGCAAGGCGCAGACGCCCAGAGTTGGTGTAGCGCTTTGGAAGAATTATGCGCTGCTCATCAATCTTGTCGATAAGCTTCTGACGGCTCTGCGCCTGCGCGGCCTTTGTCGCCTGCGCGCGGAAGCGATCGACGAAGCGCTGAAGCTGCTCGCGGTGATGATCTTGGTTTTCCTTCGCCGCCTTTAGATGCTGGTAGCGAACTTCGCGCTCTTCAAGATAGAAATCGAGATCGCCCTCATAGCGCGTTGCCGTGCCTGCATCAACTTCGACAGTTATATTTGTAAGGGTGCGCAGCAAATAGCGGTCGTGCGAAATGAGCATCAGAGTTCCATCGTATGCTTTAAGGAACTTCTGCAACCATTCCACAGCAGGAAGATCGAGATAGTTGGAAGGCTCGTCGAGAAGAAGAAGATCTGGCTTAGATGCAAGAACGCGAGAGAGCTCCGCACGCATACGCCAACCGCCAGAAAACGACTTGAAAGGCTTATCGAACTCTTCCGTAGAAAAGCCAAGACCGCCCAACGCAACTTTTACGCGCGTTTCGATATCGTATCCGCCGAGATGCTCGAACTTCATCTGCAGCTCGCCGTAGCGCTTCATCTTGGCGGGATCTGCAAGATCTGCCTCAAGAGCGTGCATCTCCTCTTCCATCTCGGAGAGCCCAGGAATGCCGCGCAAAGAGTATTCGAGAAGCGTTTCTTCGGGAGTATCTGGCTCTGGATTCTGGCGAGTGAAACCGATGCGAGGATTAAGCTCGATAATGAGCTCTCCTGTGTCGGTTGCCATCTCGCCAAGAATAATCTTGAAAAGCGTCGACTTGCCCGAACCGTTCGGTCCGACAACGCCTACGCGATCTCCTTTGTTGACGCGAAAGGTGACGCCAGTCAGAACATCTTGATGGCCGTAATGGACGGAAATGCCGCGAAAATCAAGCATCTCTAAGGCAATATCAAAGTCCGACTGCCTCGCGAACCTTATCCACTATGGGAGCGGCCGCCGCGCGCGCCTTGGCTGCACCTGCCTTAAGAATATCCTCAAGCGCATCTTTATCGCGCGAAAGCTCTTCGCGGCGCTCCTTGAACGGATCAAAGAGACGATGATACGCTGCGAGAAGCTCCTTCTTCGCAGTTCCATAGCCGTAGCCGCCAGCGCGGAAATTATGTGCCATCGCGGCAACTTCCTCTGGGGTTGCAAAAAGCTTGTAAAGCTCATAGATCGAATTGCCCTCTGGCTCCTTGGGCTCTTCCATCGGAGTGGAGTCGGTAACAATGCCCATCACCTTCTTCTTGACGGAAGGATCGAAAAGCTCAATCGTATTGTGGTACGACTTCGACATCTTCTGCCCGTCAGTTCCAAGGATGGTGGCGACCGACTCTGGGATATACGCATCGGGAAGTTTGAAAATCTCGCCAAAGCAATTGTTAAACTTCTGTGCAAGATCGCGAGTTACTTCGAGATGCTGCTTTTGATCCTTGCCAACGGGAACGAGGTCGGCATTCATAATCAAAATATCGGCTGCCATTAAAACAGGATAGGCAAAAAGACCGTGCGTTGCCTCAAAGCCATGCGCCATCTTATCTTTGTAAGAGTGGCAGCGCTCCAAAAGCCCCATAGGCGTAAGGCACGAAAGATACCACGCCAATTCCTGAACCTCAGGAACATCGCTCTGACGGTATATTACAGTCTTTTCAGTATCAAGCCCGCAAGCAAGATAATCAAGCGCGACATCTCTTGTAGCCTCTCGAAGAACCTTGCCATCGGAGACCGTTGTCATAGCGTGGTAATTTGCGATAAACATGAAGTTCTCGCCTCGATCCTGAAGATCGAACATCGACTTCATCGCACCAAAATAATTGCCCCAGTGAAGCTTACCGGAAGGCTGTATGCCTGTCAGAATTCTCATATCTGCGTATTATAACATAAGTAACCGCAGCATGAGTACACCTTTTGCTTCTGGCGCTTAGTTTTTCACGGTTGGCAAAGCCAGAAAACGAAGACAATAAAAAAAGCCGGAACGATTGCCGCGATTCGAGCGGCAATAGCCGGGAGACTTTTTTTTATTTTTTCACTACTGTTAAAAAATAAAAAGAGCCGGCAGTGTCCTACTCTCGCACGTCCGCGTGACGCAC
>JAGBWQ010000104.1 GCA_017629735.1 Kiritimatiellia bacterium
GTTCCATCATCGCATCGGCAACCTTCTGGAAGCCAGCGATGTTCGCACCAGCAACGAGATCGTAGCCAAGGCCATACATTTCTGCAGCCTTCGCGGACTCGTCGTGGATCGTCTTCATCATCTTCTTGAGCTGAGAATCGACTTCCTCAGCCGTCCAGACGAGACGCTCGGAGTTCTGCGCCATTTCAAGAGCCGAAACGCCGACGCCGCCAGCATTAACAGCCTTGGAAGGAGCGACGATCATGTTCTTCTGCTCGCGGAGGAGCTCGAGGGCATCGTTCGTCGTGGGCATGTTAGCAACTTCGATGTAGTACTTAACGCCCGACTCGACGATCTTCTTCGCCCACTCGAGGTTGACATCGTTCTGCGTAGCCGCAGGCATGTAGATGTCGACATCCTTAACGCCCCAGCACTTCGTACCAGGAACGAAAGTGGCGTTGGGATACTGCTTGGCATAAGGCTCGCAGTGCATCGGATCCTTAGCGCGCATATCGAGAATGAACTGAAGCTTCTCCTCGGTGTTGACACCATCGGGATCGTGAATGTAGCCATCGGGACCTGCGAAGTATGTAACCTTGGCACCAAGGTGCATTGCCTTCTTCATGATGCCCCAGCCGACATTGCCGTAACCGGAGATAGCGATGCGCTTACCCTCGATCGTGTCGCCCTCGTGCTTGAGAACTTCCTGGAGGTAGTAAACTGCGCCATAGCCCGTAGCCTCAGGACGGATGAGCGAGCCGCCGTAGCTGAGCCCCTTACCCGTGAGAACGCCGTTCTCCCACATGCCCTTCAGGCGGCGATACTGACCATAGAGGTAGCCGATTTCACGGCCGCCGACGCCCATATCACCAGCGGGAACGTCGATGTCCGGTCCGATGTAACGATAAAGAGCCGTCATGTAGCTCTGGCAGAAACGCATAACTTCCGCCGCGCTCTTGCCAGCAGGATCAAAGTCGGAACCGCCCTTGCCGCCGCCGATAGGAAGGCCGGTGAGGGAGTTCTTGAAAGTCTGCTCGAAACCGAGGAACTTGATGATTCCAGGATAAACGTTCTTCTGGAAGCGCAGGCCGCCTTTATAAGGACCGATAGCGCCGTTGAACTGGCAACGATAGCCAATGTTGGTGTGAGTCTTGCCGGCATCGTCCGTCCACACAACGCGGAATGTGAACATGCGCTCAGGCTCAACCATGCGCATGAGAAGGTCTGCCTGCTCATACTCGGGGTGCTTGTCTACTACTGGGCTGAGCGAACTCAGAACTTCTTCAACGGTCTGAACGAACTCAGGCTCGTTCGCGTGTTTCTCGCGCACATACGCGATCGTCTGTTCGACGTACTTGTTAAGTGCCATTTTTTACTTCCTTCTTACTTTCTGAACGTAATAGAGTTTATCTAAAAAGAGAAATTATCGGGGCGCAAGCCATGCGCTTAGTCGCATATTATATCAAAATTTGTCGCCTCTGTTTCAAGACAAGACGCCCTCTCGATGCGCTTGCCTTTGCGGTTTTCGAGTTTAACATGCAAATCAATAAGTTTATTGGCGGCCTTGGCTATCGTATGCGCGTGCGGCTCATCGACAAGCACCTTATGCGCATCGTTGTATTTTGCCTGGGCATCACAAAGGGCCTTGCCCATATTCTCAAATGTAATAAGGAAGGTATTCATCCGCGTCAAAAGCTCACGCGCCGCATTTACGATATTCTCCTGATTGCGAGACTCCTTCTCATGCTGCCAAGCAAGGTAAACAAGGCGCAGATATGCAAGGAGAGTTAATGGAGTAACTAATATTACATTATTATCTGCCGCATACTTCCAAAGCGATGGCTCTGCCTTAAGCGCCTCAAGAAGCGGCGCTTCATACCCCACAAACATCGCCGTTACAGGCAAATAGTTGCGATCTTTATATTCCGCTGAAAATACTGCTGGATACTTCTTCTTTGCAAGTTGATCTACTTTTTCGCGCACTCTAGCAACATGTTCAGCAAGTTTGCGCTTGCGCGTCTCTTCGTCTTTGGCTTCGACATATTGGAAGTAAGAAGTAAGAACTACTTTACTATCAATAATCAGCCAGCGGTTTTCTGTATCGCAGACTTGCGCATCAGGGCGGTCAGATGCTGTGCCGCTTTGAAGGAAGAAGTTAACCCCCTCCTCCAAACCAGCTTGCCTAAGCTTTTCTGCCAAAATCTCTTCACCTTTGCGTCCTTGGAAGCCAGAATTAGAAGATAGCGCCTCGCTCACACCCGCAAGCTCCTTTGCTACATCGCTAATTCTGCCCACATCTTTGCCTATTGCCTCAGCAAGCTTTGCGTGCTCGGTCTGCGTTTTTTCAGTCGCCGAGCGAAGCGTATCAAGCTGCTCGCGAAGAGGCTTTAGCACGCTCTCAAGCTGATCTGAATTCGCCTTTGCCAAATCTCCACTCTGCGTCTTTAATGTTTGCGCCGCAAGAAGAGCGAATTTCTCCTGCAAAGTCTTTACAACCTCTGCAAAAGACTTCTCCTTTTCTTGAAGAAAACGCTCAATCTCTGCATTTTTCTCTGAAATTGTCTTTTCGCAGGCTGCGTCTTTCTCCTTAAGCATTCTGCTCAGCATCTCATCTTTTTCGGCGAGAGCCCTTGCACATGCCTCATCTTTGGCTGCCATAAGCTTCCTAAACGCCTCTTCTTTTTCTTGTATGCGCGTTTCAAAATTCCTTTGAGCAAAGATGTTTTCGCGCTGAAGACTTTCAATTTGCGCTTCCCCACCGCCAAAGGCCTTCTCCTTCATCCAAAGATAAACTGCCGCTGCCAAGAAAAGAGCAAGAGCGCCACAAGAAATTGCCAATATACTTTCTACCATTTTTAAAATCCCTTTCATGCTTATTATATCAGATAGAGACGCCCTATCTCAACCCCAGAGAAGATATTGAATTTTCAAAGAGAAAACACGCAACAAAAAAATGCAAATTCTGGGATAGACAACGCTTAAACAATAGTGATATAATTCACGCTCTTTACAAAGGAAAGGATCAAACAGAATGAAGAAACTGATAATTACCGCTCTTGTGGCGTCGTGCGCTGTTTTCGCTCAGGCCCAGGAGACCGCAGCTACCGCCCCCGCGCAGGCACCTGCCGTTGAGTGCGAAGGCGAAGAATGCGAAGAAGAATCGCTTTTTGAATTTGGTTTTGATGCAAGCGTTTACACTGCCTATGTCTGGCGCAACCAGGTCTACAACGACCGCCCCGTAGCACAGCCCTGCGTTTGGGCTGACTTCATCGGAATCGACCCCTTCTATTTCGGGTTCTACATTTGGCAGAACTACGATCTCACAAACCGTCGCCGTGAAGAAATGCGCGGAGAGTGGAACGAGACCGACTACAATATCCACCTCGGAGCTACCCTTTGGTCAGATGAAGAAGAGACTATGGCTCTCACCGTTGAAGTCGGCCACGAGTGGTTCGTCAACAATGTTAAGAGCGAATACTCCAAGGGCTACGCCTCCACTTGCGAAATCTATGTGAAGGCCGAATTCGAAAACCCCTTCGTCACGCCTTACGGCACAATCAGCCACGCATACCGCTACATCGACTACACGCATTACGAGCTTGGTCTTAAGCGCGACTTCGTTCTTCTCGAAGAAATGTCGGTTGGCGAATCCCTTACGCTTGGACTCGACTGGAATGTCAACTTCGGCAACGGCAAGGCCCTCGACTCTGTCTACGGAGTTGGTCGTGGTTACTATGAAGACGATGAAGGCGAGGGAGATTTCTTCCGCGGCAACAAAGATGGTATCGGCGGCACAACAATCAAAGCAACTCTCACATGGCAGATTAGCGAGTGCTTTTCCATTGGTGGCGTTATCGCCTACACCTCGCTCCTCAACGAGTCCATTCGCGAGAACTATCGTGATAGCGGCTGGTATGGCAACTACAAAGACGACTTCGTCTGGGGCGGCTTCCAGGCCAACCTCAGCTTCTAATCGAATTTAACAACTGTCCGATTAGAGACGACGAGAATTTCCGAGGACACCAAGTCCTCGGAAATTTTTGTTAGTCTTGAAACTGCCTTCCTATACGCTTCCATTTGCGAAGCATATTCACGGCGAAGCCTCTCTGCAAAATGAGCATCACTCTCATCTTTGCGCTTGCGATCCGTCTTAAAATCTTGAACGACTGCATAACGCGTTCCGCCACGCTCCAAGAACACAACGCGATCAAACCTTCCGCTTGTCCATTCGCCATCGGCAAATATCTCAAACGCCTTTTCGCGCCAAAGACAAACAGCATCTTCCGGGCGCACAAGCGCGCGATCAAAATCATCAGTTGCATGCGCTGCATCGATCCATTCTACTTTCTCATACTCAGAATGTATCTTTACGCCGCGCTCCATCGCCTCTTTCCTTGCGTTGTCCGCCAAGAAGAGATCACCTGCGCTCTGCCCCGAAACAAAAGAAAGCGAAGGCAAACGCCTTTTCACTTTTACTCGCGGCATCCGCGGCGGCGGAGAATGCCTGCAAGGATCTGCGCCTTTATCTTTCTTCTTTTCTTGCGCAGATTCGAGATGCCACGCGCTATTGCCAATCGGATCTGAAATTGCCGATCTTACGAAATCTGAAAAGCGCACGCCTTGCGAATTTTTTGCTGGAGGCTGAGTGACTATCGTCATTGCCTTCCTTGCGCGCGTCATCGCAACATAATAAATGCAAAGCTCTTCTTGCTCAGATCGTGCGCGCCTTGCAGAAACGGCAGAAGCAAAGGAAGGAGATATCTCGGAGGCGAAATGCTCAACCACCGCCCCAGGATCTGGAAGAATCCAACCATCTCCTTTAAGCGGCCCCTCCGGACGAGCATCCAGCGCATGGTGCTCATAAAGCGGAAGAATTACATAATCAAACGCAAGTCCTTTCGAGCGATGAATCGAAAGCACTTTTATCTTGCCAGGCTCTGCGATATTGCGCTTGCTGCAAGACGAAAGGAACGACGAAAAATCTGCAAGTCTCGTATCTGGCCTGCGCGCAAGCTCAAAATCTGCCGCGGCACGAAGCAGATCAGTAAAGCGACTTTCCGTAAATGTGCTCCACGCGGCAGATGGATCAGCTGGCAACGCGGCGCGCATTTCGCGGAAGACGCGCACCATACCACGCTCTGCAAATGCACGCGAGAATGTCGCCGAAAGTTCTCCTGCCTCGGGGATTGATTCCGGATAGAGAGCTTTCGCAAGAGGAGATCTAATGAAATGAGAATATGCGCGCGAATCTCCCGGGTGATCGGCGAGAGAGACGATGTCTAAAAATGGAGAAAGCGCACTTGTATCAAGCACATGGCTTTCGCCTTCCCAAACAACATTCTCAATTCCAGCCTTGCGCAAATCTTCTGCAAGCGCAACTCCAAAATCATTATTCCTCACTAGCACCGCGGCCGATATTCCCTTGCTCACAGGATCTACTGCCTTAAGAGCATTTGCCACGGGAATCGCAAAATCTTCTTTCTTCCTGCCAGGCGCTTCAACGACTTGAACAAAACCTCCAAGGTCTTTCTTCGCCGTAGCATGGAAAGCACATTCCCATTCAGGAAATTCTTCGTGCAGCCTGCCGCCATTGAACACTGCATTTACAGCTTCAATTATTGGCTCGCCACTTCTCCACGAATGATTTAGCTCACGCTCGGAATAGAAGCCGGATTCCCTCTCCGCTTCTAAAATTCCAACATCTCCATTGCGCCAACCGTATATTGCCTGCTTAACATCGCCCACAATAAAGACAGACTTCTCTTCAGACGATTTCGCCTCTTCAATTAATGGATATATCGCCTTCCACTGTTCGCGACTTGTATCTTGGAACTCATCGAGCGCCCACGCCCTTATGCGCGAATCAAGCCTGTACTCAAGTCCGGCGCGGCTAGCAGGATCAAGAGACGAGACAAGACGGGGAACGTCTGAGAAGACGAGCTTTCCTGTCGAACGCACCTTCGCGGCATACAAATCTTCAAATGCCTTAACGAGAGTATAAATGCCAGAGGCCATCTCTATCTTCATCCGCAAGATGTAGCCGACGACTGCCGCGATAGCCTTGCGCACAGCAGCCGCATCAGATCCACCGAATGTGTAGGTGCGCCTGTTGAAAGATATCTCAACAACAGAGCCGCTAAACAAATTCTCGCTTTCAAGGAATTTCTTTGCAAAGCCCTTTACACCTGCAACGCTTCCCCTGAACGAGCGAACCCATTCAATAAACTCTTCCCATGCAGGAGAATCAACCAATCCTTTAAGCGCATCGGCCGCTGCTGCCAGATCCTCCACATCTGCCACCTTAATTGCGCACGATGGAGAAAGTATCGTGGAAGGATCGCCCCAACATTTTTTATCAGGATTAGACAAATATGTCTCGTGCCAAAATTTTACGAATTCGCGATACGTTTCAATAAAGCTTCTGACGCGCTCCCTATCCATCACAAGATTGAACGCATCAACAAACGCCTTCTTTGATGCCGAATCCGTGCGGCGAAGAATCTCAAACGAAGCCCTTGAACGCGCTGCGGAACTTTCGAAATCGTTCATGATTTCAACATCGCCCTTGAGTCCAACCTCAAGAGGGAATGAGCGAACCATGCGCATAAGAAAACTATCGAGCGTTCCTATTTGCGAAAGATGTTGAGAGGCTATAACCTCACGGATTATATTTGCGGCATGTGAAGAAGGATTTGCCTTTGCATCTGCCGCAAGCATCTTAAGAAATCTTTCGAAGATTTCGCCGGCCGCCGCACGCGAAAAAGTAAGTGCTACAATCTCACTCGCCTTGGGAGCTTCGCCTGGCAAGGAAAGAAGATCGATAAGGCGGCGCGCAAGCGCGTGCGTTTTGCCGGTCCCTGCGGAGGCTCTTATAAGCTCATGCATCATTTCGCCGCCTCCCTCTCATCACTCTTCGGCGTGCGAGCAAGCTGATCGTCAATCCACTCTTGCGACACAGTCTCCTCTGGCGATGGCGAAATCCATTCCTTGAAATCCCACTCCCATTCTTTTGTCGGCGAAGGCGGCCAGAATCTTCCGTGTTCGATCCCATCGATAAGCTCACGCACTTTTGCCTCTGCCTCTCGCACTGCAACACCAGGGAAAGCCTCAGAGAAAAGCGTCCCCTCGTCGGTCTTGCCGAGAATGCAATAGCACGAAGAGATATTCTCAAGCCTTGCATCTGGATATTCGCCTGATGCATCTAGCATCGAACAATAAAGTGGAAGCTGAAGGCTTTTCCAGGCGCCCTTCTTGTCTCGCACCGCGGCGCGATCGGGATTGTCGAAAGTTTTGTAATCGATGACACACCACTCATTAGTGGATTCATTATAATCGATGCGATCGCATCTTCCCTTCACAAGAGTGTTGCTGTCCTTGAACAAAACTTGCATGCGCAACTCCGTCGCCGCAATCCTCCACCCTTGCTTGTGGCGCAAAACTTGTATGCGAGAAAACGCCTCAAGTCGCCGTTTGGCAGACTCGCCTTGAAGGGCGACAATAGCGGGGATGTCCATGCCAAAGCGCTCGACAAGCAGCGCGTCAACGTGAGATGAAAGTGCATCGGAAATTTCTTTTGCGTTCTCCGACTCTTTCAATTCGCTCATTCCCCAACGCTCAAGTGCGTCATGGACGAGATTGCCAAACTCCGACGGATCAAGCTCTTCCGCCCTATCATCAGTATGCTCACCAAAAGTCTTCTTTAAACAATATGTGAACGGACAACGAAGATAAAGATCAAGGCTTGAAGGCGATGTAAATTCAAGACTCTTATACTCAGGTGGAATATCAGGTCTAAGGCGCCACTGAGAGGGCAAGTCTGCACAAGGCGCCTCACTTGTGCCTGCTGCAGAAGAATAAAATTTCTCGACGCGATCAACAAGCGCTTCATCATCAAGCCCTTCAAAGAGAAGGCGCGAGGGCTTTAGGACATCGCCCTTAGAATCAATTGCGCGAAAGAGCGCTGTCACCGCACCCTTTTCGCGGCAAGCAACGGCGCAAGAGAGAATGCGCCGATCGCGTGTCGCGCGCGATTCATTATCCATAAGATCAAATGCGCGCCTCAAAGAATCTGGCAAGAAAGGATGTGCTGTTACACTTTCGGGAACACACCCCTCATTAAACCCTGCAATAATTATTTCGCCCGCCTCAACAAACGGAAGCTCAAGCCAACCGTCTGCAAGAATTACATCTCCTTCATCAGGCTCAAGCGAATATGTCTGCTCTTGCAATCTGCGCAAGAAAAGTTCGTGCGCGGCCTTGCCGGGAAGAGATAGCGCGTCGCATTCTTCAATGATTGTATTTAGCGCCTCCGCGGCAGCAGCAAACTCGCGCGAATCTTGATCTTTACTATCGAGTGTGCGCCCACCAAAAATTGCGCGAAGAATGCCGCACAAATTCTTCTTTCTAAGCTGCACATCGACAAACTCAAAAATTGCGCGCAAACGGCCAGATGTTTTCGGCCCAATCTGATCGATCGTATCGGGCAGCAACTTCGCCTGCGCATTGTCGAGACGAACTAATGCCGCAGTAAACTCTTTCGAATCTATATTAAGCTCCGTGCAAATCCACCTACGCACATCGCCGCCACGAATGAAAGACGAAAAGACGGCATAAGAACGAGAGTGCGAAAGCGCAACAATTTGCGCAGTAAGCTGCCCGAGAGAGGATTTCGCCAGCGCTGTGCCTGCTGGATTGTGCACCTTAAAGCCTCGCGCCTTAAGCGCACCTTCAATCTCCGCAAACGAATCTGGGTCGGCAACACAAATGGAAGGAAGCTCTTCTTCAGCCGATACGCCAGAAAAAATATCTGCAATACGCTCTGCTTCAGAAAGGCCCGTTGCGCAAGCGATTGCATTCGGCTGTGCAATCGACGAAGGCTCTGGCAGAGAGATATTAGTTACTGGCAAAGCTGTGCGCGCAAGCCATTCATTAAAGACGGGCGAAGGATCGTAAAGACATGCAAGCACAACCTCTTCAATACCTTCAGGCGCGACAGGATTTTCAAGGACTTTTTTTAGAGATGCAATCCTATCGACTTTGCCGCGCTTTTTGAGAACATCGAAATAGCGCTTTTCTATTTCGGCAAGGTCTCCCCATCTCTCTTCTTCAGCGGCTGCCGCTTCGCCTTTAAGTTTCTCGGCAACTGTCGATGCAATGTCGGAGAAGAAAAGCGCCTTTGCGCCGATGACTCGACGAATATCCGAAAGTTGCGCGGCAACATCAATTGAGGCATCTTGGCCAAGCGCTTCAAAAAATGCAGCAATTTCTTCAGCGCGTCCCGCCACAGCGACATCTTCGGGTGGCTGCAAAAGGCGCGACACCTCGCATACGACAGGCGGAAGAATGCCATTATCAAAGCGCCGCGCAAGAGCCATGCGAAGACGACGGCCAGATTGTGCGGTTGGCACTACGACCATAATATGCGCGAGCGACTGAGCTTGCGAGCCGTCTTCTCTAATACGACTTGCGAGCGCGTTTACGACAAGGTCGATTGGTTTTGAAATTTTTTCGCTCAAACAGCAACCACCTTGACTGTAAGGTTAGCCCTCTCCAGAACCTTAACATCAGTGCCTACTGGAATTTCACAATCTGCAGTGGCGGTCCATTCAGCGTCTCCAATTAAGACGCGGCCTGGCTTAAGAGGAGTGATGGCCTCTGAAACACGCGCGAGGCGGCCGACTAACTCATCAGAAAGGCCGCAGGATTTCGAACCAACATTACCAGCGAAAATGCTCTTAAGCCATCTTCTAAGGCCGACAAGATAGACGATTGAGAATGCCGAGAAAGCAGCAAGCTGCCACGTCATGTCAAACGCTTCGCCGAATGCGAAACGGCAGACGCCCACGGAAGCCGCGGAAAGACCGAAGAAGAATATAACAAAACCAGGGGCCAACAGCTCCCCAAGCATAAGAAAAGCCCCTGCATAAAGCCAAAGCCAGCCGCAACTAATCATTTTTATCTCCTTTCATTATTCGGCTCTTATTATACCATAAACACCATGGTGTTACAGCAATCAAAATTGGAGAAAACGATAAAAATAAAAAAGGCCGCTTAACGCGGCTTCTTTTGGTGGAGATAAGGGGAGTCGAACCCCTGACCTTCTCAATGCCATTGAGACGCTCTACCAACTGAGCTATATCCCCATTCGGATAAAACGCGCGTATTTTATCATAATCCCGCCCTCTCCGTCAACCGACCCTCCATTTTGCTGAAGAAAAAATCAGAATGCGCGAGGGGACCGTGATATAAAATGATATACTTTACGCGTTTATGAGCACTGGCAAACATAGACGCGGACTTGTCCTTGAGGGCGGCGCATTGCGCGGCCTCTTTACCGCTGGCGTTCTCGATATCTTCTTGGAGCGCGGCATAACATTTGACGGACTTATTGGCGTATCCGCTGGCGCATGCTTCGGCTGCAACTTCAAAAGCCAACAATTAGGCCGCGTCATTCGCTACAACAAGCGCTTCGCACGCGATCCGCGCTACTGCTCATGGAGATCGCTCCTCACCACCGGAAATCTCTTCGGCGCAGAATTCTGCTACCGCGAGCTTCCTAATAAGCTCGATGTCTTCGATACCGCGGCATTTGAAAAAAATCCGATGGAATTCCATCTCGTCGCAACTGACGCTGCCACAGGGAAACCCATCTACAAGCAACTTACCAAGGCCGATGATGCCACTCTTGACTGGATTCGCGCCTCCGCCTCAATGCCTCTTGTCTCACAACCTGTCGAAATCGATGGTGGGCTCTATTTTGATGGTGGCCTTTCCGACGGAATCCCCCTTAAATACTTCGAATCGCTAGGTTTTACGCAAAATATAGTAATTACAACTCGTCCGCGAGGATACCGCAAATTCCCAAGGAAGAGCATCGCGCTCACAAAACCCTTTCTCCGCCGCTACAAAGCAATTTATGAGGCACTCAAAACGCGCCACATCTGGTACAACGATACGCTCGAATACATCGACCGCCGCGTTGCCGATGGCGCCGCTATCCTTATAGCGCCAGAAAAGCCCTTGGAAATTTCGCGCGTCTGCCACGATCCTGCAATTATGCAACGCGTCTACGACCTTGGCCGCAAAGCCGCAGAGAAAATCAAACTTTTTTGATTGCTTTTTCCCAACGCAAATGAACCTCTACGCCATAAAGCGCATATATCATATTACATACATATAGCTTTACATTCTTGAATGGAAATCTGGCAGGAAATCAGAAGAAATAGCGATCGGGGCGCCGAACGACTAGTTTCCGAATACGGAAACAGGCTTTATGCCGCCGCCCTTCTGCTCTGCTCCAACAGTGAAGATGCAGAAGATTTAACATTTCGAACACTTAACCAAGCCATAAGAAAGATAAAAACTTTCGACCCTTCACGCAATTTCTACACTTGGCTCTACACAATCTTACTCAACTTCCGAAGAATGGATCTGCGCCGCAAACGCACAAGCGTCATATCTGTTGGCTCTACCGCCGATCTTCCGGAAGTTGCCATCGAATGTTTTGCGGAAAAACTAGAGTGCTCCGGAAACGATCAACTCTCAGAAGCTCTCAAAGCGCTATCTCCGCAACTGCGCGAAGCTGTAGTGCTTCGCTATTACGACGAAAAAACAATCGACGAAATCGCCGCCATCTTACAAGTTCCGCCTGGCACAGTGAAATCTCGTCTTCACAACGCCCGCATAGCTCTCAACACATTATTATCCGGAAAGGAGCCTTAAAATGACCGAGAAAGAACTCGACGACATTTTTTGCCAAAGACTCAAGTCCTGCATCTCTGGATGCAAACTGCCAGAGGAATTCGCCAGCAAACTTAAAGCTTCAGTGCGCCGCTCGAGGCGTTCCATGCGCCTCTGCATTGTCCTTACTACAACGTTTGCAGTAATCTTAAGCGTAGCCCTCACCGGCCTTATGCACTCGCCATCTCAGGACGATGATACGAAATGCGCACTTGTTGCCAAGTGCGATAAAAAAACTCCAGAGAAAGTCTCATGCTGGATGTTGCTCGGATTTTTCCGCGACTGCTTTAAACGAAACAGGAACGGCAGAAGAAAAAAATAAAAAGGACAAAATAAAATGATCACAAAAATCACTCTCATAATTCTTGGCTGCATTGCCTTAATCGCCGCAATCGTCTTTGTAGACATGGCCACAAGAGACAAGAACGAAAAAGAAGATAAATCCTAACTGATCGGAGAGGGCGCTATGTATCCTGATGTACCACTAATAGTTTCACTGCTGATGACAGTATTGGGGCTCTGGCTTCTTACTTGGAGCGCCAATCGATTCGTTGATGCCGCCGCAGAATTGTCAGTACGATTCGGTATGCCACAATTCGTTATCGGCATGGTCGTCATTGGGTTTGGCACTTCCGCGCCCGAAATGGCAGTCTCAGCTCTTTCCGCGGCATCAGGACACTCCGACCTCTCCCTCGGTAATGCCTACGGCTCGAACATTTACAACATCGCTGTTATCCTCGGCGTTGTCGCACTGATAAAGCCAATCATTACACGCTCGTCAACTTCGCTTATCTCAGCACTACTTCTCATAGGCGTCTCGCTTCTTTCAGGATTTCTCGTCTGGCAAGGTGGCGAGTTCTCGCGCATCGACGCGCTCATTTCGCTCGTCGCCTTTGGCGCGCTTCTTCCGATCTCGTGCTATCTCGATAAGAAAGCAGGCAACGACTCCTCTGAAGATGCGCCAATTGAAGCAGGCAAAGTGCGCCACCCTTGGCTTTGGACAGTCATAGGCCTCTCCCTTCTTATAGCATCTTCACACTTCCTTGTGTGGGGCGCTGTTGATATCGCCCGCTCCCTCGGCGTTTCAGAGCTAATGGTTGGCCTTACAGTTGTCGCCGCCGGCACCTCCTTGCCAGAGCTTGCTTCCGCAATCGTCTCAGCACGCAAAGGACAAAATGATTTTGTTCTCGGCAACATAGTCGGATCAAACTTCTTTAACACGCTCGCGGTTGTCGGCGTAAGCGGCCTTATACGCCCCTTCTCCTGCGAAGGTGGATATGTCCTCTCTCGCGACCTTTGGACAATGGTCGCGCTCTCTGCATCAATCGCGCTCTTCTGTTGTAACTTCCGCAAATTCAAATCACCAGCTGTCATCAGCCTCGGCAAAGGCACACTTTGGTTAATCGCGTTTGCAATCTATCTCTTCTTTCTCTTCATTCAAGAACAACATTAATAGCCCACATTAAGGAGCTCAACAAATGGAATTTTTCTCTCTGCTGCTTCGCGTACTCGGAGGCTTAGCAATTTTTGTCTACGGCATGAAAATGATGGGCGACGGCCTTCATGCCGTTGCCGGCGAAAAAATGCGTTCGATATTGCGCCTCTTTTCTGCCAACCGATTCGTGGCTATTCTTTCTGGCGCGGCAGTCACCGCAGTAATCCAATCATCAAGCGCATCTACTGTGATGGTAATTGGCTTCGTCAACGCGGGGCTTCTTACCCTCGTCCAATCAATTGGAATAATATTCGGTGCGAACATCGGCACTACCATCACTGCCCAGCTCGTTGCATTTGATATTCAAGGCATCGTTATGCCTGCGCTCATCGCAGGATTGCTGATGACATTTTTCAAGAAGCCAAATGTTAACGGCTGGGGTCTTACCATTCTTGGATTCGGTCTCTTATTCCTTGGCATGGGTATGATGGGTGACGAACTCAAGGAGCTTGGGAAGAACGAAAGCTTCCGCTCAATGTTCAGCCTCTTCGAGTGTATCCCTGGAGAATCTGGGCGCATACCAATTGGGCAACTCTTAGGCGCACTTAGCGTAGGATTGATTGCAACAGTAATCATCCAAAGCTCTTCTGCTTGCACTGGCATCATACTCGCGCTTGGTGCAAGTGGATTGCTGAATTTGTATACTGCAGTAGCACTTGTTATCGGCTCAAACATCGGCACCACCATCACGGCGCAGCTCGCGGCCATCACGGCCAATCGTGTTGCAAAGCAGGCCGCTCTAGCGCACACTCTCTTCAATGTATGCGGTGCCGCGTTCCTCTTCGCGACATTTCTTTTCACAAGCGGCGGTGAGCCTGTCTTCTTCAAACTCGTACGCCACTTCTCCGCCAATGGCGAGCTTCCGCGGCAAATTGCAAACGCGCATACTCTTTTTAACTTCATCACCACCTTAATCCTTGTGCCCTTCATTGGGCCACTTGCGATGCTCTGCGAAAAAGCACTCCCCATTCGTGAGTCGAAGATAAAATACCGCAGGCTCGAGCCCCTCCTTCTCGACACACCCGACGTCGCACTTCATCAAGTGTCGACCTCGCTAAGAAAAATGCTTGGCAAGGCGTGGCGCTCCGCCAACTGCGCATTCAAACTTTACGATCGCACCGACACCATCAACCTTGAACTTTCCGAATCGCTCGATGAAATTGAAAAGGAAATTGATGAACGCCAAAACGACATTGCCACATATCTTGCGCAGCTGATGGAAAAACCTCTTACACACGAACAAGCAGGGCGAATCCCCATTTTGCTCCATTGTGTTAATGACGCTGAGCGCATTGGCGACCACGCCTTGATCATTCGCAATATTTTCACATCATTCGTTACCGGCGAAAAAGCGTTAAGCCGTGAAGCCAATGAAGATTACATAAAGATACACTCAAAACTCATTCGCCAGGCCCAGGCGACACTCTCCCTTCTTGCAGGCGCAGGCGACAGCGTCCGAAGAGCATCGATGTCTCTGCGCGATGAAATACTAGTTTCATCTATTCTCTGCGAACAAAATCACCTCACTCGCATGAGGGAAAAACGCTGTTCGTCAGATTCGGGTATTTTGTATATCGAACTTCTTGGCGAGATTCGCAAAGTCTCTCGTCACCTGGCAAACATCACTGAGCGCTGCAGCTCGTTCGGATAATCAAGCCCTTCTCAGCGTGCGGCTTTAGAAAAGGCATCGGCATTCCTGCGGATGAAAAATGGCAGGTTTATCCATATTGAGTGGTAACCGAATCCGCCATTTTTCATCTCATCTATAGCATCTTCTACAGCCCAACCTTCGCATGCGATACGAAACATCGCGCACATCGTGCCAGTGCGATCTGCTCCATGCCGGCAATGAACGAGCACAGGGACGGCATTTGTGTCACGAACTATATCAAGAAATTCTTGAACATATTTCGTCTTCATGTTGGCGGTAAAAATCTCAATCCGGCGCTCTTTTAGCGGAAGATCTCCAATCTCATCAGCATCGGAATTACCAAGCCGCAAGTTTACAATCGTCTTAATTCCAAGCGCCACCAAATTCGTCATTCCTTCGGCTGTCGGCTGCGCACTTCTATAAAGCGTATCCGAAACCTTATGCAAATTCGGAACGCCCGCAAGTTTCATTGGCGTTGCCTTCGACGGCAGACCAAAAGAAAGAGAAGAAAGAAATATTCCAACAGCTAGAACTATCATTTTCATTTTATTGATCCTCGTCTTTTAACCCATGAGCCACTTTCCGACAATAGGAATGCGCCTTACTGCACAGCTCACAATAGCCGAAGAGACAAATGTGATAACTGCGACTGCAAGCACACAAAGCGGAGTTGGCAGCGTTCCCTTAAGCGCAGATGATACTGGCACAAGAATAAGAATATGAATGAGATACGCGCCAAAACTCGCGTTCGAAATAGGAAGCACGATTCGCCTGTAAAAAGCGCCGTCAAAAGTAAACTTGCGAAAGAGAATGAATAAGGCAAGCGCGGCGGCAGCAACGCCAACTGAACAATACTCAATGCTCATTTCAAGATCCACCGCGGCAGAGTAAGGCTCATGAACAGGATACGCGCCGCCACCTGGAATGCGCAGATAAAAGCCACCTGCCATAATCGCCATTGCCACTGCAAAAAGCGGAACAGAAAATGCTAGCGTCTTCTTCCACGAAAACTCCTTCGCGAACTTGCGAATGTAAAGAGAGATAAGCATATATCCAAAAAATCCGCTCACATACTGGAACGCGCCAAATTCATTCCAAGGACATTCGCCCCATAAGTACGCAATAGGGCCAAACGAAGGCTCAACCCCAAGCGCAAGAGCTATGCGGCGCAGATACGGGAAAAGAGCAGTAACCGACCACAAGGCAATCCACCACTTAAGCTCACGCTTCTCGACTTTCTCTGCCCAAGGCGAGAGAAGCGGCATCGCAAGATAAAGGCCAAAGAGCATCGGCACAAACCAAAGGTGGCCTGCGGCGTTGGGGAAGTTAAAAATAAGTTCCTTAAAGCTTCCGCCGAATTGCCAAATGTACACGCAAGCCCAGACAAAGAACGGCACTAGAATGCGCGACATTCTGCGGCGAAAAAATGCACCTGTGGGAATCTTCAAAGGGAAGAGAAGATAACACGATGTCATCACGAAGAGCGGCACGCAGGCGCGCGCGGCAGAATCGATTAAAGACACCCAGAGCGCATCTGATTTCGTTGCGATGTGAAGGTTCATGCTGCCGTCAAAATAAAATGGCTCGACGGCATGCACGACCATCACCATAAAGCAGGCCACAATTCGCAGATAATCAAGAAATACTACGCGCTCAATATTATTCTTCATACGCGTAGTATAACAAAATCCTACCAACCGTAACCTCTCATAGATTTTTTGCGGCAAGTTTGCGGATGCGCTCAGAGGTGCGGACGGCACAAAATTCCTTGCCGCACATTGAACAGTGATCATCGCAATGACGCACCTCAGCGCCTGCGCGCGTCTTAAGCCAACGTGCTCGCGCAAACTCAGGATCGAGCGCGAGTGCGAACTGCCGATCCCAATCGAAAGCTGCGCGCGCATCGGAAATTGCGTCATCGCGATCGCGCGCACCTGGAAGAGCGCGAGCGACATCAGCTGCATGGGCGGCAATTTTATACGCAACACACCCACGGTGAACTTCATCTGCATCGGGAAGGCCAAGATGTTCGGCAGGCGTTACATAACAAAGAAGCGAAGCGCCATAAGTTGCCGCGGCAGTTGCGCCGATCGCACTTGTGATATGGTCGTAGCCCGGCGCGATATCTGTAACGACAGGACCTAAGACATAAAAAGGCGCGCCGCCGCAAACGCGTTGCTCGCGCTCCATATTTTCGCGAATCTGATTGAACGGCACATGCCCTGGCCCTTCGACCATCACTTGCACGCCGCGCTCGCGGCAGCGCTCCACAAGTTCGCCCAAAACATCGAGCTCGCCAAATTGCGCGGCATCAGAAGCATCGGCAAGGCAGCCAGGACGCATTCCATCACCGAGCGAGACAGTCACATCGTAAGCAACGAGAATATCCATCACTTCATCCCAACGCGTGTAAAGAGGATTCTCTGCATTGTTCTCCATCATCCATTCTGCCATGATGGCCCCACCTCTACTGACAATTCCCATCTTGCGCTTCATTGCCGCGGGGATATGCTTTTTAAGAAGCCCCGCATGGAGCGTCATAAAATCAACGCCTTCCTCAGCTTGCTCGCGAATGACATCGAGAAGAAGCGAAGGATCCATATGCGGGATATCTCCTTTGAGGCGCGAAATCGTTTCATAGACTGGAACAGTTCCAAGAGGCTTTGGTGAAGCGGCGAGCATTCCGCGCCGTATTGCTTTTACATCTTCACCGACTGAAAGATCCATCACAAAATCGGCGCCTGCCTTCAAGGCTATTTCAAGTTTGTCGAGTTCGTCGCCGCGCCCAGAATGCGTGATGCTACGCCCAAGGTTTGCGTTGATTTTTGTCTTAAACATTCGCCCTACGCCAACAGCGCGGCAATTTTGATGGCGAATATTGCGCGGAATTACGGCCGTTCCATTGGCGAGCGCTGCCACAACATCGGCGAGCGCAACATTTTCTTCAAGCGCAACCGCTTTCATTTCGGCGGTTGCAATGCCCATACGAGCAGACTGCAACTGTGTCATCTTTTCCTCCGCAGGTATTATCCTGATCAGGTTAACGGGTATTTTCTCAGCACCCAGACACCATGTCTGGCAGCACCCCGATATAGGCGCATTATATCAAATTTCTTCCGCTAGGCGCGCGCATACAAACATTGAAGCGCAGTGAACGGATCGCAAACAAATCTTTATTGGCGCTTATGGCACACTTTTATGAGCCACTTTCGCTGAGATATTCTTGCGCAGCCTGAGCAGCTTGGGCACCTGTGCTTGCCGCAACCACTGCTTGTTTGTAAAGCGGATTGGCGCAATCGCCCGCAGCAAAAACACCTGCCACACTCGTCTTTACACCATCAGTTCGAACATACCCAGATTCATCAAGATCAAGAGCACCTTTAAGGAAAGGAGTCTGCGGATCATGGCCGATTGCTACGAATGCGCCTGAAACAGAAAGCACCTCGCCGTTCGACAACTTGAGAGCATTGAGCTTCTTCTCGTCGCCCTCAAAAGACAAGACCTCCGTATTCATCAACGTTTTGATGTTGGGCGTAGCAAGGACGCGATCAACCAGCACCTTAGTGCCGCGGAAAGTGTCGCGCCGATGAATGAGCGTCACCGTTGCGCATATCTTCGCAAGATGTATCGCGTCGGCAAGAGCAGTGTCTCCTCCGCCTATCACAGCAACATCTTTCCCTTGATGGAAATTCCCATCACACACAGCACAAGAACTAATTCCACGATACTTGTAAGTATCCTCGCCTGGGAGCTGCGTCCACCTGGGAGTAGCGCCAGTGGCGATGATTACGCACTTTGCCTCGTACTGCTTCGACATTCCCTCTAACTTGTGAGGCGTGGCAGAAAAATCGACCGAGGTTATTGCGTCCATCGCAAAACGCACACCTGCCTTTTCTGCCTGCTTGCGCATGGACATCATGAGATCGAGACCAGAGACAGATTCTGCAAAGCCAGGGAAGTTCTCGACTTCAGCAGTCTCAGTAAGCTGCCCGCCGGAAAGCATACCTTCGATAACGAGCGGCGCAAATCCAGCACGAGCGGCGTAAATTCCAGCGGTTAATCCAGCAGGACCGCTACCGACAATCACAATGTTTTCCATCTTCACACCTCCGTAGATTATATCGCAACGGTGACGCGTTCAGTTTCAGGAAGAACAATCTCAAGCGCGGCTGGAGACATCGCCGCGCAGATGCCTTCGAAATCAACCTTCGCTGCCTTAAGAGCGCGAATAGCCATCGTCATAGGTATGGTTTCAGGTTTCATTGCGAATTCAATTCTCCTAATCAATCTGCCCTTGATGAGCATGTGCAATACTCGCACCCATTGCCCGATACTCGTGCTGTATCGGGTTATATGCAATCGGGCGAATTTTATCAGAATCAGGTTCCCCTTCTGTTAATACCGTCTCCTCTGCCGCAACATTAACTACACGGCCAACGACAAGACAAGTGCTCTCGTCCATTGATACAAGCTCGCATTCAAAAACAAGCGGCAGCTCTCTAACGACTGGCGCATCTACATGCGCTGACTTATCCGTATGCCACCCAACACGGGCGACCTTATCATAAACCTTGTTGCCCGAAACACACCCCAGCGTATCGCACGCTTTAACTTCCGACTCCACGCCAACTGCGACAGTAAACGCTTTGCGATTTTTAATATTCGCCCATGTCTTGTGGCCGCTATCGATGCAGACAGTCAGCAATTCATCGCTCCCTGTTCCGCCCCACGCGGCAGTCATCACATTCGCAACGCCAGATTCATCATAAGAGCCAACCATCAAAACAGGCATCGGCATAAGCCAAGTTTTAACTCCAAAATCTTTTTTCATTTCCCTCTCCTCCTCTTAGCAAAAGGTACGCTTCATTCACTGCCCGACATTATACTACGATTCCCCCCGCGCTTCAATCCCAAATAAGGAATTCGGTTTTTCGCCGTTCCCCATCCTCGACGTAACAGTGAACTCCACATTATCGTTCTCTGGCATAGCGGTATTTACCTCCACATTATCTGAACTGAATCCAGCCCCGCCGCTCGCCAGCTTCTCTGCTCCTTCAATGCCAAACACTTTCCTAATATTCACCTCAAGCGCGTCAACTCCGACCGCAATGCCGTCAATCTTGACCGCAAACTCAAACGCCCATGTCTGGAATGCA
>JAGBWQ010000105.1 GCA_017629735.1 Kiritimatiellia bacterium
GAGGGTGGCCGTCACACCGCGTTCATGAAGGGCGATCGTCCTCAGTTCTACATCCGTACCACGGACGTAACTGGCGACATCCAGCTCCCTGAGGGCGTCGAGATGGTTATGCCTGGCGACAACGTCGAGATCGCAGTCAAGCTCATCGCTCCTGTTGCTCTCGAAGAGAAGATGCGTTTCGCGATCCGCGAAGGCGGCCGCACGGTCGGTGCCGGCACGGTTTCCGCGATTATCAAGTAAGACGATAAGTCTTCTGTGAGATGCCTGCCCGCAATCCCGACTGATGTGGTCGGCCGGGGGAGCGGGCGAGGCTTGACCAGATGGCTGCGTCAATCAAGATAGAGGTAATTAGATATGCGTGAACTCGCAATTTTGGCATGCGGCGAGTGCAAGAACCGCAACTATACGACTACGCGGAACAAAAAGACGATGCCGGAGCGCCTTGAAAAGGTGAAATTCTGCCCGACTTGCCGCAAGCGTACGACCCACAAGGAGACCAAGGGTAAATAAGGTTTCCACTTACTTAGGGTAGTAGCACAATGGCAGTGCAGCGGTCTCCAAAACCGCCTATGGGGGTTCGATTCCCTCCTACCCTGCCAAATGACAGACTGGGTGAATGACATGAGCGTTATTAGTAAAACGAAAAAGTATCTTTCAGGTGTCGCTGCAGAAGCGAAGCGTGTTACGTGGCCTGGAATGAATGAGCTTTGGGAATCGACTCTTGTCGTCATTTCGTTCATTTTCATCCTTGCCGCCACAACTCTTATTTGCGACAAGGCGATCGAAGGGGTAATCAAGGCGGTGCACGCTGGCGCCTAAGCGTGGCGGCCTGTTGGTGAATTCTCCGAGGGGGTCTGAAATGGAAAAACAGTGGTTTGTGCTTCATACGTTGACTGGTCAGGAAGGCAAGGTTCAACGTTCTATTGAAGCGCGCGTCAAGCTCGAGCGCATGGAGGATTTTATCGGGCAGTGCGTTGTGCCGACCGAGAAGGTCACTGAAAAGAAGAATGGCAAGAAGCGCACAATAACAAAGAAGTTCTTCCCGGGCTATTGTCTTTGCGAGCTCGCACTCTATGATGAGTCGCGCGGGCTTGATGAGAACGGGAAAAAGGCGATTTACGAGCGTACTTGGCAGTTCCTGCGCGAGACCCCTGGAGTTATCGGGTTCGTCGGCGGTGAGAGGCCACAGCCGCTCAAGCAGAGTGAAGTGGATGCTATCATCCTCGACAAGCCTTCGGGCGGTCAGGTTGTTGAGCGTCCGAAAGTTGTTTTCAACGTTGAAGAGACGGTGAAGATTGTTGACGGCGCGTTCATGGGTTTGACGGGCATAGTCAGTATGGTGGATCCCGACAGGGGCAAACTCAAGGTCGATGTTCAAGTCTTCGGCCGCAAGGTTCCAGTCGACGTCGAGTATTGGCAGGTGGAGAAGGTCGCCGTCGAAGAGACGTTCGAATCTCTCCGTCAGTAACGGCAGGTTTTGCGGTCCGTTTGACCGGGCAGGATCCCCGGGAGGAGTCGCACGAAAAGAGAAAGGGAGTGAGCGAGGAAGTTTCTGCTGCGAAAGTAGCGGAGCGACCGAGCGAACTTTATCATGGCTAAGAAGGTAACAGGAGTTGTTAAGCTCCAGATTCCCGCCGGTGCCGCGAATCCCGCGCCGCCCGTGGGTCCTGCCCTTGGTTCTGCCGGTGTCAACATCATGCAGTTCTGCAAGGAGTTCAATGCCAAGACGGCTAAGGATGCCGGTCTTGTAATTCCCGTAGTTATCACGGTCTACCAGGACCGCAGTTTCTCGCTGCAGTTCAAGTCGCCGCCGGCATCTACGCTCCTCAAGAAGGAAGCGGGTCTTGCTAAGGGCAGCGGCGTTCCCAACAAGAACAAGGTCGGCAAGGTCACGAAGGCTCAGCTTTTGAAGATCGTCGAGATGAAGAAGGCCGATCTCAACACTGAAGATCCGGAGCAGGCGATCAAGATGATTGCAGGCACGGCTCGCAACATGGGAATCGAGGTGGTCGAATGAGTTCTCACGGCAAGAAGTATTTCAACGCGGCGAAGAAGGTGCCGCAGAAGCCTGTTTCGATCGAAGAGGCCGTCAAGTTCGTCAAGGCGAACCCTGGCGCTAAGTTCGACGAGACGGTTGATGTCTATTTCCGCCTCGGTAAGGATCTGACCAAGGGCGACACCGCTGTTCGTGGCGCTGTCAAGCTCCCCAACGGTTCTGGTAAGGCTGTCAAGGTTGCCGTCTTCGCAGGTGGCGATCACGCTGAAGAAGCGCGCGCAGCTGGCGCTGACTATGTTGGTCTTGCAGATCTCATCGAGAAGGTCACGAAGGAAGGCTGGTGCGATTTCGACGTCGCCATCGCAACAATCGAAGCGATGAAGGATGTCCGTAAGTGCGCTCGTGTCCTCGGTCCTCGTGGCTTGATGCCCAACCCCAAGACTGGTACGGTGACCGACGATACGGCCTCCGCAGTCAAGGAAGCCAAGGGCGGCAAGGTCGATTTCCGTATGGACAAGACAGGTAACGTCGCAGTCGTCGCGGGCAAGCGCTCGTTCGATGAAGACAAGCTCGTCGAGAACATCAAGGCTGTCGTTTCCGCGATTCAGTCTGCGAAGCCCGCTTCTGTCAAGGGCGTGTTCATCAAGTCGATGAGCATTTCCTCCACCATGGGCGTCGGCGTTCCCGTGCTCGTTTCCAACGTCGCCGAATAATCAAGGGGGAACTTAAGATGCGCATAGAAAAAGTTGCGATTCTCGAAGAAGTCGTCGCCCGTGTCAAGGATTCGGACTACTGCTTCATGGTTAATCACGGCGGCGTGACGGTCGCTCAGTTCGCTAAGCTCCGTAAGGATCTCCGCGCTCTCGATAGCCGTCTTCTCGTCGTCAAGAACTCCTTCCTCGCCAAGGTCGCGAAGGAGAAGGGCTGGAGCGAAGAAGTCAACGCGATGCTCGTCGGCGGCACGGCCGTCGTCACTGGACATGGCGAGCCGACTGCAGTCGCTAAGGCTATCATGGAGTTCGTCAAGAATTCCGGCGGCAAGGCTTCCGTTAAGGGCGCTGATTACGACGGCAAGATCGTCGATGCTGCGATGGTCGAGGCACTCTCCAAGGTCCCCGGCAAGAACGAGCTCAGAGCTACGCTTCTTATGCTTCTCAAGGAGCCTGCCACCCGTTTGGCGCGCGTCCTCTCCGAGAAGGCGAAGAAGGAGCCTGCAGCAGAAGCTCCCGCGGCCGAAGCGGCTCCCGCCGAGGCTCCTGCAGCCGAAGCAGCTCCCGCAGAAGCGCCCGCTGCCGAATAAAACACTTTCCTTCAGATGAAAAACGCTGAAGGTTGAAATAAAAAGGAAAACGAAAAATGACAAACGAAGAAATCATCCAGGAACTGTCCGGCAAGACCGTTCTCGAAATCAACGAACTCGTTAAGGCGCTCGAAGAAGCGTGGGGCGTTTCTGCCGCCGCTGCTGTCGCAGTTGCTCCTGCTGGTGGCGCTGCCGCTGCTGCTGAAGAGAAGACCGAGTTCGACGTCATCCTCAAGGCCGCTGGCGCTAACAAGATCGCCGTCATTAAGGAAATCCGTGCAATCACGGGTCTCGGTCTTAAGGACGCTAAGGACATGGTCGACGGCGCTCCCAAGAAGGTCAAGGAAGCCATCGCCAAGGACGAGGCCGACAAGATCGCCGAGCAGCTCAAGAAGGCTGGTGCCGAAGTCGAGGTCAAGTAATTACTTGTCTGACTTATGGTCGAAGAGGAGCCGCGGTGTCAAACCGCGGTTCCTTTTTTCACGCAATTGCATTTTATTTTCTCACGGTGCGGCTAAGAGATGTTATAATACAAACTATGAAGAAGGTTTACGAATTTTCCCGTGAGGTCGTTTGCGGTTTTCTGAAGAATCGCTCGTCTATGTTCGCGGCAGGATTGACTTATTTTTCTCTTCTTGCTGTAATGCCAGTGCTCTGCTGCATACTTGTTCTTGCCAAGACGGTTGGTGTAGACGATTATGCGAAAGGATATATCAATGCTAAAATAGATTCGTTCATCACCGAAATCGAGACCGGGCGCGATGAAGTTCTTGGATCTGCCGCAGAAGTTTTGGAAACTGAAGAGAGTCGTGCGGCGGGGCGTGCGGCAGTTGAGGCATTTGCGCAGCAGGCAAGAGAGATTTTTAATTCTCTTTTCAAGCGCATTGATGCATTTGATATCGGAACATTTGGCTGGATTGGATTTTGCTTTTTGTTGTGGACAGTCATCTCTTCGTTAGGAATGGTAGAGGTGAGTTTCAATCAAATTTGGAATGTGCCTGAAGAAAGACCAATATGGAAGAGAGCTTATTCGTATCTTCTTTTGATAATAGTTGTCCCCGTATTGGCTACCGCGGCAATGTCACTTCCTGTTATGGGCGCGGTGCGCAGCGTTATTTTGGCGACATCAGATGTAACATCAGTTACAAAATGGTTGGGCGAAGGGCTTGTAAGTATTTTGGATTCGTGGGTTCTTAGGACTCTTTTTACATTTGTAATGTCCACACTTGTATTCGCATTCATCTTTTGGTTTCTTCCAAATCGCCGCGTCTCATTCCGTCATGCGGTTTGGGGAGGTGCAGCGACGGCGATACTTTTTGGCGGATGGATGAAGGTCTGTGCAGTTGCGCAAGTTGGAATTGCAAAATCTTCTGCGCTTTACGGATCGTTTGCTTTTATGCCGATAGTTCTTGCGTGGCTTTACATGAGCTGGCAGATAGTGCTTCTTGGTGCTAACATGGTAGAGGTTTTGGGTCGCAAAGAGAAGACGAAATGAAGATATTGATTACAGGTGGAGCTGGGATGCTCGGGCGCACATTGTGTCGCCGTCTTGCGGATCATTCGATAGTCGTTGCAGATTTGCCTGAGTGGGATATAACAGAGGGCGACGCATTTTGTCTGAAGGCATCAGAGATACAGCCAGATGTAATAATACATTGTGCGGCGATGACAAAGGTAGATGATTGCGAGACAAATCGCGATCTTGCTTTTCGTCTTAATGAAGAAGGCTCGCGCAATGTTGCTGTTGCCGCCGCTGCGTGTGGGGCGCGGCTTATTGCAATTTCCACAGATTATGTTTTTTCCGGAGAGCCGCCGCGTGAGCCGTGGGCTTGGGGAGAGGGAGATTTCACATCGCCGCGCACAGTCTATGGAGAGTCGAAGCTTGCAGGCGAGAGGCTAATTTCAATGGTGTGTCCTTCTGCCGTTATCCTTCGCACGGCATGGCTTTATGGAGCGGGAGGTCCTTCGTTCGTTCATACGATGGTGTCGCTTGGCACGAAGGAAGGTGAGCCAATCAAGGTTGTCAACGATCAGCGCGGCAATCCGACTTCGACAGATGTAGTTGCAGAGGCTATCGCCTTTCTTCTTGAGAAGCCGGAAGTCTCAGGAATTGTGCATGCTACATGCGAGGAGGCGTGCTCGTGGTACGATTTTGCATGCGAGATCAAGAAGCTAATGGGGGAGAGGTTTAAGAGGGAAATCGTCCCTTGTACAACGGAAGAGTTCCCTCGTCCTGCAAAGCGGCCTAAAAATTCGGCGTTGCGCAAGAGCGCTCTTAATGTCTTAGGCTATAGGACATCTACCTGGAAAGATGCGCTTTCGGTTTTTATCCGTTCGGAGTTTTAGACTGGGGAGCTGTGGCATCTTGTCAAACCAATGGGAATTTGGTACTATTCCAAACAATTTATTCGCTGAAAAAGAAAGAGGAACAAAATGGAGCAAAATCTCAAAGGCAAGGTGGCAATCGTCACTGGAGCTGCGCGCGGCATTGGAGCTGCAATTGCGCAGGAGCTCGCCAATCGCGGCGCCGATGTGGCGGTGTGCGATGTTAAGGTCGAGTGGTGCGACGAAACGGTTGCGGCCTTGGCGGCAGCGGGCGTAAAGGCGAAGGGCTATGGCGTTGATGTTTCTTCTACCGAGCAGGTCGAAGGGTGCGTCAAGTCAGTGCTTGCAGATTTCGGGCGTGTCGACATTCTCGTCAACAATGCTGGCATCACGCGTGATGGCCTTCTTATGCGTATGTCGGATGAGGATTGGGATGCCGTTATCAATGTCAATCTCAAGGGAACATTCCTTTTCACGAGGGCGGTTTCTAGGCCGATGATGAAGAACAAGGCCGCCGATGGTTCTATGGCGGGTGGTTCGATCATCAATATTGCTTCTGTGGTTGGCATTATGGGCAATGCAGGGCAGGCGAATTACACGGCCTCTAAGGGCGGCGTCATCTCGCTTACGAAGACAACGGCGAAAGAGCTTGGCTCGCGCAATGTCCGCTGCAACGCCATCGCCCCTGGTTTTATTCAGTCCAAAATGACAGATGTTCTTCCCGACGATGTCAAGCAGCGCTATATGGATACGATTCCTCTGCGTCGCTTCGGCACGGCGGCAGACATCGCAAATGCAGTCGCCTGGCTTGCTGGCGATGGGGCTGCGTATGTGACTGGACAGATAATTTCCGTCAACGGCGGAATGATCGGTTGACCCCCTTGCACAACAGGCGGGAAATTTAGTATAATACGAAACAACAAACAACATAAGGAGTTGGATATTATGGCAGGAAAGCTTGAAGATCGCGTAAAAGACATCATCGTTGAACAGCTTGGCGTCAATGCTGAGCAGGTCACGACCGAGACATCGTTCATTGACGATCTCGGTGCAGATTCGCTCGACAGCGTCGAGCTCATCATGGCGTTCGAAGAAGAATTCGGCGCAGCGATTCCCGAAGAGGACGCAGAAAAGCTTACGACGGTCGGCAAGGTCGTCGATTATCTCAAGGAGAAGGGTTACGGCGACGAAGCCGCAGCTAACTAATTTCCTTCCTTGAGGGTAAATTAAGAAGAGCGCCTTTTAACGGGCGTTCTTCTTTTTTTTAGGTCATTATGGTATAATTGTCCCGTTAGCGTGAATAAGCGAAAGATAAAGGCTTTAAAGAGAATCCTACGCCGACCATTTGAATGGTTGGGGATAGGATTGGGCATTGCTATCTTTTCTAATCTTTCGCATAATTGGATGCTGGGGCTTTGCGATTTCGTCTCGGCGGTAATGTACCGTTTTGACGGAAAGGGTAAGCGGCGTTCGCTTGCAAATTTGCGTGTTATTCGCGGCAGGATCAAGGCTGACGGTATTGTGCGCCCAGTAGAGGTTTACAATCCTACGACAGCAGAAGAGAAGATAATCCGCAGGTCGTATCGCAACATGGCGCGGACGGTGGGGCATGCGTTCTGGACATGCCGCAATGCTATTGCGAGAGTGAAGATTGCGGGAGAGATGTCTGAGACCGGTAAAAAGTTTCTTTCCAAGAATAAACCGGCAGTAACGGTCTCCGGGCACATTGGCTGCTGGGAGATACTCTCGCAGCTTGCGCTTCTGGAGGGCCACAGGATGATGTCGGTCGCTAAGGACA
>JAGBWQ010000012.1 GCA_017629735.1 Kiritimatiellia bacterium
CGTATTGTATTCTTTTATCCGATTGTTTGAATTTGACATTTTCCCTCCTTTGCGAATATGAAAAAGTAGGTCTGATCTGCTTTTTCATATTTATATTATATCATACTAGTAGGGAATATGAGGGGAAATTCAGGCTCAAAAATTGTATCATCTAATGGGTCAGCCGATTGAAGAAGAGACCTTAAACACCGCCGTAAGAATGGCGATTGCAACAAATCCTACAACGCCTGCAATTCCAACAATAAGAATCGGCTCTAACGCATTTGTAAAAGCCGCAATGTTGCGATCCATCTCCTTTTGATAACGACGACCAACATTTTCAAGCGATGAGGCCATATCGCCAGCCTGCTCGCCCACCGCCAACATATCCGTCATCATCTTAGGGAAAACGCCGCTCGCCGCGAGCGGGCCTGAAATCGTAGTGCCGTCTGTAACGCGCTTACGAGCCGTTGCAAGCGCATCACCGATAACAGCATTGCCACATGTCTCTTCGCATATCTTAAGCGCCTGGATAACATTAACGCCATTAGAGAGCAATGTCTTAAGCGTATAAGCAAGAGATGAATACGCGCCAGATGCCACAATGCCTTTGATAAGAGGAGCCTTTAACTTCCAAGTATCAATTTTCCTTATTCCGCTTGCAGTCTTGCGCCACTTCTTAAACCAAAGCGCAATAACGCCAACTCCAAGCGCCATCGCCCAACCATAATTTATAAGCGCATCGGACATCCCAATAAGTATTCTCGTGGGAAGAGGAAGCGCCGCGCCCATCGAATCAAACACCTTCTGGAACTGCGGTATGATCCAAACAAGAGCACCAATGACCGCAAAAATACCAAAGCAAAGCACAATGACAGGATATGTGAGCGCGCCTTTAATCTTGCCTCTCATATTGTCATCGCGCTCATAATGATCTCCAAGACGACGCAACACTTCGATCATCGCGCCAGAGGCTTCGCCCGCGCGCAGCATATTTGAAAAAAGCGGAGGGAAAGTCTTTGGATGGCGCGCACACGCGCCTGAGAATGTCTCGCCGCGCACAATGCAATCGCAAAGCTCTTGGCAAATGTACCTGCGCGCAGAATCTTCTTCGCCCTGATTCGCCAACGCCTGCAAAGCCTGCCCAAGCGTCATGCCTGCTTCAAGAAGATCTGCAAGCTCAGAGACAAACAAAAGCACTTCGACGCGCTTCATATCCGTCTTGCGCTTCGGAGTGCCAATCTGCATCGACCATATAGAACCTCCCTTCCGGGCTGTACTCCCGGAGGAAGGTTTAGGCGAAGGGACGGGCGCGGCAGTCGATGATGCCGCTGAAGTAGGTTTCCTTTTGGCGTAACCCATTCCCCGCCCCTTCGTTTAATTCTTACTTAACAACGCGAACGCGGATGACTGCGTCGCTCGCTCCGAGCGCAGCAACAACATCAGCAGGAACGGCTGTGTCAGTATCGATAAGCGTATAAGCGATATCGCCGCGCGCCTTGTTGGCAATAGCATCGATGTTGACCTTGGCATTGCCGAGGATCGATGTGAAGGTGCCAATCATGTTCGCCTCGTTCTTGTGGCAGATAGCGACACGACCAGCCTTTTTTGCCGGGCCGAGCGAGCAAGCAGGATAGTTGACGGAATTGACGATGTTTCCGTTCTCGAGGAAGTCGCGCATCTGCTTAACAGCCATAACTGCGCAGTTATCTTCAGCCTCGGCAGTGGAAGCGCCAAGGTGAGGAATAACGATGCAGCCCTTGCTGCCTGCCGTGACGGCGTTGGGGAAGTCGGTAACATACTTGCGCACCTTACCGGACTCGAGAGCTGCGAGCATATCCTTCTCGTTGACGAGAGCGTCGCGAGCTGCGTTGATGATGATGACGCCAGTCTTCATCATAGCGATCGTCTCGGCATTGATCATGCCCTTCGTCGACTCGAGCGCAGGAACATGAATGGTGATGAAATCGCAAGTCTGATAGATCGTCTCGACATCCTTGCAATGCTTGACGGAGCGGCAGAGATTCCATGCAGCTTCGACAGAGAGGTAAGGATCGTATCCATAAACTTCCATGCCGAGAGAGGTGGCGGCATTGGCAACCTTCTGACCGATTGCGCCAAGACCGATAACACCAAGCTTCTTTCCTGCGATTTCCGTACCAGCAAAAGCCTTCTTAGCCTTCTCAGCTGCTTTGCCTACTGCGGGATCTGCAGCATTCTCCTTGACCCAATCGATACCGCCGACAATGTCGCGGCTGGCAAGAAGCATACCTGCAATAACAAGCTCCTTAACGCCGTTA
>JAGBWQ010000106.1 GCA_017629735.1 Kiritimatiellia bacterium
ACTACGCACCAGTTTGCATCACTGGTGGGATACTCAAGTGGTCAACGAGGGCAGACTGTAAATCTGCTGGCTTACGCCTTCCAAGGTTCGAATCCTTGCCCCACCACCAATTAATTCTCCAACAAAAATCTTACTTAGCTACTGCTTTGCCTTTTGACGATTGTTCAATTGGCACACTCGTCGACATCAAGCGTTCGGCAGCAACTCGCGCGCGACGATATACAAGATCAAGCTCTGGAAGGCACTTTTTTGTTCCTCTCCAAAATGGCACAGGACCAAGCCTAAGCAACACAGGCGACTCAATCTTCATCGTACAACTCCTCCATTGAAATACCTCTTAATGCGAGAAGAACCAAAGGACGACGCGAAATTTCCTCACCAAGGACCATAAGAGCCGCAACAACATGCTTGCACGGATTTGCATAGTCTGGGCAAGAGCACGAAGAGGTCATATCATACTTGCCTGGCCCAAGTTTTGCACCAGGAAACAGATCGCACCCTGCTTTTTTAAAAAGAAGCTCCACCTCTGTCGGAATATCATCTGCTAGAAGCCGCGCTACAAGCATCGGCTCAGACGCAAGATCTGCAATCAAAGTTTGACGCGCCTCTCCTTGAGGAGCACGAAAGCGAAGCTCTACAGAATAAGGATTTTCGCGCGTTCCCTGCACTACAGCAGTAACTAACGACCCTTCAATCGTCATTGAGACAACCTGCCCTCTTACTGCATAGTCTCTTCCGCGGCCAAGACGCCCCTTTAGCCCCATCACCTCAAGAGCCTCCATCCAGCGCCTCGCCCACCAACTACGCCCAGAAGAGCGCGTCTCTTGCATCTTTATGCCAGAGGCGTACCGAGGAATCCTAACTGGATATTTCTTGTGTCCGCTCATGAGCATTTCTCCTCGCCGTCGAGGCGGACTGCCGCCCAAAATTCCTCACCATCCGCAAGAACATCTTTAAGACGCATCTTTCCGCGAAGCATATCGTCGAGGCGCTCTTCAAGAGTTCCTTCAGAAATCATAAGATGAACAAAGACATCTTTTCTCTGTCCAATGCGATGGGCTCTGTCTGTGGCCTGATTCTCGACGGCAGGATTCCACCACCTATCGAAATGTATGACATGAGCCGCTTTTGTCAGATTGATACCATATCCGCCTGCACGAAGCGAGAGGATAAATGCTGATGGCGGCGAATTGGGACGGGAAAACTCTTTAACCGCCTCTTCACGCTCTTTAAGCGAAAGCCCACCGTGAAGAAACGGAAACTTCTTCCCGAACCGCGCCGACAACTGCGATTGAAGACGCGCTCCTACTTTTGCATACTGTGTAAAGACAAGAGCAGACTCGCCTGCATCGAAGATAGACTCAAGCAATTCAAAGAGACGCTCTGTCTTGCCTTCGCCATCGCAAATAAGTTTAAGCTCGTTCAAAAGCGCAAGAGCATCTCCTGGCGTATGCTCGCCAATGCGATACGATTCGAGCGCCTCTTCATACGCGCGTCTTTCAACTGGCGAAAGCGTGCAGTATTCGCGAACCTCGCGCTTGCCAGTAAGCTCCGAGGCGATTTCCTTTTCTGATTTAAGCCTGCGCAAAACAAATGGCTCAAGCGCATGGCGGAGACGAGCAAAAGAGCCGCTATATGGAGAAGGATCTTTTGCGAAGCGATCACGGAAAGATCGCCTATCACCAAGAAAGCCAGGATTAAGAAAATCCTCAAGCGCCCAAATGTCCATCAGAGAGTTTTCGATTGGCGTACCGGTTAGCGCAATGCGCCGCGGAGGAAGAAGCGCCCTGACTGAGCGTGCTGCTCGAGTATCTGGGTTTTTAATCATCTGCGCTTCATCAAGCACAAGAGCGCTCCACGAAACCGATGCAAAAAGCCTATGATCGCGCACTAAAAGCCCGTAGCTTGTGACAACTACATTCGACTGCATTGCCGCAGAAACAAAACCGCTTGCCATATGGCGCGAAGGCCCTTGATGGACATAGACACGAGATTCCGGCGAGAACCTTGCAATCTCGCGCCGCCAATTAACTAAAAGCGTCAGCGGTGCGACGACAAGAACAGGCCCTGGTGCGCTTTGACGGAACGAAAGCATCCACGCAATTGCCTGAACTGTTTTACCAAGGCCCATATCGTCGGCAAGAAGCGCGCCAAAACCCTGATCGGTAAGAAACTTCATCCACTGAACGCCGCGACGCTGATAATTTCTAAGAGTGCCGTTCAATGTTGGCAAGGCATATTCTTCATCAAAAATGCCACCGGCCTTACCTGCCGATCCAAGCGTATTGAGAAGCCCTCGTATCCAGCCATGCGTTTTGAGAGAATCGATTTCAAGATTGCCTACCCGACCAATGCCAAGCGCAAACTGCATGATATCGGGCTTCTTGCCAGAAACTTTCTCAAGCGCACGCAATGCTTCCTTAAGAATCGAACGATTAACTTCTATCCATCTATCACGGAAGAACACGAGCGGTGAATTTTGATCAAGAAGGAATCGTATCTCTTCCGCCGTCACCTTCTGCCCTGCAACTTTAACAGAAAGTTTAACCTCACCAGAAAAAGTCTTCCCAACTGAATGTTTCCCTGAAGGTTTTTCCTCAGGAGTTAAAACTTCCATCTCAGCCGTAACAAGAGCCTCTTGCGGAAGAGCCGCGACGCTATAACCCGAAGAGACAAGAGCCGATGCACCATCCTTTATGAAAGAAGAAGCTTCTGCTTTAGTAAGCTCAACAGAAAGAACTTCTCCATCTTTTTTCAATCCTTTTAGCGGATGCCACACATATGCCGCCTGACCGAGCGCGCACAGCGCGCGTTTGCCGCGCGGGATAGGACAAGAAAGCGAAAACTTTCCGTCTTTTGTCGCACCAAGAGAAAAACACATTCCGCCGCGTGCTTCAACATCGTCCATCACGCCCGAACTCCATTCGGCAAGCTCCTCGGCAAATGCGCGGCACTCTGCGTCATTCCACTGAACAAGCGCGGTACGCGAGCGAAGCGCCGCTATCCAAGCATCATGAAGCGTTTCGTGCCGATCGAGCTCTGCGTCCTCCGTAAGAGGAGTCATGGCAGATGCTCTTACATATTCATCGACCCAAATCTTTGCTTCACTGGAGCGATCAAGCGGCAACCACCGCGCATGCCACCCATCGTCCTCTTGAACGAGGCCTGGGCAGAAGCGTCCCTCAGCTACAATGCGAAGAGCTTCAATCTGCTTGGGGCTGAGCTTCATCGGCGCTTGCGAAAGCTTCCTCGTCCGCAACTACATCTCCGAGTGTCTTTGTTCCGGAAAGAAGCGCCACAACCTGCTGCTGCACCTCAGCGAGATTATCGAGCCTGAGGCGAGGGTCAAGAATGATAAACGTATCCCCTTGCTTGCGATCTTCATAGACGCGGCGAATGGTAGAATCTTCAAGAGTCTTGGAGTCGCGCTCAACGAGAATCTTGGCTCTCTCAAGCATAACAGCAAGAACATAAACCACATTCTTCATTGCAGGGTCGTCCAAAGAGACAAGCTGACGAAGAAGCTCGCCTGCATCTTCTTTCTTGACGGGCTCTTTCTTTGCTTCTTTGACAGGTGCAAAATAGACGCTATCCCACTGCGAAAAAGGCTCCCAATCGCGCTCGAATGCCTTCCAGCACTCTGGGTGACAATCAAGCCTTTCATAACCCGAAGGAATCTCTTTAAGAACGCTCACCACAGGCGCGCGATCGACGAGATTTTTATAACAAACTGAGCAGACATGACCCCTGCTCTTGATATTCCATTCCTGACTCATATCCGTATTATACCATATCGGCCGTGCCAACCGTTTTGCGAAGCACTCGGCTTCCAAGTGAACAAATAATATCGTAGGGATGAGTTCCTTTAAGAGCAGCCCAATCGTCGGGAGTTATAGCATCGTCTCCGCATCGACCGAAGCATATAACCTCATCGCCTATCTTAACGCCTTCAACATTTGAAACATCGACAGTAGCATAATCCATCGACACGCGCCCCACCACAGGGCAACGCTTGCCGCCAATAAAGACAAAACCGCGATTACCAAGTTGCAAAGGAAGTCCATCGGCATACCCAGCAGAGATAACTGCGATCTTCGATGGAGATGAAAGAGTATAAGTTCTTCCATAGCCAAGCGATGTGCCGGCAGGAAGATTTCTTACTTGTGCTACACGCGTTTTAAGAGAAAGAACGCTCTCCACATTAAGCGCCCTAAGGCCGTTAGGATCAAACGAGCCGTGCAAGTTAATGCCTGTTCTTACGGTGTTAAAGGGAGGAGAAAGAGTTTCTGGGAAATTGTTCACTGCATCAGATGCTGCCATGTGAACGCGCTTGAACGAAATTCCCTTCTCTGCCAACGCTTGAACGAGAGATTTAAAAAGTGCAATTTGGTTGGAAGTAAACGGATCGGCCGGATCGTAAGCCATTGCACAATGAGAGAAAATCCCCTCGCATTCGAGATCTTGAAGAGGAAGACAATCGCATATCACCGAAAGAGCTTTGTTGATGCCGTCTTCACCGAAAGCGGGAATGCCGAGCCTTCCCATGCCAGTATCAATCTTAAAATGAACCCGTGCTTTTTTTCCTGCCTTATGCGCGGCATCAGAAATAAGATGAGCTTCTTCCAAACCTGTCACAGGAAGTATAACACCTCGTTCGACCATCGGAAGAATTTCATCTGGAAGTATGCTCGAAAGAATCTGCACATCGGCCTTTAGATTTGCAGCTTCAAAAGTAGAGCAAAGCTCTTCTGCCTCATAAGGCTCTGCAACACCAAAAGAGCGACATCCTGCTTTTGCAAGAGCAAGGGCAAATGGAGAGACGCCAAGACCATACGCATTCGCTTTAAGAACGCACAGCACATCAAGATTCTTGACATGCACGGCGATGCGACGGTAATTACGGACGAGAGCGTCCAAGTCGATTTCTACGGCGACTCTTCTTTTCATAGCGGTATTATACCAAAGAATTGAAAAAGGCGCGCCGGCTATTATAACCGACGCGCCGAGCTCGATCTATTCGATCGAATCAGCTTACTTCTTTGCTGCCTTCTTAGCAGGCGCCTTCTTTGCAGG
>JAGBWQ010000107.1 GCA_017629735.1 Kiritimatiellia bacterium
GAGGAGCGGCTTGTAGGCAGCATCTTCAAAGGGCGCATTCAGAATCTTGAAAACGATCTTCAGGCTGCGTTCGTGGACATTGGTCTGAAGAAAAATGCATTTCTCCATTATTGGGACATGACGAGCGATGCAGATTCGATCCTTGATGATGATGACGACAAGGGGCGCAGCGAGAGGCGTGGCGGAAAGAAGTCGAATCGCCTTACTGACGAGGAAATAGCCAAGAAGTTTCCTCCAGGGTCGGAAATTATCGTTCAGGTGACGAAAGGCCCGATTTCCACCAAAGGACCGCGCGTTACGGCGAATCTTTCTATTCCTGGTCGTTATCTTGTGATGATGCCTGGCGAAAAGATTCGTGGCGTATCGAAGAAAATTTCAGATGGGGCGGAGCGCAAGCGCCTCAAAAAGATTCTCGACAAACTTCCTCTTCCTGAGAATGTTGGGCTTGTTGTACGCACTGTTGGTGCGGGCGCATCTGCTCGTGCATTCGCACGCGATTTGAGGGGGCTTTTGACTGTTTGGAACGAAATGCAGGGTAATACCCGCAATCTTCGCACCCCTTGCTGCATATTCCAAGAGCCGGATCTTTGCGAGAGAGTCGTGCGCGATTGGTTGACGGAAGATGTTGATTCTATCGTTATCGACAACGAGAAGAGTTACGAGGCGATGAAGGAACTTGCGGGGCAAATTTCTCGTAGAGCGAAGTCTAAGATTCGTCGCTATGACGGCAATACTGGTATCTTTGACCATTATGGGATTGAGAGGCAGCTTTCGGATGCCTTCGCGCGCAAGGTGATGCTTAAATCTGGCGGCTATCTCGTAATCGATGAGACGGAAGCTCTTATTGCAGTAGATGTAAACACAGGGCATTACAAGGGGAATGGCAATCAGGAAGATGCCATTCGCGAAGTGAACTTGGAGGCTGTGGATGAAGTTGCAAGGCAGCTTCGCCTTAGAAATATCGGCGGGTTGGTGATTCTCGATCTTATCGATATGAAGAGCCGCAAGCATCAGCGCGAGGTCGTGCGTAGACTTAAAGATGCTTTGAAGCGCGATCGCGCTCGTACGAATGTTCTTGAGATAAGCGAGTTAGGGTTGCTTGAAATGTCGCGCCAGCGTCAGGATAGCTCAATCCTTTCTCAACTGACTTCTACCTGCCCATACTGCCAGGGTAGCGGTCGTGTGAAATCTCCGATGGCTGTTTCTGTTGAGTTGCAGCGAATACTTACGGCTCTTCTGCGCAAGTCTGAGCTTGATAAGAAGCCGTTTGAGCCTAAGATTGTTATTGCTCCGCAGGTAATGCAGCGCCTTCGAACGGAGGATAGTAAGATTCTGGCAAAATTGCAGAAAGATTTTAATACTTGTCTTACCTTCGTCTCCGAGCTTCATAGGCATCCGGAGTCGTTTTCAATTATTGATGCCTCTTCAGGGCAAGTCATTTATTCTCAATCATGATATCGGCAATATTATTCGCAGCGTCCATCGGCGCGCTTAATTTGACGGCAGATCGCATTGCGATTGATAATGTCACTAAGGCAGCTGTTGCTTCCGGTCATGTCCATGCCGTAGAAGGAGTCGTTTCTCTTCGCTCCGATTATTTGGAGCGCAATGCTGATGGAGTAATTAAACTCTACAATCCAACGCAGGTTACTACTTGCACGAACGAGCCTGGCTGTATGCACTGGAATGTTGAAGGCGAAGTCGAGTATCGTGCAAAGGATTATGTAGTCCTCCGCAACATGTGGGTGGAGCTTTTTGAAGTTCCTGTTTTGTGGCTACCATATTTCTGGTATCCTCTTGACACTAAGTGTGGCTTTACTTGGATGCCTGGTTATACGGGCAGGTGGGGTGCATATCTCCTTACGAAGTATCGTTACCATCTTCTTGGAGACGAGAATCACGAAGAAGAGAAGTCTTGGTTAAGAGGTTCAACTCGATTTGATATGCGTGTGAAAAACGGGCTTGCTGTAGGTGAGAATCTCAAATGGAGCTTAGGTGAGTTTGGAAGTGGTCATTTTAAGTCATACTATGCTTATGATCAGGACGCCGAGGAGCGTTATGGAGATCGTCGTAGGAAGTCAAAGTGGAATTATTCCAATTGGGGGAGCTCAGTTCCTACGGATCGTTATGGATTTGAGGGAGCGCATCGCTGGGAGCCTACGGAGCGCGATACTGTTTTGTTAAGAGGCTCATATTATTCAGATTCTTATTTTCGCACCGATTTTTATCGTAATAATTTTTTTGGTGTAATGAACCAGTTTGTAAGCTATGATACGAGCGGTCTGTTTTGGGAGCATATTGAAAATAATCTATCGTTCGGTGTGGAGGCTGATGGCAGGCTTAATGATTTTGTTGGAGCGACAGAGCGTCTTCCTGAGATATATTTTGATATCAATCCAATGCCGGTATTTTCAACACCTCTAAATTATGAATCTCAGTCTCGCTTTGGATTCCTTCGCCGTCGTGCTGCTGAGTATTCCAAAAAAAGTAAGCCAGAATATAGGTATGTTCCCGGGCAATGGGCAAACTATGAGGCCGCGCGTTTCGATACATATCATCGCCTGACTGCCCCAATGAAGCTCTTTGATGATTTTGTTTCGTTCGTTCCTAGAATTGCCTATCGTGGCACATTTTATGATGATGGTGGCATTGCTCCGCTAGATGGTAAGGATAAAGCTATTTCATCTGATTCAAATTTTGGACGCTCCATCATTGAGGGAGGTGCTACTTTTGCCGCGCGCGGAGAGGCGTGGGTTAATGAGAATTGGTTACACATGGTTGAGCCATATTTCGATATTCTTGCACAGGAAGCGTACATCTCTGGTGATGACGATGGTGCTCGTGCGTATGTCTTTGATGCGCTTGATGCCTCGCGCACATGGGAAGATCATTTTGCAGGACGTGGCCGTAATCTCCCGTATTCTTGGTATGGCTTTACACCTGGTTTGCGCAATGAGTGGAGCAAGGTTGACGAGAAAGGTACTTTGCGTCCGATTATTGACTTTGATGTGTATGCTGCAGTTCAGCTTAATTCAGCGCGCTTTGTCAATGCTCCATCTACTCTTGATAATGATATGCACAAGCTTCCTGTTTCAGGTAGGCCATTGTATGGAGAAGGGAATGGAATTATCGTTCCTGGTGCGCGTCTGAGATACTCCCCAGAAGAGGACGTCCTTCTTACAATGATGGCGGAGTATGATTCTGACAACGATAAAATCGCATTGGCAGATTTGCGTTTCTCGCAGAAGGTTTCCGAAGATTTCTCGTGGTATGCGATGTACTCTTTGCGCGATCACCGCCTTTGGGATTTCGCATCGTCGCCTTATAACAAATCTTCGATGAGTGAAGATATCTTCAATGAAGCAATGTTCCATTATGCTGAAATAGGACATACGCATCATCCTTTGCACTGGTTCCGCTGGTCGCCATATGTTCGTTGGGATGTCGACAAGGACGAACTTGATCGTGTTGGAACATCATTTGACTTCTTAACAGATTGTCTATGCTTCAGGTTTTACGTAGAGTATGAGAACGACTATAAACTTGTTGATGGACACGAATATGACGAGGAGTGGAATTTTGGCTTCCAGATATTCCTCCGCGCTTTTGGCGACGGCAGCAGTCCGATGTTCTATTGATAAGAAAGAAGTGTAGTCTTTAGATGCGCAAAGCAAAACAGAGCGGCATAGAGCGTCTTGAAAACGCATTGGTGCGCCTTATTCAGGAAAAGGGCGCTGATCGTGATCAGCCTTTCTCCGTCAATGTGCTTCTTGCGTTTCTTTATTGTGTGAGTTTGATTTTCTCATTTGTCGTTTCTGTAAGAGGCTTTCTTTATCGTGTGGGCCTTATGCGCAGGTATCCATTGGGGATTCAAGTTATCTCTATTGGTAATGTTACGGCAGGAGGAACAGGCAAGACACCTGTTACTGAAATATTTGCGCGCACTTTAGCTGCTGAAGGTCGCAAGGTTGCGATTCTTTCTCGTGGGTACCGCAGAAAAGAAGCTCCTTGGTGGAAGAGAATGCTTACAGGAGTTGTTGAGCCGCCTTTAGTCGTGTCGGACGGTCGCCGCGTTTTGCTTGATTCTGAGACGGGTGGTGACGAGCCGTATATGCTTGCGTCAAATCTTCCTGGCGTTGCTGTTGTTGTAGATCGCAATCGTGTTAAGGCGGGTCGTTATGCTATTAAGCGGCTTGGTTGCGATACGCTTATTCTTGATGACGGATTCCAGTATTATAAGCTTAGACATTCTGTCGAAGTTGTTCTTGTCGATTCGACTAATCCGTTTGGGAATGGCAATATGCTTCCTCGTGGCATTTTGCGCGAGCCAGCTCGTCATTTAAAGCGCGCCGATATCATATTTCTCACGAAGTGCCGCGGCGATGTGTCTAAGGTGAAAGAGGAAATTCGCCGCTATAATGATACGGCGGAGATTGTAGAGTGCAGGCACGAGCCTAGGTCGCTTAAAGATGTTTGGAGCCGTGAGGAATTTCCACTTTCTTGGCTTCAGGGAAAAACCACTTGTACGCTTTCTGGAATTGCTTCGCCCAAAGGATTTGAAAATTCTCTTCGCCATCTTGGCGCGAAGGTTGTGTGGTGTGAAAGATACGCCGACCATCATCGTTACGCGTCGTCAGAAATTTTATATGCTCTCAATCGCACCGCTGATATGGGAGCTGATGCGCTAGTTACAACTGAAAAGGATGCTGTCAGATTCCCAAGATTTGAGACTTCTCCCGTAAGGTGTTTGTATCTTAGAATTTCAATTGAGATTATATCTGGGGCAGAGAGCTTTGCTTCGATTATCAATAGAATTTGCTTTAGGCCTTCGCGTCAAGTTTCAAAATAAGAAGGGTATAAGAAAAAATCTTATATCCCGTTTGACACGAGTGAAATATTTTTGATATAATACGCGCTCACAAGCCAAGTTCGGGCGTGGCGCAGTGGTAGCGCAGTTGACTGTTAATCAATTGGTCGCTGGTTCGAATCCAGCCGCCCGAGCCAGGTCGGAGGCCTCCGGGGATTTCCGGCGGCCTTTCGCTTTTTTGCAACAAGATTGGAGAAGGCCATGTTCGAGGGCAACGTTTTCGGTAAGTTGGACGGCAAATTGCAGAAAGCTTTGTCGGACGCAGGCTATAAGCATCCTACTCCAATTCAAGAGCAAGCAATTCCCCAGCTTCTTTCAGGCCGCGACATGATTGGCATAGCGCAGACAGGCACAGGTAAGACTGCCGCGTTCATGTTGCCTATTCTCCAACATTTGATAAAGGTTAGAAAACCGCGCCGCATAGGTCACCCTCGCGCGCTCGTTCTCTCACCTACGAGGGAGCTTGCAGTTCAAACAGCTGAGAATGCTCGCCGCTATTCCGTTCACACCAGTCTTCCTTTTGCGTGCCTTATCGGCGGAGTAAGCCAGTACGGGCAAGTGAAGGATATTAAAAAAGGCGCCGAGACTCTTATCGCTTGCCCAGGGCGCCTTATAGATCTGATGACTCAGGGAATTGTCTATCTTGATCAGGTTGAATGCTTTGTGCTCGATGAGGCGGATAGAATGCTTGATATGGGTTTCCTTCCCGATATTAAGCGCATTATTTCCAAGCTTCCTTGTGTCAGGCAGTCGATGTTCTTCTCCGCTACAATGTCGCCAGAAGTCTCGCGCCTTGCAGGCGAGCTTGTGACCGATCCCGTCAAAGTTGAGATCGCTCCTGAAACTCCAGCTGTCGAGAAGATAAGCCAGAGAGTAATGTTTGTTGAGAAGAACTGCAAGGATTCGCTTCTTATCCATCTTCTCAAGACGCATCCCGAATGGGAGAAGGTGATTGTTTTTGCGAAGATGCGCCATGGCGCAGATCGCGTTGCGAAGAAATTGCATCGCGAGGGCATCCCTGGCGCGGCGATTCATTCCGATAAGACTCAAAACCAGCGCACCAAGGCTCTTGAAGGGTTTAAGCGCGGTGAGATAAGAGTGCTCGTTGCAACAGATATCGCTTCGCGCGGCATCGATGTTAAGGATGTTTCTTGCGTCGTTAATATGGAGCTGCCAATTGAAACAGAAAGTTATGTCCACCGCATTGGCCGCACTGCTCGTGCAGGTGAGTCGGGTGTTGCAGTAAGCTTTGTTGCTCCAGAGGAGAGAGGTCTTTTGAAGGCGGTGGAGCGTTTTATTCGCAAGACTATCCGCGTCGAGAGTGACCATCCGTTTCGTAATGAGAATGCCGAACGCAAGGTAGGCGCAGGCGATTCTCTTCCGCAGGCTCCTTGGATGGGGAAAGCAAAGCAAGGCAAAGACGGTCGTAATAAGCGTCGCAGAAAGGTCAACTTTGCTGGGCGCAGGCAGGCTGATTTCAGAAAGAAGGGTTAATTGAGATGAGTGAAGGATGTAATCACGATTGCGCGAATTGCGCAAAAAAGGCTGATGGCGGGTGCAGCGGTAGCGCAGATTTTCGTGTGCCTGCAAATGCAAAAAGCAAAATAGGCAAGGTCATCGCGGTTATGAGTGGCAAGGGCGGCGTCGGCAAGTCTCTTGTTACTGAGCTTCTTGCTGTTGCTGCTTCGCGCAGAGGTCTTAAGACTGCGGTTCTCGATGCCGATATTACAGGACCTTCGATTCCTACTGCGTTTGGCGTTGCTGAACGCGCCGTTGCCGATGGTGAGGGTGGGATTCTTCCTTGCAGGTCGCAAGGTGGCATTGGTATCATGTCCCTTAATCTTCTTGTCGACGATCCTTCATCTCCAGTTGTTTGGCGCGGGCCAGTAATTGCAAGCGCGGTTAAACAGTTCTGGAGCGAAGTTTCGTGGGGGGATGTCGATATAATGTTCGTCGATATGCCTCCTGGTACAGGCGATGTACCGCTGACGGTTTTTCAGTCGCTTCCTGTTACTGGAGCGGTTGTCGTAACATCTCCTCAAGATCTCGTGCAACTTATCGTCGAGAAGGCCGTTCGCATGGCTGACATGATGAAGGTTCCCGTTTTCGGTCTTGTGGAGAATATGAGTTCGTTCAAATGTCCTTCCTGTGGGCAGACGCATGAAATCTTCGGCAAATCAAAAGCTGCCGACCTTGCAAGCGCACATGGGATAAAGGCGGTAGCATCGCTCCCAATAGACCCATCTGTCGCTCAAGCCGTAGATGCTGGGCTTGTGGAGAGAGTTGATGTCTCTCTTATAGAGCCGATTCTTGATGCGCTTATTTGAGCGCTTTCACAGTATTAAGATTGCCACAGAGAGCTCTTTTTTTGGTAAAATACATACTTATGACAGACAAGAAATGGTTAGAGAAGCATACGGAAATGGTCAAGAAGGTCGATTATATCGATCCTGCATTATACCGTAAGTATGGGGTGAAGCGTGGCTTGCGCGACAATAACGGCACTGGCGTCTTGGTGGGGCTTTCCACCATTGGTAATGTCCATGGCTATGTGATGGATGAAGGCGAGCGCAAGCCTGTTCCTGGAGAGCTTTATTATCGCGGCATTAATGTTGCCGATATCGTTCAGGCCGATCGCCGCGAGCACCGCTTCGGTTACGAAGAGACGGCATATCTTCTCCTTTTTGGAGATCTTCCGTCATCGCGCGAGCTCGTTGATTGGAAGAATCGCATTGGTGTGCGTCGCAAACTTTCCGACGGCTTTAAGGAAAACGCAATTATGAAGCATCCGCCGAGGGATCTTATGAATGCCCTTGCGCGTGCAGTTCTCTTCACCTATGCGTATGCCGATGAAAATCCCGATGATATTTCGCTTGGCACTTGCTTGAAGCAATCTGTCGACCTTATTGGCTCGATTCCAACGATTGCAGCCTACACTTATCAGGCAAAGGCCCATTATCACGATGGCGGCCCTCTGATGATGCGCAATCCCGATCCAGCCAAGTCTACGGCCGAGAATATTCTTATGCTCACTCGCGAAGACGGCAAGTATACTCGCCTTGAGGCTGAGACTCTCGACTTGGCGCTTATTCTTCATGCTGAGCATGGTGGTGGCAACAACTCGTCGTTCACTACGCATGTTGTTACATCGTCTCATTCGGATATCTATTCGTCAGTTGCAGCGTCTATTCTTTCGCTTAAAGGCGCTCGTCACGGCGGCGCAAATCTGCGCGTTATGAGCCAGATGGACGAGCTCAAGGCGAATGTTCCTGATTGGGAAAAGACGGATTCTGTCGTCAAATATCTTGAAAAGATTGCCGATCGCAAGGCTGGCGATGGCTCAGGCCTTATCTACGGCCTTGGCCATGCCGTCTATACAATTTCCGATCCGCGCGCGCAGATGCTCAAGGCAAAAGCCGTTGCACTTGCGAAGGAAAAGCGCAGGACTTCAGAATTGAAGCTTTTGGAAATCGTCGAAGAGTGTGGTCCTGCGATTATTCGCAAGCGCCATCCTAATGCTGAAGACGTCTGTGCGAATGTCGATCTTTATTCCGGCTTTGTCTACGATATGCTTGGAATTCCGAAAGATCTTTACACGCCGCTTTTCGCGGTTGCTCGCTGCGTGTCGTGGTGTGCACATCGCATGGAGGAGCTTGTGAACAATGGGCCTATTATTCGCCCTGCTTACAAGCCTATTTTCCATCCGCGCGAATATATTCCGCTTAAGGAGCGCCGCTAAAAAGCGATGCCGGTATACGTTTACGAAGCGCAATGCCCTGAACACTCCTGCGGCAGATGCCGCGGGGGTTTTGAGGTTTCACAGTCGCTTTCGGAGGAACGGCTTAAAGTTTGCCCTGAATGTTCTTCGCCCATTATTAGGGTGATTCAGGCGCCTGCGCTTGGGCATTCGCAGACAGATCTTCACTATCGAGCCAAGCGTGCAGGGTTTCATACCCTCAAGCGCATCGGGAAGGGCGAGTACGAGAAAATGTATTGAAGGAGAAAACGATGACATTCGCAGAAGCCGAGAAAATGCTCGCATCATGTGGGCAGGAACATGTTCTTGAATATTGGAAGAATCTTTCAAAGAGCGAGCGCGCTGTCCTGCTCGAGCAGATTTCTACTATCGACCCCAAGAGCATCAAGGCTTGCCGCGCGGCTCTTGGAAAAAGCGTCTCTCAGGTTGATACTTCCAAAGGTAAGGCGCCGAAGGTTGCGGTGCTCAAAGGCGCAGCGCTTAAGCGCGCCATTGCCGCAGGCGAGAAGGAGCTTTCGTCTGGGCGCGTTGCCGCGCTTCTCGTAGCAGGTGGCCAAGGTTCTCGTCTCGGCTACGATGGCCCCAAGGGTTGCTACTCAATCGGGCCTGTCACTGGCGCTCCGCTTTTCTATTTCCATGCGAGGAAGATTCTTGCGCGTTCCATTCGCTATGGCGCAGCCATTCCGTTTTATGTGATGACGAGCGAGGCAAACAATGCCGATACCGTTCGTTGTTTTGAGGAGAACGATTATTTCGGGCTTGATCCTGAGAATGTCTTTTTCTTCACACAGGGAATGTGGCCTGGTATGACGGAAGATGGTCGCATTATTCTCGATAAGATTGGCCACATCTTCATGAGCCCTGATGGCCACGGCGGGCTTCTTGCTGCGCTCAAGCGCTCTGGTGCGCTTGACGATATGAAAAAGCGCGGGATTAAGAGCGTGTTTTTCTTCCAGGTCGACAATCCTCTTGTTGAGATTGCTGATCCCGCATTTATCGGCCATCATATTCTTGAGAAGAGTGAATATTCGCTTAAGCTCTGCGCCAAGCGCGATCCATTCGAGAAGGTTGGAATGCCGATGCTCGTTGGCGATAGATATCGCATGGTCGAGTACACGGAAATGACCGAGGAACAGTGCCTGCGCAAGAAGAATGGGAAGCTCTATTACCTCTATGGCTCTCCTGCAATTCATGTCTTCGATCGCGACTTCCTTGCTCGCGAGGCCGCCAAGGCAATGCCTTTGCATCTTGCGTATAAGAAGATTTCGTATGTGAAGGACGGCAAGGTCGTAAAGCCCGATTCTCCCAACGGCTACAAATTTGAAAAGTTTATTTTCGATGTGTTGCCCAATGCAAAGCGCGCGGCGTTTCTTGCTTTCGATCAGAAGGACGAGTTTTCCCCTGTCAAAAATGCGGAAGGCTCAGATTCGCCCGAGACTTGCCGCGCCGATATGCAGGATAAGTGGCGCAGGCAGCTTGCCGAGGGTGGCATAATTGTTCCTCCTTCGCTCCCTATCGAAATCGATCCTGTCTATGCGCTTGATAAGGCGGATATTCTCCGTACAGGGCTGGTGCTGGAAGCGGATATGCTATAATATGCATTTATAAATGAAGTTTTAAGGACGGTAGAGAATGACACTTGCAGAATTAGAGGCGGCCAAGGCCGTCAGTCTTGAAGAAATCGAAAAGGCAGCTGATGCTGCAGCGCTCGAAGCGTTGCGCGTCAAATATGTCGGCAGAAATGGTTCTATACCTGCGCTGATTAAGGCCATGAAAGATGTTCCCAAAGAGGAGCGTCCTGCGTTCGGTAAGGCAGTGCAGGCATGGAAGGCAGAGGTGGAAGCATCTCTTGCGGCAAAGATGTCTTCCTCTCCCGCAGCCAAGGCTTTTGAGGGCGACCTTACATTGCCTGGCCGTTGGTTTGGTCTTGGTCTTAGGCATCCGCTTTCGCGAGTTATCGAAGAAACGGCTGCTATTTTCGGTAAGCTTGGCTTTACGGTTGCCGATGGTCCTGAGCTTGAGAACAAGTTCAACAATTTTACGGCTCTTAACACGCCTGCGCATCACCCTTCGCAAGATCGTACCGATACATTTTGGTTTGGTGAAGATTGCTTGCTCAGAACGCAGACTTCTCCCGTGCAGATTCGCACGATGCTCGGTAATAAGCCTCCTGTTCGCGTTATCTGCCCTGGTCGCACATATAGGCGCGACACAACAGACGCTACGCACTCAGCAAACTTCCATCAGATTGAAGGCCTTTATGTGGATGAGACGGCGTCCAAGCCCGTTTCTCTTGCTGATTTGAAATCGGTGCTTTCTTACTTTGCTAAGGAGATGATGGGTGATGGTGTGACGGTGCGTTTCCGTCCGCATTTCTTCCCGTTCACAGAGCCTTCTGTCGAGGTTGACTTCTCCTGCCATGTTTGCAAGGGTAAAGGTTGCCCCGTCTGCAAGAAGTCTGGTTGGATTGAAGTTGCTGGCGCCGGCATGGTCGATCCGCGTGTCTTCAAGCATGTCGGCTACGATCCCGAGAAGGTTTCCGGCTATGCATTCGGGTTTGGCGTCGAGCGTATCGCGATGATCAAGTACGGAATTCCAGATATTCGCTGGTTGTACGAAAACGATCTTCGCTTCCTCCGTCAGCTTGGCTGATAATAGAGATTTTTGATTTTACCGAAAGGAACGGTGTAAAATGATTGATATTAAGAAACTGAGAGAAGAATTTGATGCAACAGCCGCAGCTCTTGCTCGCAGAGGCGTAGAAGAGGCGACTCTTGCCAAGGCGCGCGATCTCGATTCGACTCGTCGCGAGCTTATTGCAGAGACGGAGACGCTCAAGGCGAAGCGTAATGCCGCATCGAAGGAGATTGGCAAGATTGCAAAGGAAGGCGGAGATATCGCCGCGGCGAAGGAGGAAATGCGCAAGGTTGGCGATCGTATCGCCGAGATCGACCGCGAGCTTTCCGTCGTCGAAAATGATCTCAAAGAAACTCTTTTGATGATCCCCAATATTCCTGCTCCAGAGATTCCCACTGGAGCAGACAGCTCTGCTAATATTTGCGTCAAGACTGTTGGCGAGTGGAAAGATCCCGATTTTGAGATTCTTGACCATATGGCCGTTGGCGAGAAGCTTGGCATTTTCGATTTCCCTCGTGGCGTTAAGCTTACTGGTACGGGCTTCCCCATCATTCTCGGTCAGGGTGCAAAACTTCAGCGTGCTCTTATTCAGTACATGCTCGATCTCCACTGCCAGAAGCAGGGTTACACGGAGATGCTTCCTCCGTTCGTCGTAAATTCCGAGTCGATGACGGGCACTGGTCAGCTTCCGAAGTTTGCTGAAGATCTCTATCATTGTCAGATCGACGATTTTTGGCTTATCCCCACGGCAGAAGTGCCTGTCACAAATTATTATCGTGAC
>JAGBWQ010000108.1 GCA_017629735.1 Kiritimatiellia bacterium
AACAGCCCATGCTGCCAAGGAAGTGCGCCCATTTCCGCCGGATTCTTCAATCATGTGAGATTTAACGAGAGCAGGGGAGATGTCGGGGATTTTTGCAGCTTGTGCCGATGTCGCGCCTGTCCAAGAAGCTTTATCGGCATTAAACGCGGCTGTCATTTGCGCTATTAATGCATCATGGATTTGATAGCGAGAATGTTCGAATCCGCGAAAAACAGGCAGCCCTGATTTGCCTGCTTTTTTGCGCGGCAATTTCTTTTTAGGGGCTTTTTCAGGGAACCATTTCGCGAACCAGCGTTCGATGGCGCTTATGGTTTGCATTTCTCTGTCGGTCAAGAAGCGGCGGTCAATATAGAACTCTCCCCATTCGTCGAAAATAAATGCATTGAGGCCGGCTATGTCGAGAGTATGGCGCTCTGCAGGGGAGGGCGGAAGTTCTGCGATGCCGCGCTTTGCGAGAGCCTGGCGATGTTTTTCTTCGCGTTCCATTGACGCTTGCTGAATCTCAAGTGCCTTTAAGCCAAGAGGAATTGCCTCTTCGATGGCTTGAGGATTAAATAAAGGGAGCACGTCTGTGCCTAAAGCAGTATAGAATGGCAGGCAAGCAGTTATAAGAAACGCGACAAAATTTGTGTATTTTTGAAACAAGATAGATTCTCCTTTTGCCTAATAGTATACTAAAACTTCGCTTATCTTGTTCCAAGGAAGTGGGCTTAAATTTTGGTATAATACAGATAAAGAAAAGGAAAAAATAAAGGATATTCTGCGTGAAAATTGAAGAGCGTGAAGAGTTGCATCGTACGATATGGTCAATTGCTAACGATTTGCGTGGAGCGGTTGACGGCTGGGATTTCAAGCAGTACGTTCTCGGAATGCTGTTCTACAGATATATTTCTGAGAATCTAACAGCCTATGTGAATGCGGGCGAGCGCAGTGCTGGGAATGTTGCTTTTGATTATGCGAAGTTGTCAGATGACGAGGCAGAGACAGCGCGTGCAGATCTTGTGAATGTAAAGGGATTCTTTATTCTTCCAAGCCAGCTCTTCGTCAATATTCGCGCCAACGCGGCAAATGACGAAAATCTTAATGAAACGCTGAGTGGAGTTTTCAGGGCAATTGAGGCGAGTGCTCGTGGCTCTGAGAGTGAAGACGATTTCGCGGGGCTTTTTGACGATCTCGATGTTAATTCCAAAAAGCTCGGCGGTACGGTTGAGCAGCGCAATGATCGTCTCGTTAAGCTGATGAACGGCGTCGGCGAGATGAAGCTTGGTGACTACAAGGAAAACACCATCGATGCCTTTGGTGATGCCTATGAATTTTTGATGGGCATGTATGCCTCGAACGCAGGCAAGTCGGGTGGTGAATTCTTCACGCCACAGGAAGTAAGCGAACTTTTGACGCGCCTTGCCGTCGGCGATAAGAAAGAGGTCAACAAGGTCTACGACCCTGCATGCGGTTCGGGCTCGCTTCTTTTGAAGGCGGCAAAGGTGCTCGGCAAGGATCATGTGCGGCTTGGTTTTTATGGACAAGAGATTAATATAACAACATACAATCTCTGCCGCATAAATATGTTTCTTCACGACATCGGGTATGACAAATTCGATATCGCGCTTGGAGATACTCTTACGGCGCCGCAGCATTGGGACGATCAGCCATTCGAGGTAATTGTTTCTAATCCTCCGTATTCAATTAAGTGGGATGGCGACAGCGATGCGACGCTCATTAATGATCCGCGTTATTCGCCAGCCGGTGTCCTCGCGCCTAAGTCGAAGGCGGATTTGGCGTTCATTATGCATTCGCTTGCGTATCTCGCGACAAACGGCACCGCAGCGATTGTTTGCTTCCCAGGGATTATGTACCGCGGCGGAGCAGAGAAGAAGATTCGCCAGTATCTCGTTGATAATAATTTTATTGATGCGGTAATTCAGCTTCCAGACAATCTCTTTTTGGCACCTCGATTGCAACTTGCATTCTTGTGATGAAGAAGGGCAAGCGGGATAATTCCGTGCTCTTCGTAGATGCGAGCGCCGAATGTGTGAAGGTAACGAACAACAATCGCCTCACGCCTGAGAATATTGCCAATATTCTTGCTATAACTTCGGAGCGAAAGGAAAAGACGCCTTACAAGTCGTGCCTTGTGCATCGCGATGAGATAGCTGAAAATGACTTCAATCTTTCGGTCTCCACGTATGTCGAGCAGGAAGATACGCGCGAGAAGATCGACATTGTTAAGCTTGAGGCGGAGCTTGAAGAGATTGTGGCGAAGGAAGCGAAGCTTCGCGCGGCGATCGACGAGATTGTGAGGGAGTTGAGAAAGGAAACTTGATCGAATGAATCCTAAGACTCCTCCGAAAATTCTGCGAACCCAGACTAATTGGGAAGAGCTTTACTTTTATCAGAAGACGGTAGTTCTCTATCAGATGACTTATGTTTTCTGTAAGCGTTTTTTGGCGCGGCATGGAGACCGTACGGTAGATCAGATGGTGCAGGCGGCGCGGAGTGGGAAGCAGAATATTGTTGAGGGATTTTCGGCGGGAGTGACATCTACTGAGACGGAGCTTAAGCTTCTCAATGTTGCGCGGGCGAGCCTCAAGGAGCTGAAGGAGGATTATGTTGATTATTTGAGGTCGCGGAATCTTGCGCTTTGGGACAGCGCGCATCCGCGTTATGATGGGCTTTTGAAATTCTGTCGCGCTCATAATAAGCTGGAAGAGTTTGAGGGGTTCTTTGAGAAGTGGACTGATGAGGAATTTGCAAATTGCGCAAACACTCTTTGCCATATGGTTGATAAGATGATGGCGACGCATCTTAAGAACAAGGAAACAGATTTTACAGAGAATGGTGGAATTCGCGAGAGGATGACGGCAGCGAGAATGGGGCGGCGTAAGTCGCAGAATGAGGAGATTGCTGAATTGAGGGCAGAGAACGAAAGGTTGAAGGCGGAGATTGCAAGCTTGAGAAGAGAGCTGGAGGTGGTATGCCCAAGCTAAGTGAGCTGATAGCTGAGCTTTGCCCCAATGGCGTGGAGAGTGGGTCTAGAAGTGCTAGTGATTCTAGTGATTCTAGAAGCT
>JAGBWQ010000109.1 GCA_017629735.1 Kiritimatiellia bacterium
ACCGCGCCATTTATCGCAAACTTAGAAATTGCTGCATAGTCCGGCTTACCATCCGGCTTGACATTCTCTATGACGATATTGCCTTTGCTATCCGTTTTGGCCAAATCACCTTTTCTGCCCTTGGCCTCAATCACTACGGGAATGTAACGCCCTTTTTTCGGCTCTATCATCAACTGAATGTCGGGGAAATTTGGACCCTTACCACCCTTCTTGCTCGGGAACTTCTTCATCGCCTCCCCAATTTCATGATTAATCACAGCATTCTTCGGTGAATGCGCGACACCATGATCGTCCAACGATTTCTTCGCCCAATCTTCAACCGGTTCTTCTACACTCTTTGCCATAATAGCTCTCCTTGCAACTTTATCGTGCTTCATCTACATCGTCAAACAGGCTCTCCTGCACTTCGAACAAAGGCACTTCCTTGCGACGGACACCAACCTCATACTCCAACATGAGGTTAATCAGCTCTTTTCCGTCGATGAGCGCAATAGGTGCCTTATCCATCTTGCGGGCCTCTTCTCGAGCGCCAGCGCTGAAATCGCTTGTGGTGACAATACATCCCTGCTCATGTGCACCAAGGCTGCCGCGAACCTGCTGCACAATCGGAGCCTGAACATTACGCTTCCAGCGCTTAGCCTGAATTGCAAGCTCTGTGCTAATCACGCCGCCTGTCACCATTGTGCCACGAACGTCTATGCCACCATCGCCCGAGAGCCTTGTACGCGACACCTCACGAAACCCAATCTCGCGGAAAAGACGCGAAATAAGCTCTTCGAACTCTTCCGGCTTGAGCGCCATCAGTTTCGCCTTCAGCTTCTTGCGAACATCTTCATGATGTTGCTGAATCTGAAAATCAACACCCGCCTTATCCCAAACCGTCAGCGCCACAAGCCCCTTGCCACACTGAACAAATCGTGGCACTTCACCCCGTTTGCGCAACCGTTGGATCTCTTGTATGATCTGCGCATACATGGTAGCCTCCGGTGTCTGACCAGAGGACTTCAACCATCCCTTAGACAATGCCGTTTGCGTAATATCAAGATAATGCATCGGTTTATGGCCGCCCTGCGCCTTCAAGACTTTCTCAGCACAATCGGTGAACGAATACGTCTTGCCGCCATTCACCACGGGCCTTGCCCCAAAGCCAGGCACTGGTGCTTGCGCCGGCAACTCCTCAGCCTTCACCCCCGACAAGGCAAATCGCCCGTTCCCAACATTCACAAACCGAGACTTCGTACCTAACTTCTTGATATCCACATAAAGCCGCGCCCCCAACGTCTGCTCAGGTGTTTTGCCCTTCGTCGTCCACATTCCTGATTCAATAATCGGACGAATGATGTCAGCAGGGGTCATCGGGCTCCCAGATTTCTTCAGCACTTCGTATGCAGCATCAAGCAAAGACATTTTACCGACTCCTTCATTTCTTCATATAGAAAATTTTACTACATTGCCCTTCGCGCCTTACGCAGCTTTGAGTCCCGCGCAATTCACCTTCAATTCGGACGCCTTCTTCGTCGACATGAAGGACATGACCCCGACCTTGAGAAGCCCCGCGCGATCCGCCGATTCGGGAATCGTATGCAGCCCCTCTTCAAAATTCGTCTCAATGTTGTCGAATATCTTTGACATCTCAGCCCTCAATTACGATATAATTCGAAACTTCCAATGCAACTTAGCCGCAAGTTTGTCTTTCGGTCGACAGACAACAATCTTGTTCTCGTTTATGCTCATTTGTTTTTATGCGCATATTATACCAAACATCTCGCCTTTCGTCCATTACAAACGCCGCAGCTTAAGGGCGTAGTCATCCATCGCCTATATGAGATTTCGCCCCGCCGAGAGGTCCTTCAGCAAAACCGCAAGAACCTCGGCTGGAACGTCCCATTCCTGTATATCGCGCGCAAGGGCGCTATCTGTCAATTTGCCTCTCATTCGCTTTCTGGGCGATAGTATACCAAAAACCGACCTTCAAACAATCTCACAATTGCCATCTTTGAGCTTGAAATGTCATCGTTTACCACCTTTTGGAGTTCTAC
>JAGBWQ010000110.1 GCA_017629735.1 Kiritimatiellia bacterium
ATAAAGTTGCAAAAAGTTAAAGGGGGGGGGTAATTTATTGTAAATATCTCAAGATTCGGGTTTGACAGCAACCCCTCGTTTATGATATCTTACAAGCAACTAAAAAAGAAAGGTTGCTGTCCGCTCTATTGGATAGCAGTGAACTTAACAGAAGGGTTGCTATGAACTTGATCAAAAAACTCGCGTCAGTAGCAGTGTGCCTTGGTGCTTTTTTTGCGCTTTTTATAGGTGCGGCATTTGCTGGGTCTACATCTGATTTTGGTGATGGTGGCGAGGTTGCCATCCTTGGTGACACTTTAGATGCAGTCCATTCGTTCACTAATGTTGGCACTTCTACCTTTACCCTTACGCGACCAGCAGAAGTTTGGATTCTTGTGGTCGGTGGCGGCGGTTCGGGTGGCTCGGACTGCGGCGGCGGTGGCGGCGCAGGCGGCTTCGTAGAGTCTAACCATGTTGTTTTTGCAGCAGGAACTTACACAGTAACAGTGGGTAAGGGTGGAGTAGACGGTAGTGGTGGCTATTCGGCAATTTCTTTGGGTGGAGTAGATATCGTACGTGCTTCTGGCGGCGGTTTAGGCGGCTCATTTAGAGGTCGCGCTGGAACCGCCGGAGGATCTGGTGGTGGCGCAGCGAACGAAGGCATTGGTGGCCCCGGAACTCCAGGGCAGGGCTATGCCGGTGGAGATGCAGACACCAGATGCATGGGCGGTGGCGGCGGCGCAGGCGGTCCAGGCGAATATGGTAGTAAAGCAGGTGGCCCTGGTAATCTTGGTGGGCCAGGGCGCGCATCGTACATTACGGGATCGGAAGTGTATTACGCTGGCGGTGGCGGTGGTGGCGGCTATAGCTATGCCGAAGCACCGATAATGAATGGTGGCATTGGTGGTGGCGGCAATGGTGCGCGTCATGTTTCTGTTGCGACGCGTCAGGCGACGACGCTCCCTGATGGGCGCAGCGAATATGAAGCAGAGTGTGGCGTCAATGGACTTGGCGGTGGCGGAGGTGGCGCGAATAACGGGGGAGCTGGCCGTCCTGGTGGCAGTGGTGTAGTCATTATTCGAATTCCTGGTCAGCCAGATAATGCGCTTAGGGTTACATGTACTCCAGAATATATTGGAGAGGCTGATCCTGCATACGGTTGGGTTACAAATCTCGCTTCGGGTAGCACATTTTTAGCCTCGTCTATCGTGACGGCTATTACAAATGAAGAGAAAACTGCTGTTTATAAGCAAGTCGGGTGGACTATTTATGATAAGGAAGATAATGTTGTATCAAGTGGCTCGGGGAATTCCTTAATTTATACACACCCAACTCCTGCTGAATATCGTAGGCTTGAATGGCGGTGGGATAAATTTGTTTTCGGAACAGTTTCTGCTGGCGACTTTGGTTCGGTTTCTTCTCCTGGTGCATCTTTGTATAGTTGTTCTACACCCGTTACAATAACAGCAATCCCTGATTCAGGTGTTGGCTTCTCTTATTGGAGTGGGGCGCTGCCGAAAGGAATTGATGCATCTTCAGCCTCTATTACGTTTACTCCAACTGTTCCGTTTGTAATAACGGCGCATTTCGGTGGCGCTGGTTATGTGATGACCAATGTTGGCCATAATGATATTTTATATACTTTCTTCGCAGCTGACAATATTGAGTTTAAGCGGCCGGTTAAGACGCGCATTCTTCTTGTTGGAGGTGGCGGCGCAGGTGGGCGTGAGTGCTCGGGCGGCGGTGGTGGCGGCGGTATGATCGACACGAATGATTTTTATTTGGCGGCAGGCACTTATGCTGTTGCTGTTGGCGCAGGCGGCAGACCCAAATATGGTAAAGGTGAAAATGGAGGCAACTCGTCTATTTCGTACGCTGGCACGGCGATTTTCACGGCCATCGGTGGCGGCGGTGGCGGCGGCTTTGCTTCCACAACCACAACCGGTGTTAGTGGCGGCTGCGGTGGCGGCGGAGCGAATGGTGGCGCCGGTGGAGCAGGAACGGAAGGCCAAGGCTATGCTGGCGGCAATGCTGCTTCTAGATGTATGGGCGGTGGCGGCGGCGCTGGTGGCCCAGGAGAGGATGGCGTTAACGGCGGAGGCCCTGGTAATGCTGGCGGTCCTGGTAGAGCTTCGGACATTACTGGCGAAGAAGTATACTACGCAGGCGGCGGTGGTGGCGGCGGTTATGCTTATGGTAGCATACTTATTAACGGTGGTATTGGTGGCGGCGGTAATGGTGCGCGCAATGTTTCTGTTGTGATGCGTCAGGCGACGACGCTCCCCGATGGACGCAACGAATATCAAGCCGAGTGCGGCGTTGACGGACTTGGCGGCGGCGGAGGCGGAGCCAACAACATATCTGCCGATTATCAAGGGCGCCCAGGAGGCCGCGGCGTTGTCATTATCCGCGTAAAGAGATCGGTCGGGCTTTTTATTAGAGTTCGGTAAGGTTTTAGGCGTTGGAAATCCACCATTGATATACTGATTATGGTATAATACGCGCCTGAATTAGGAAGAAAAAAGATGAAAGTATGCAAGTTTGGTGGTTCGTCGCTTGCTGATGCGGCGCAAGTCAATAAGGTAATGGATATCGTTCTGGCCGATCCCGCCAGACGAATCGTAGTGGTTTCTGCGCCTGGAAAGCGCCATTCGGGAGATACAAAAGTTACCGATTTGCTTATTGCGCTTGCAGAAACGGCACTTGCCGGAAAGAATACCGATATCGCATTTGGCGCTGTGGTTGAGCGTTATGCCTCCATCGCTGATGAGTTGAAGATTGGCGATGCGATAATCGCTACGATTGAGGAAGATCTCAAATCTCGCCTCGCGCAGGTTTCGGATCTTGCCCCTGCGGAGTTCCTCGATCTTATGAAGGCTTCGGGCGAAGATAATAACGCAAAGCTAGTTGCAGTGGCGTTTGAAGCGCGCGGCAAGAAAGCTCGCTATGTCTCTCCCAAGGATACGGGCCTTATTCTTAAAGGTGAGTTCGGCGACGCCGTTCTCGATCCCGACAGCTACGCTCGTCTTTCGAGGGCTTTTTCGAATTTCGAAGGAATTGTCGTCTATCCCGGCTTCTTCGGCTATACGAAGGAAGGGAAGGTCGCCACATTCCCGCGCGGCGGATCCGATATTACAGGCTCCATTCTCGCGGCGGCTGTTTGTGCAGATGTCTACGAGAATTTCACCGATGTCGACTCTGTCTATCCTTGCGATCCTCGCATTGTAGAAGAGGTCAAGGATGGCGAAGGCATTCCCACGATGACATATCGTGAGATGCGCGAGCTCTCTTATGCCGGCTTTGGCGTGTTTAACGACGATGCCGTCATTCCTGCGGTTAAGGCTCGCATTCCGATCAATATTCGCAACACCAACCAGCCCAGCGCTCCTGGCACGATGATTCAGCAGTCGCGCCGCGTAATCCCTGGCACGGTTGTTGGTATCGCCTCTGCCGATGGGTTCTGCAATATCGTTATCGAAAAGTACTTGATGAACAGGCAGATCGGCTTCGGTCGCAGAATCCTTCAGGTGCTTGAAAACGAAGGCATTTCCTACGAGCATATGCCCTCGGGAGTCGACTCGCAGTGCATTGTAGTCAAAGAGCAGTATCTTCCCAAGGAAAAAGAGCACAAGATCATTCAGGCTCTCCGCAAGGAGCTCGAACCCGATTTCATCACTGTCGAGCGCGACCTTACGATGCTTATGGTCGTTGGCGAGGGTATGTGCTATACTCCGGGAATGCTCGCTAAGGCGTGTCTGGCTCTTGCTTCCGCCGGCATTTCGATGTCGATGGTCAATCAGGGCTCCTCTGAAGTGTCGTTTATGATTGCGATACGCAAGCAGGATAGGGACGCTGCGGTTAAGTCGCTTTACAAGGCTTTCTTCGGTTGAGAGTATTGACCGAACGGCCTGGGAAATGATAAAATAAGAGCATTATGTTCGGAAAAGTCAAGTCGTTTTTCTCGACCGATATCGGTATCGACCTCGGTACGGCCAACTCGTTGGTGTACATGAAGGATCGCGGCATTGTTTTGCGCGAGCCTTCTGTTGTTGCAATTCAAGCCGGGTCCAAGCGGGTTCTCGCAGTTGGTGCCGAGGCGAAGAAGATGATCGGTGTTACTCCGCGTAACATCGTGGCGATCCGTCCGATGAAGTCGGGTGTGATTGCAGATTTCGACATCACCGAGGCAATGCTTAAGTATTTTATCAATAAGGTTTGCCCGAGGCGTTTTTATTCGAGGTATTCCAAGCCCAGGCTCGTTGTTGCCGTTCCTTCCGGAATTACGGAAGTCGAGAAGCGCGCAGTCGAAGAGGCGGCTCACGATGCAGGCGCTGGCGAGGTATTTCTTATTGAAGAGCCTATGGCCGCTGCAATCGGCGTGGGGCTTCCTGTCGACGAGCCTGCTGGCTCGATGATTGTCGATATCGGCGGCGGCACATGCGAAGTTGCTATCATTTCTCTTGCCGGAATCGTTCACAGCAATTCCGATAGGGCTGCTGGTGGCGACGCGATGGACGATGCAATCATCTCCTACATCAAGAATGTGTACAAGCTTTTGATCGGCGAGCGCACAGCAGAGCAGATTAAGGTCACCATCGGCAGCGCATTCCCTGTGGGTGAAGAGAGCACGATGGATATTAAAGGCCTCGATATCATGTCTGGTCTTCCTAAGACGCTTACTATCACCTCCGAAGAAATTCGTGGCGCCCTTAAAGATACAGTTCAGCTTATCGTCGATGCAGTCAAGCGCACGATCGAGCGTTGCGAGCCTGAGCTTGCTGGCGATTTGATGGATCGCGGCCTCGTCCTTTCTGGAGGCAGCTCGCAGTTGCGTGGTCTTGATAGGCTCCTTTCTCAGCAGACGGGTCTTCCTGTTGTTGTGGCAGACGATCCTATGTCGGCAGTTGCCGAAGGCACTGGTATCGTTATTAACGATATCGACATGCTTGCTCGCAGCAAGAGCGCGCTGTGAAAAAGAAGCGCAGCGTAGCCGTCGCCTTCGTCGTTTCGGCGGCGATTTTGGCGGCGGTTCCTGTTATATTTCAGGGGGCTGCGATTGAGGCTGCCTATCCTGTTGAGCGCGCGTGGAAATTTATCAATCGTAGCGTCTTTTCAAGAGTGGCAGGGTTTTTCCGTGGTGCTGAGGCGCGCGCCGAAAATATCCGTTTGAAGCGCGAGCTTGCCGCACTTGCGCTTGATCTTTCGGAGTCTGCCGATATTGAAGCTGAGAATGTCCGTCTTCGCCGCGCTTTAAATTATATTGAGCGTGAGAAAAATTCCTATCTCGCAGCGCCCGTTCTTTCTCGCGGCGGCGGCGCGGCGGCAGTGCGCAACATTATACGAGTTGGCAAAGGCTCTTTAGATGGCGTGTGTGAAGGCGCAGTGGTAACTGTCCCCGAGGGTTTGGTGGGGCGCGTTGTTTCTGTAACGCTACACACTTGCGAAGTGATGCTTCTTACCGATGCTACTCTTAGAGTTGCTTGCGTCTCAGAGTCTGGCGATGGTGGGCGGTTGTATGGAATTCTCTCTGGCGGAAGCGAAGAGGCTCTTTTGCTGAAACATCTTTCTGGCAGAGATGCTATTGCCGATCGAACGCGTATCGTTACATCTGGAGAGGGTGGCGTATTCCCTCGCGGGCTCGAAGTAGGTGTGTGGCTCGGAGGTGGAATGGTTCAGCCTTCAGTTGCTTATTCGACACTCGAAGATGTTTTTATCCGCTGTGTCAAATAAACGCATACAGCTTATTATCGCGATAATGACAGTCGTCGTCGCAACGGCGCTGGAAGAATTGGTGCCTCCTTTTTTCTTTGTGGGAATGCCGTTTCTTCTTGCCTCTGTCATGATTGTCGCGCCGAAACGAAGCGCGATCGCCGTAGTCTTTTTTGCTGTTGCGGCAGGTTCTTGCGAAGATGCAGTTTCATCACTTCCTCCTTTGACGAGTGTTGGATTTTTCCTTGCGGCCGCATTTGCTGTGCGAAATGTCCCAACACCGAAGGTGCTCTCTTATATTGCATATCCGCTTTATCAATTGTATCTTGCCGTATGGATAGCAGATTTAAATGGCGGTGTTTTTGTCAGAACATTTTCTGCGTTTTTTGTAGGTGCTTTAGCCGTGGCTTTGACAACGCCCGCGTTGTCTTGGTTAGATAGAAAGGCCGGTGTCGATGAACAGGGATGAAAATCCGTTTTCCGCCGGTGCAGTTGCGTGCCTGGCTGCGGCAGCAGTTTTTCTGCTTGGCATTTTAATTCTTGCTGTAAGGCTTAAGGCTTTGCAGGTCGACTCTTCTGCCGATTACAATTACGCCAATGTGCGCCAAAGCGAAAGAAGGGTTCAGACAGAAGGGTTGCGTGGGCGCATTCTCGATAGGAATGGAGTTGTCCTTGCAGACAACCGCACTTCGCTTTCTATTGTCTGCGATGTTTCACGCTTCCGCAAGCGCGGGTGGACGCGCACCGTAGGAGAGATCGAACACGCAATTGAAAAGGTAGCTGAAGTTACTGGTCTGCCTACAACTGTGACGCGCAAGAAAATCGAAAGGCATGTTCATCAGGAGCTTGCGCGTCCGCTTGTTTGCTGGAAAGATGTAGATCGTGTTGCCCTTGCAAAGTTCTTTGAAAACTCTCGTGATTTGCCGGGCTTTTCGTGCAAGGAAGAATCTGTGCGTCATTATCCGTTTGGAAGCATGGCTTCGCATCTTATTGGCTATGTCTCTCGCGCTCGTGGTGATGTGGTTGCGGGAGACGAAAAGTTCAATTTCTTCGAACCGGAAATGGACGGTCGCTCAGGAGTTGAGCGCTACTACAATAGCTTTTTAAGAGGCGTCCCTGGAGAGCGTAGAATCCGTGTTGATGCTTTGGGCTACGCAATTTCTGAATGGACTACGGTCGAGTCTGCCCCAGGCCCGGATCTCACGCTCACTCTTTGTTCGCGCATTCAGCGCGCGGCGGAAGAGGTTATGGCAGATTGCAAGGGTGCGTTTGTGGTGCTCGATCCGCGCACAGGAGATATCTTGGCATCTGTGAGCGCTCCTGGGTATGATCTGAATGCTTTTATTCCGTATATCAGCAAAGAGGATTATGGCGCGCTCAGAGACGATCCTGCAAGTCCTTTTCTCGATCGTGCGATGACAGGCCTTTATGCGCCTGGCTCGACATACAAGCCGATAGTCGCGCTTGCCGCGCTCGCTGCAGGAATGTCAGCCGAGGAGCCTTACACTTGCCTTGGCGTATATGAGGCTGGCGGAATGAGCCTGAGATGCACAAGCCGCTGGGGGCATGGGCCGCTTGAGATGGAAGAGGCGATAATGCGCTCGTGCAATCCATACTTCTGCAATCTTGGCGTTAAGATTGGAACGAATGAGATCTTTCGCGTATCGCGTCAATTCGGGCTTGGCTCGAAAACTGGAATTGATTTTGTCAACGATTCCGCAGGCGTTGTTCCTAATGCCGATTGGAAGATGAGTCGCTATTCAGAGCGGTGGTATTTTGGCGATCTCGTTCAAATGTCAATCGGGCAGGGAATGTTGCTCGTAACGCCATTGCAGATGGCGCGCGTTGCAGGTGCTCTTGGGACTGGGCGCCTTGTTACTCCAAGGCTTAAGTCCGATATTCCGGTTGAGTCCACAAAGCTTCCTTTCAGCAAGGAGCATTTTGATATTGTGCGCAATGGAATGTTCAAGGTTGTTAACGGCAACGGCATCGCACGCGGAACTGGTTTTCGCGCAGGGAAAGATGTGCCAGTTTCAATCTCTGGAAAAACAGGAACCGCAGAAATTGGCCGCGGCGCGACAAGACGCAAGAATGCGTGGTTTATCGCGTACGCGCCATCGGAGAATCCTGAAGTTGCGCTTGCTGTTATCGTGGAAGATGCAGAAGGCGGCGGCATTGATGCCGCGCCGCGCGCTGCGGCGGTTTTGCGCGAGGTATTTGCGTCACGCCAAGAGAATGGAGGAGAGAAATGAATGTCGAGAAAATAACGAATTGGCTTGATGCGACACTTTCTGTCGCTTCGTTTGACGATGTTTCAAATAATGGCATTCAGATTTCATCGTCTGGGAAAGATGTAAAGACAGTCGCCTTTGCGGTAGACGCAAGTGTGCGCGCGGTGGAAGCCGCTGCCGCCTTTGGCGCAGAGATGTTGGTAGTGCACCATGGAATTTCGTGGGGCGGCGGAATTAAGCGCATAGACGGAGGCATCTATCGCGTTATTAAAGCTGCTATGGATGCGGATATTGCCTTGTATGCTTGCCACTTGCCTCTCGATGCGCACTCCACTCTCGGGAATAATGCGCGTTTAGTAAAGAATTTGTCTCTTACAAAGAGCGAAGAGGCTTTTAAGTATCGCTCGTCAAAGATTGGCTTTGTCGGTAAGGCTACAAAGCGCACGCAGAAGGCTCTCGATTTGCTTTGCGCAGATGCCGATATTAAGAGCGTTAAAGTTGCGCCTGGCGAGCTTGTTGGTGTGTGCAGCGGCGGGGCTGGAGATTTTGCGGAGGAGGCTAAGAATCTTGGCTGCTCTCTTTACATCACGGGAGAGGCCGATTGGGGTAGCGTAATTGCCGCGGAAAATTGCTCAATGAAGATGCTCTGCCTTGGACACTATGCAACTGAGGTATGGGGCGTGCGTGCGCTTTCTGGTGCGATGGCCAAGTCTCTTCGCGTTAAGACGGTCGATCTTACGGAGGATCTCGCGTGAGAATTACCGTCGATGGAATATTGCCGCGCGCAATCGGAATTACAAAGAAGGAAGTTTCTGCGGCCGCGTATTTCTTCGCCGAGAAGGCGTCTTCTTTGTCCGGCGAGGTGTTTAGAGATGTGGTAATCATCTTGCAGGACGATGAGTTTTCTGCAGTCACTCATTCGGCCGTAAATGGCGTTGAAGGGCCTACTGATGTCACCACCCAGCGCTACGACCCTATGCCAGGCGAAAAAGAGGGCGTTTACGGCGAGCTTTATGTCAATGCAGAGAGGGCAATTAAGGCTGCTCCAAAGCGGCAAGGTTGGTCGCCTGCGAAGGAACTTTTCCTTTATATTGCGCATGGAATGGACCATTTGACGGGGGCCGACGACCACGAAGAAAATGACTTTCAAAGAATGCGTCGCCGCGAGCTTTCTTGGCTGAAGAGTTTTGACAAAAAAGCGTAATTTTTTTGGTATAATACTCTTAATATGAGTGATGTAGACGAGAGCGAACTTCAGGGCGTTGCGCAGTGCGGAATGCTTGAGGATGTCAAGATTGAAGAGGAGATGTCGAGAGACTATATCGACTACTCCATGAGCGTCATCGTAGGCCGTGCGCTTCCCGATGTTCGCGACGGGCTCAAGCCTGTTCACCGCAGATGTCTTTACGCTATGCACGAGCTTGGTACGACTTGGAATACCAAGCATGTGAAGTCGGCGCGTGTCGTCGGTGAAGTTATCGGTAAATACCACCCTCATGGCGACTCGTCCGTCTACGATGCGATCGTGCGCTTGGCGCAAGATTTCTCGCTTCGCAATCCTCTTGTCGACGGTCACGGAAACTTCGGCTCTATCGATGGCGATCCGCCCGCGGCAATGCGTTACACGGAAGTGCGCATGCAGAAGGTGACGGAGGAGCTTCTCGGCGATCTCGAGAAGGACACCGTCGACATGATGCCCAACTTCGACGAAACGCTCAAAGAGCCTACCGTCCTTCCGGGCCGCCTCCCCAATCTTCTTCTCAACGGCTCTTCAGGTATCGCCGTTGGTATGGCGACGAACATTCCTCCTCACAATCTTGAGGAGCTTTGCGATGGTATCGACTATTATGTTCAGCATCGCGAAGAATGTACGGTCGACGATTTGATGCAGTTTATCAAGGGCCCGGATTTCCCGACTGGCGCCACTGTCTGCGGCCGCAACGGCATAGCTGCAATGTACAAGCTTGGGCGCGGCCAGATGACGGTGCGCGGCAAGGCCGAGATTATTACCGACGAGAAGACTGGGCGCGAGAAGATTGTCATCACGGAGATTCCGTATGGCGTAAACAAGTCCGAGATGATCAAACACATCGCCTCTCTCGTCAAGGACAAGGTCATCGAAGGCATCAGCGATATTCGCGATATTTCCGGTGGCCACACCAAGGGCGCGAAGGGCGCGCCTAAGGGTCGCAAGCTCACGGAAGATGCCGTATGCGTTGTGGTCGATCTTAAGCGCGATGCAGTTGCTGAGATCGTTCTTAATCGCCTCTACAAGCATACTCAGCTTCAGACCACTTTTGGCGCAATCCTTCTTGCGATTGTGGGCGGCCGTCCGAAGATTCTTTCTCTCAAGGACTACTGTGCTTGCTATGTCAATCACCGCTTCGAGGTCATTACTCGCAGGACGCGTTTCGATCTGCGCAAGGCCGAAGCTCGCAAGCACATTGTCGATGGCCTTATTCTCGCTATCGACAACCTCGATGAAGTCGTCAAGATTATCCGCGCCTCGCGTACGCGCGATGAAGCGAAGGGGGCGTTGCAGTCTCGCTTCGGCTTTACGACGCCGCAGGTGAACGCGATTCTTGAAATGCGCCTTTATCAGCTTGTTGGTCTCGAACGCGACAAGCTCGTTGACGAGCTCGAAAAGCTCCTCGCGGCAATCGCCGAGTTTCAGGCGATTCTTGCCGATCCCGAGAAGGTCTATGCGATTATCCGTTCCGATCTTGCGGATATCAAGCTCAAATACTGCTCGAAGGAAACGGCGCGCCGCCGCACCGAGATCGTTGCAGATGTCAACGAAGTTTCGGTCAAGGATCTTATCCCCGACGAGCCTTGCGTAATTACGCTTTCAAACCGCGGTTATGTAAAGCGCGTGCCGCTCACAGAATATCGCGAGCAGCGCCGCGGCGGTCATGGCGTTAAGGGTGCGCAGGTGAAGGAAGAAGATTTCCTCCGTCTCGTGTTTGTGGCAGAGACGCACGACGAGTTGATGTTCTTCACCAACACAGGTCGCCTTTTCGTCAAGGGTGCATACGAAATCCCAGAGGCGCCGCGCACAAGCTTCGGTAGGCCTTTGATAAACCTTCTCAATCTCCAGCCCAACGAACAAGTTCTGAGGCTCCTGCCTATTCGTTCGTTCGAAGGAGATGTAGATGTGTTCTTCGCAACGCGCCGCGGAACGGTGAAGAAGACTCTTCTTTCCGATTTCCAGAATGTGAACAAGTCTGGTATTCGCGCCATCAATATCGCAGAAGACGACGAGCTTGTCGAGGTGCGTTTGGCACAGCCGAACGACACGGTGATCATGCTCACGGCTGGCGGTATCGGCATCAAGTTCCCTGCCGCAGAAGTGCGTCGTATGGGCCGCACCGCAACAGGCGTAAGGGGTATTAGTTTGCGCGACGACGATGCGGTAGTCTCTCTCGATGTGTGCGACGAGACGAAGACGCTTCTTGTGGCCACAGAGAACGGCTACGGCAAGCGTACTGCGTTCGACGATTATAGGCAGACGCACCGCGGCGGTATGGGCGTTACGGCAATTAAGGGTGCCGATCGCAATGGTCGCATTGTTGCCGCGCATGCCGTAAGCGAAGACGAGTCCATTATTTCTATCACCTCTGATGCTCAGATGGTGCGCTCTCCTGTGCGCGATATTGGCGTGTACGGGCGTAGCGCTCAGGGAGTGCGCTTGGTGCGCTTGTCGGAGGGAGCAAAGCTCGTTTCTGTCAGTGTCTGCGAGAGCGAAGATATCGAGAAGGATTCTTCGGCAGTCGCAGAGGCTGCGCCGGAGAATGCTGAGCAGGTTCAGGAAAACGAAACGATAACCAAGGAGGATTGAAGATGAAAAAGATGATTCTCGCATTGTGCGCTTCTTTTGCAGCGGCATTTTGCACAGCAGGCGAAGAAAGCCATAAATGTGGTTGGGAGCCTCTTGGTCTTGGTATCGTCTATCCTGTTCAGTCTCCCTATGCTTGCTGCGATGTGTATGGCCTTCGCATAGGCGGGGTCTTCGCTCTGGCAGAGGAAGTCATCGGTCTTGATATAGGCGTTGCTGAAGCTACGAAAGGCGATTTCATCGGCTTCCAGATTTCCGCCGTTTCTTGGACAGGTGGCGATGCCATCGGCCTTCAGACATCTGTTGTCAATGTCGATGCGTCAATTACAGGCTTGCAAATTGGTGCTGTAAACTGGAATAGATTCGCTTCTGTCGGCTCGCAGATTGGCGCATATAACAACAACACTGCTGCGTTCACAGGTTGCTCCATCGGTGCGATTACCATGTCTGACGAACAGATAGGTGTGCAGATGGGCGTCTTCAACAGCGCAACAGATGTTACGGGTTTGCAGATTGGCGCGATCAATGTATGTGAGAGCATGAAGGGCGTGCAGATCGGCTTTCTCAACATTATCGCCTCTTCGCCTCTCTCCGCTATGGTGGTGGCGAATATGATGTTCTAACCTATTTGGGTTGAGTGCTATGGCGCATCTTCTCGACGACGCCTTTCTTCAACCCTATGAAGGAGCAGTCCGTTCACGGGCCTCTTTCGCAGATGATCGCGCCAGGGCGTTAACCCTCGGCGCGTCTTCGTTGTACGATATTGCCGACAGACACTTCTACTTCGGCCTTCAGCGCGTTCGGGGAGGGTGGGTATTCCGTGAGTGGGCTCCTAATGCCACGGCGATGTGGCTTGTTGGAGATTTCAATGGTTGGAAGAAAGATTCTGCGTTTGAGGTTTTTCGCGTTCCTGGAACTGATGTCTGGGAAAGGCGAATCCCTGCTGCCAAGATTCACCATCTCGACCACTACCATCTCCTGATTCAATGGGAAGGTGGCGAAGGCGAGCGTATTCCTGCGTATGCAAGATATGTAACGCAAGATGAAAGGACGTGTCTTTTTTCCTCTTGCGTATGGCAGCCTAAGCGGCCGTACAAGATGAAACATTCTTCGCCGCCGCGTCCTTCGACTCCTCTCATTTATGAGGCGCATATCGGAATGGCTGGCGAAAATGAACGCGTGCATACCTATGCTGAATTTAAGGACAATATGCTTGGCCGCATAAAAGATGCTGGGTATAATACAGTTCAGCTCATGGGGATAATGGAGCATCCTTATTACGGAAGCTTCGGCTATCATGTTTCAAGCTTCTTTGCTCCTTCATCGCGCTTTGGCACGCCAGACGATTTAAAAGCTCTCATCGATGCGGCTCATAGCATGGGGCTTTGCGTGATAATGGATCTTGTCCATTCGCATGCTGTTGCAAACGAGCGAGATGGTCTTTCTCGCTTTGACGGGACTGAGTGGCAGTATTTCCATTCTGGCGAAAGAGGCCATCACCCGGCGTGGGGCAGCAGATGCTTTGATTACGGCAAAGATGAAGTTGTAAGATTTCTTCTTTCCAACTGCCGATTCTGGATTGAGGAGTACGGCTTCGATGGATATCGCTTCGATGGCATAACTTCCATGCTCTTTCATAATCATGGTTTGGGAGATGCCTTCACAAATTACTCGATGTACTTTAACGGCTCGGTCGATGATGACGCGTGGGCGTACTTGCGACTTGCCAACAAAGTTGTGCACGAGACAAACTCCCAGGCGATTACGATTGCTGAAGATGTAAGCGGTCTTCCTGGAGTTGCGGCGCCCGAATCGGATTGTGGCATTGGCTTTGATTACAGAATGGCGATGGGCGAGCCTGACTATTGGTTTAAGCTTGCGGAGAAAGTTTCTGATGGCGATTGGTCGATGGGCTCTCTTTACTATGCGCTTACGGACAAGCGCGCCGAAGAGAAGGTCGTCAGTTATGTCGAGTCGCACGATCAGGCGCTCGTCGGAGGGAAGACGTTTTTCTTCCAGCTTGCCGATAAAGAAATCTATTGGGGAATGCGCAAGGATCAGGAGAATCTTATTGTGGAGCGTGCTATTGCCTTGCATAAGATGGCGCGCCTTGCGACATTTGCGCTGAATGGCGGCGCATATCTAAACTTCATGGGCAATGAATTCGGCCACCCTGAGTGGATAGATTTTCCGCGCGAGGAAAACGGCTGGAATTATTCGCATGCACGCAGGCTTTGGTTCTTGCGAAGCGATCCCGACCTTAAGTTCGCTCATCTTGCAGATTTCGATCGTGCGATGCTTCGCGAAGTGGGCGCGAGCGAGGCGAAGTCGATTTGTCTTGCTGCCGACGAGGGAGACAAAGTTCTTGCTTTTACACGCGGCGAAAAGCTTTTCGTTTTTAATTTTCATCATAGCTCAAGCTATACCGATTATGGAGTTATCGTTCCGCCTGCAACAAGATGGCGTCATTTGATTGACACAGATGAGGTGCGTTTTGGTGGGCAAGGCAGAATTGCGCGTGGCGGCATGTATGAGCCAATGCTTGTTTCTGCTCGCGGCGAAATGGTTCAGCAGATTCGCCTATATCTCCCAGCTCGCACAGCTGTTGTGCTTTCTCGAATATAAAGGACTCAGGCAAATATGGGTAAGCTCTTTATTGTCGATCTTATGCCGTTTCTTTATCGCGGCCACTTTGTGTTTTTGCGCAATCCTCGCATGACGGCATCTGGCATAAACACATCTGCTTTGCTCGGTCTGGTTAATGGGCTTCTTGGTATCATAAGGCGCGAGAATCCCACGCATCTTGTTCTTGCGATGGACCCAGGCGGGCCGACATTCCGCCACGAATCGTACGCTCCCTACAAGGCTCAGCGCGACAAGATGCCGGAGGACATCGCGCTTTCGATTGGCTATGCTTACGAACTTGCAGAGGCGCTGAAAATTCCTGTCGTCAAAATCGATGGCTTTGAAGCGGATGATGTGATGGGCACTCTCGCAGTCAAAGGGGCAGAGGCTGGTTTTGATGTGTACATGGCAACGCCCGACAAAGATGCGGCGCAGCTTGTTCGCAAAGGAATAAGTCTTTATCGTCCTGCGCACGCTGGCGATGCTGCTGAAATTTATGACGAGAAGAAGGTCTGTGAAAAGTGGTCGCTTACCTCTCCTGTTCAGATGATTGAATATCTCGCGCTTGCAGGAGATACAGCCGATAATATTCCTGGCATACGAGGAGTTGGCGAGAAGACTGCAGTGCAGCTGCTCTCGCAATTTGGCGACATCGAAGGAATTATCGCAAATGTCTCTTCGATAAAAGGAAAGCTTGGCGAGAAAGTTGCCGCGGGGGCAGAAGACGCGAGAATTTCAAAATTCCTGACGACTATTCGCACAGATGTTCCGCTTTCATTTGATTGGGAAAGTTGCAAGCGGGATGGAGTTGACGCAGAGAAGCTTGCCGCAGTTTGCGCTAAGTACGAGCTTAATAAACTTGCAAGTGAGATGCTTTCAGACGCAGCGGTTGCGGTTGAAAGTACGAATGATCCTGACGAGTCATCTCTTAGTGATATTACTTCTACTCCGCACGACTATCGCCTTGTAAAGACAGAGGACGAAGCGGAAAGTCTCCTTGCGGAGTTGATGCAATACAAAAAGGTTGCCTTCGATACAGAAACAGATTCTGTAGATGCGCATACTTGCAAGCTTGTAGGTTTTTCATTTGCTGTTGAAGGTGGGAAGGCGTGGTATGTCGAAGGGTCTTTAATTGACATCTTCCGTCCGCTTTTTTCAGATGCATCTAAAACGCTTGTCGGCCACAATGTAAAGTTCGACCGCACAGTCCTGCAGCGCTATGGCATAGGAATGGTATCTCACCCGCACGACACGATGCTTGCGCATTACTGTCTCGACGCGGCGGCTCGGCATGGTATGGACGCTTTGGCGCGGCGCTATTTGTCGTATCGCACAATCCCGATTGAGAAATTGATTGGCGAGAAAGAGCGCGGCAAGACGCAGCTTTCGATGGCTGCGTTAAAGCCAGAGGAGATTCTCGATTATGCCGCAGAAGATGCCGATGTTACATTGAAGCTCGACGAAGTGCTAAGGCCGCTCGTTGCAGAGGCAGGAGCGTCGACGGCGCTTGAAAAGTCGGAAGAGCCGCTTATTAAAATACTTATTGGAATGGAGCGCGCAGGAGTAAAGATAGACGTCGCAGCGCTCAAGGAATACGGAAGGGAACTTGATAAGGAGATTCTTTCCTACGCACAGACAATCCATTCCTATG
>JAGBWQ010000111.1 GCA_017629735.1 Kiritimatiellia bacterium
CACGATCAACAAGTTCGGCGGCAAGCTTCCCGACGCAGTCGGCATTCCGGAGGCTCAGCTCCGCAAGGCAGCTAAGAGCGCAGTTTGCAAGATCAACATCGACTCCGACTCTCGTCTCGCGATGACGGCCGCTATCCGCAAGCACTTCGCGGAGAACCCTGGCCACTTCGATCCTCGCCAGTACCTCACTCCGGCGCGCGAGAGCATGAAGAAGATGTACATCCACAAGATCGAGAAGGTTCTCGGTTCCAAAGGAAAGATGTAATAAAATGAGCAAGGCAGCGGCGAAATCTGCGTATGCGCAGGCAGGCGTCGACATCGACGTCAAGATGAGCGCGGTTGGTTCCATCAAACAGATGGTCGCCGCTACCAAGACTGCCAATGTGCTGGGTAACATCGGCGCATTTGGCGGTCTTTTCAAGACACCGGCCGGCAAGGATCAGATCCTTGTCGCGTCGGCCGACGGCGTGGGCACGAAGCTCAAAGTGGCCGCCTTGATGAATAAGCACGACACTGTCGGGCAGGATATCGTCAACCACTGCGTTAACGACATTCTCGTTCAGGGTGCCAAGCCTTTGTTCTTCATGGATTACATCGGCACCGCCAAGGTCGACCCTGTAGTGTTCAAGAGCGTTGTCTCTGGTCTCTGCAAGGCGTGCAAGGAAAACCACATGGCGCTTCTTGGTGGCGAAACTGCCGAGATGCCTGGGCTTTATCCTGTTGGCGAGTACGATCTCGTCGGCACGATCGTCGGTTGCGTTCAGAAGAAGGCTCTCATCACCGGCAAGTCCATTCGCGCCGGAGATGTCATCATCGGTCTCCATTCCGGTGGTCTTCAGACGAACGGCTATTCGCTTGCTCGTAAGGTCATCTTCGATCAGTGCCAGCTTTCCTGGAAGGATAAGCTTCCCGGCACCTCGCAGACTTTCGGTGATGCGCTTCTCGCGGTTCACAAGAGCTTCCTCAAGCCTGTTTCGGCGCTTATGTCGAACAAGGTCAAGATCAACGGCATGGCTCACATCACGGGCGGTGGATTTGCGGACAACATTCCGCGCGTTCTCCCCAAGTGTGTCAACGCCGAGATCGACCGCGCTTCGTGGGAAGTTCCGACGATCTTCAACTTCATTCAGAATCAGGGTCGCGTTGATCGCGATGAGATGTATCGTGTGTTCAACATGGGCATCGGCTTCGTGGTGATCGTTCCCAAGAAAGATGTTGCTCGCGCAGAGAAGATCCTCCACGCGAACCGCCAGCGTTATTCCATTGTCGGTACAATCCGCAAGGGTACGGGCGTCGTCACCTACAAGAACTAATAAAAGTTAAGGGGCCTCGTTTTGGGCGGTTGTCTCCTTTCGCTGCAGGATGTTTCCGTTGCGTTCGGAGGGCCGCCCGTTCTTGACGAGGTCTCTCTTTCTATAACCGAAGGGTTGAGAATTGGACTTACCGGCCGTAATGGCGAGGGTAAGTCCACTCTTCTTAAGGTGCTTGCTGGTATTGTTCCACCTGATTCTGGCAATATTGTTCGTGCGTCGTCACTTAAGGTGGAATATGTTGGCCAGTCTGTCGAAAGCGGCGCTGGCACAGGCAGTGGAGGAGAGGTCAGGCGCGCGATGATCGAAAAGGCGTTTTTGGCCAAGCCCGATATTCTGCTTCTTGATGAGCCAACAAACCACCTTGATATTGAAGCGATTGATTGGCTCGATCAGATGATTCGCCGTCAGCGTGAAATGGCGATAATTGCGGTCACGCACGACAGGCGCTTTCTCAAAGGCTTTGCAAAGGGGATTTTCGATCTCGACCGCGGCAGACTTTCTGGTTGGGATTGTGACTATTCCACATTTTTGAGGCGAAAGGCAGATCTTCTTTATGACGAAGAGACTCTCTGGCGCAAGAAAACTAAGAAGCTCGAAAAGGAAGAGGCGTGGATACGCCGCGGCGTAAAAGCCCGCACAACACGCAATGAAGGGCGAGTTGCTGCGCTCGAGAAACTGAGAAAAGAATTTGCCGAGCGCAGAGTGCAGCAAGATGCCGCACAAATGCGTCTTGATACGGCCAGCCCCGGTGGAGTTAAAGTCGTAAAATGCAAGGGGCTTTCGTTTTCTTATCCTGGCAGTTCGCGCAAGATTGTCTCTGGTCTTACGATGGATATTTTGCGCGGAGAGCGCATTGGTATTGTTGGGCGTAATGGCGCGGGTAAGACAACATTGCTTAATCTTCTTACGGGTCGCCTTGCACCAACCGAGGGAGAAGCCGAGTTTGGTACAAATGTATCTGTTGCGTTTTTAGATCAGCTACGCGGCGAGCTTAAGGACGATCTTACTGTTGCGGAAAACATTGCTTCCGATCGTGATGAAGTTTCAGTCGGAGGCGTTAAGAAGCATGTTTATTCGTATCTTTCGGATTTTCTTTTTTCGCCTGAGCGCGTAAGAACGCCTGTGCGAGCGCTTTCTGGTGGAGAGAAGGCGCGCTTGATGTTGGCAAAGCTTTTCTTAAAGCCATCAAATCTTCTTGTGATGGACGAGCCTACGAACGATCTCGATATAGAGACTCTTGAGATGCTCGAAGATCAGCTTATTGGCTATGGCGGCACTTTGCTTTTAGTCTCGCACGATCGTGAGTTTCTCGATCAAGTTGTAACATCAACTCTTGCGATTGAAGAAGACGGCGCAATAGTTTGCAGACCTGGCGGCTACTCAGATTACGAAAAGAGTCTCGAAGTTCAGCGTCGCGCGAAAAAGGTTGAGGAGGAGGAATCTTCTCCTGTGGCGCCAAAGCGCGCGGCAAATCCGAATGGAAAACTCTCATACAAAGAGAAGCGCGAGCTTGAAGCTTTGCCGGGGCAGATTGATGCCCTTGAGCAAGAGATAAAGGCAATTGAGTCTGATCTTGTCGCCGGCAAGACTTATTCGGTAGATCGCCTATCCGCGGCGCAGGAAGAGCTTGAAAAAGCAGTCGAGCGGTGGGCGGAGTTGGCGGAACGCTCTGAATAAAATCGTTTTGCGTTTTTTCCGCGCCGTGTCTGTGGTATAATACGCGATATGAAAGTTCTTGTTACAGGCGGGTCGGGTTTTCTCGGCATAAACCTTATTAGATTTTTGAGGGCAAAGGGCGTGGAAGAGATCCGCGTCCTTGATATTGCACCGTTCGAATATCCAGAGCTGAATGAGCCTTGGCTGAAGTTTACTCTTGGCGATGTCCGCGATATTCCCGCGGTTGAGAAGGTGACGGAAGGGTGTGATGTTGTTGTTCATTGCGCCGCGGCGCTTCCGCTTTACAGCGAGGAAGATATTTTTACTACGGAAGTCGATGGCTGCCGTAATGTGCTTGAGGCTGCGCGCAAGTTCAAGCTCGACAGGATGATTCAAATTTCATCTACTGCCGTCTATGGTGTTCCAAAGAAGCACCCCATCTACGAGACTGATCCTCTTGTTGGCGTAGGCCCTTATGGACAGGCGAAGATCGATGCAGAGAACATCTGCCGCGAGGCGATAAAAGATGGATATTGCGTTTCTATCATTCGCCCCAAGAGCTTTATTGGGCCTGAAAGGCTTGGCGTATTCGCGCTTTTCTACGATTGGGCGTATACGGGGCATGGCTTCCCTATGATTGGCAGCGGCAACAACCGCTATCAGCTTATGGATGTGGACGATCTCGACCACGCAATCTGGAATGCGATGACATATCCCAAAGATGTCGTCTCTACGGAATTTAACATCGGCGCGAAGGAATTCACGACGATGAAGGAAGATTATCAGGCGGTGCTTGATCGCGCCGGGCATGGCAAGAAGATTAAAGGAATGCCAGTAAAGCCGCTTATTGTAATTCTCCGTATCCTTGAGAAGCTCCATCTTTCGCCGCTCTATCCGTGGGTGTATGAGACGGCTTCGACCGACAGCTTCGTGTCGATTGAAAAAGCGGAGAAACTTCTCGATTACAAACCTAAATATTCCAACAAGGATGCGCTCGTTCGCAACTACGATTGGTATGTCGAGCATTTGAGTGAGTTTGCTGGTAAGTCGGGGGTGTCGCATCGCGTTCCGTGGAAGCAAGGGCTTCTTGCGTGCGCGAAGTGGTTCTTCTGATGCGGAGGAAAAGGCGAAGATATGGAAAAACATTTTCTTAGTGCTGATGAGTATCTTCGCGATCAGTGGCGTTTAGCCGCGGCAATTAGGGCAAGCGGGTGGAAGCCCGATTTTGTCGTCGGGCTTTGGCGCGGCGGCGCTCCAGTTGCTGTTGCTGTGCATGAATTCCTTCGCTATACAGGGTGGGATGCGAAACATCTGCCGCTAAAATGTGCCTCGTATACTTCGCTCGGGTGCAACGAAGGAGAAGTTGTCTTTACTCATGCAGAAGAGACATTTGCCTTTTTTAAATCGGGCGACAAAGTTCTTTTCGTTGACGACGTCTTTGATACGGGCAAGACTGCCGCGGCAGTATTTAAGCGCCTTGAAGGCACTTTAGTCGACGCAAAAATTGCGTGTGTATATTCGAAGGCCGTAAAGAACACTACGAATATCACGCCTGATTTTGTCGTTAAAGATGTTGGGTCCGATTGGTTAGTATTCCCGCATGAGATGGAAGATTTGCCTCTTAGCGAAATTGCTATCAAAGATCCACTCCTTGCGGAGCTCACGGAAAAGTTTGCATGAAGCGCATTTTTGATGTAGCATTAGTTGTTGCTTTCTTGCCTCTTTGGGTTCCGCTTGCGCTTGTAGTTGCTTTGGCGGTGCGCGTGTTTCTTGGGAAAGGTGTTTTCTTTTTTCAGAGAAGGACGGGGAAAGACGGAAAGGCGTTTAATCTTGTTAAGTTCCGCACGATGAAGGAAGGCCCAGGAGACGATAGCGAGCGCCTTACACGGTTTGGCTCTTTGTTGCGCTCCACTTCACTCGACGAAATACCGCAGCTTTGGAATGTTCTTAAGGGAGATATGTCTCTTGTGGGGCCAAGGCCTCTTCCTGTTGAGTATTTGCCGCGATATTCGCCAGAGCAGAACAGACGCCATGAAGTAAGACCTGGCCTTACGGGGCTTGCTCAGGTGCGCGGCAGAAATGAGCTTGGATGGGAAGAGAAATTTCGCTACGATGTCGAGTATGTCGATACTCGCTCTTTTGCTCTCGACCTTCGCATACTTGCATTAACGGCCATAAAAGTAATTCTGCGCCGCGGAATTTCGCACGGCGCAGAATCTACTATGAGCGAATTTTTAGGTTGAGCTTTTTTAGCGAACCGAAAAACCGCGTTCCTTGAGGAATGCCTTAAGCTCGGGGATTCCAATGATGTGGAAGTGGAATACGCTTGCGGCGAGAAGAATCGTTGCTCCTGCCTCTGCGGCTTCGGCGAAGTGCTCCATCGTTCCAGCGCCACCGGATGCGACAATGTCGGCATCGGTGATCTCGCGGATGCTGCGAATGAGCGGAAGATCGTAGCCGGTGCGCACGCCGTCGGTGGATTTTGAGGTGGGGAGAATGGTCTTAACTCCGTAGCCTGCAACTTTCTTTGTCCATTCAATTGCGTCTGTGCCCGTTGCGGTACGGCCGCCGTCGATGAACACTTCGTAGCCGGAAGGCATTGTGACGTTCTGCGCAACGTCGATTGCAACTGTAACTTTGCTTTCTCCGAAAGTCTTGACGAGCTCGCCAATCATATCGGGATTGCGGAAGACTGCGGAAGAGGTGGAGATTTTGTCGGCGCCTGCGTTAAGTACTTCTTCGGCCGCCTTGACGGACGAGATGCCGCCGCCCATCGTGAAGGGGACTGTTACTGCGTCGGCCACTTTACGAACTGTTTCGAGCATTGTCTTGCGGCCTTCGACAGTAGCGTTAATGTCGAGCATTGCGAGCTCGTCGGCGCCAGCAGCGCAATAAGCTTTGCAACATTCAACGGGGTCGCCAGCGTCTTTAATGTCTACAAAATTGACGCCCTTTACGACGCGACCATTAATCATGTCCATGCAAGGCATGATCACCAGTGGTTTTTTCTCGTTCATCGTCATTTTAAACCTTTTACTTTTAGGGAAATTTGTTGTGCGTATTATACCAAAATGCCGCCCTTGAGGTTAAGAGGATGTGGTATAATAACCAATAATACAAAAATATAGGAGGTAGTAATGTTGAACAGAAGGTCATTTATTGGCGGAGGAAGCGCTCTTCTTGCCGTTGCAGGGTGTAAGACTGCCGCAAATACGGCAAATCAGGAGGTTATGCAGGGCTTTGATGAGACTGCAGTCGGCAAACTTTCAAATACTGTATGGACACCTTTCTCTGATAAGAAGGTGCGTGTTGGTATTGCAGGCGAGGGCGTTTGCAGCTTTGGCTCTGCTTTCGCATATCAGACGCACCCGAATGTAGAGGTTGTCTCTGTTACAGATCTTGATCCTGCGCGTTGCAAGCTTTTGCAGGAGCGTACGAAAGCGAAGAAGACTTATCCTAGCTGCGAGGAGCTTATCAAGAATGCGGCGGCCGACAAACTTGAAGCTCTTTATATCGCAACCGACGCGCCGAGCCATGCGCCTCTTGCGATTATGGCGCTTGAGCATGGGCTTCACGTTGCAAGTGCCGTGCCCGCAATCTTCGGCAAGGATCAGCTCGACCTTGTTCCGAAAATCATTGACGCGGCAAAGAAGAGCGGCAAGATTTATATGATGAACGAGACTACCGCGTTCCGACCTGAGTGTGTTGCGATGCGCAGCTTATTTGAAGGTGGCGCACTTGGCAAGCATGTCTACACGGAAGGCGAATATTTCCATTATTGGGGGAATGATGGCATTCAGTCATATAAAGGCTGGCGCAATGGGCTTCCTCCGCAGTATTATCCCACGCATTCAAACGGATTTTATACTTGCACAACTCATGGATCGTTCACAGAGGTTTCCTGCATTGGCATTGTAAGCGATCTTCCTGATTTCAAGGGCGCTAAGAATCCGCACAACAATCCGTTTGCTTCAGAGGTTGCACTCTTCAAGACCTCTGATGGCGGAGCTGCGCGTATGGCTGTAATGTGGGATGCTCCCGGTTACCATGGCGAGACTGGGCGCATTAACGGCACAAAGGGTAGCTACGGTACATATTCTTCTGTCTATACTGGCATGGAGAAGGAGCTTGCTAAGACGGTGGAGAAGGCCAAAAACCCTCTGCCGCCTGGAGTCGATGCAGGCGCGCACGGTGGCTCTCATGCATATCTCACCGACGACTTTATCCGTGGCATTCTTATCTCTGGGCATAAGGTTTGCTGCGACATCAAGACTTCTCTCGATACGACGATCTCTGGCGTGTATGCGCACATGTCGGCGCTTAAGGGTGGCGAGAATTTGAAGATTCCGCAGATCTAACGCGTATGTTTAGCAGAAGAGGTTTTCTCGGCGGATCGTCTGCGCTCTTTGCTTCTAGTGCAATAGCTAGCGTTCGCAAGGAGCATAAAAAGCAGGGCGATTTCGATGATATGTATCCAGGCGAGCTTAATGAGCGCGCCTGGACGGCATTCTCCGATAAGAAAGTTCGCGTTGGAATTGCTGGCGAGGGTGTGTGTGATTTTGGATCGCAGTTTGCGTATCAAAATCATCCGAACGTTGAGGTGGTTGCAGTTACCGATCTTGATCCTAAGAAGTGTAAACTCCTTCAGGAACGCACGCGTGCGAAAAAGACATATCCTAGCTGCGAGGAGATGATCAAGAATGCCTCTTCTGATAAGCTTGATGCTGTTTATATCGCAACCGACGCGCCAAGCCATGCGCCTCTTGCGATTATGGCGCTTGAGCATGGCCTTCATGTTGCAAGCGCAGTGCCTGCAGTGCTTGGCATTGAGCAGCTTGAGTTAGTGCCGAAGCTTATTGACGCGGCAAAGGCGAGCGGCAAGGTCTATCACATGAATGAGACTACTGCCTTTCGCGAGTCTTGCTACGCCATGCGCAAGCTCTACGAAGCCGGCGAGCTTGGAGATATTGTCTACACGGAAGGAGAGTATTTCCATTGTTCAGGCTTGAATGATGGGCTTGGAGTTGGTAGCTATAAAGGTTGGCGCGATTGCCTTCCGCCGCTTTATTATTCGACTCATTCGACAGGCTATTATACTTTTACGACGCACAAGCGTTTTACGGAAGTAACATGCATTGGTCGTCCAAGTGCGCTCAAAGCATACAGCCGGCCCAACCGTTATAACAACAAGTTTGGCAGCGAATTTGCCTTATTCAAAACTGAGGAAGGCGGTTCAGCGCGCATGCTTGTTGCGTATGATGTTCTTGCGCGAAATGGCGAGCGCGGCCGTGTGTTGGGAACGAAGGGGAGTTACGACGATTTTTCGATGTCGTTCTTGGGCGATAAGGAAGCGTTAAATCGCGTTCCTTGGCGCAAGGATAAACTTCCTCCCGGAATGCCTGCTGGCGGGCATGGCGGCAGCCACGGTTATCTTACAGACGATTTTATTCGTGCGATTCTCCTAAAAGACCATCGTCACTGTTGCGATCTTAAAACATCGCTTGAAACGACAGTTGCCGGCATTTATGCGCACATGAGTGCTGTGAAGGATGGCGAGACAATTAAAATTCCTGAGATCACAATCTAAGGGTGTAATTTTTATTATGAATATTTCGCGCAGATGGTTTATCGGTGGTGCAGCTTCTATGGGTGCACTCCAGGGGTGTAAAGTTTTTACCGATAGCATGGGCTTGTTCAGATCTGGCCAGCCTAATGTCAAATTCGGCGTCATTTCAGATGTGCATTTAATCTGTGCGAATACTGACACTGGTCGAGGAGGAAATACTCGCACTCTCGATCACACACTTCGCTGGTTCGATGAACAAGGTGTTGATGGCATTGTTGTCGCAGGCGATATTGCTGATGCAGGCCTCGTCTCTGAGCTTCAGCTCTTTGCAGACTCTTGGTTTAAGGCATTCCCCAATAATCGCTCGTCTATTGATGGGCGCAAGGTTGAACGCGTAGTTGTTCTTGGCAACCACGATTGGGAAGGGTTCGCCTACAATTATGATGTCTTCGGCAGAAAATCAAATACACTTCGTGATGATTGGATTCGCGATTTCGGATTGAAGAAAACTTGGGATCGTCTTTTCAATGAGGAATATAGCCCTGTATTTAAAAAGACAATCAAGGGATATGATTTCATTGGAGCACATTGGGACGGTGATGCAGGAGCTGATTGGAGCGGCATGCATGCAATCAAGCCTTGGTTCGAGAAAAACTCTTCTTCTATCGATCCTTCCAAGCCGTTTTTCTATGTTCAGCATCCGCATCCGAAGAATACATGCTATGGCGCGTGGGCATGGGGGCGCGACGGCGGCGTTTCAACAGAGACTCTCTCTAAGTTCCCCAATGCAGTTGCGTTCTCTGGACATTCCCATTACTCGCTTACAGATGAGCGCACAATTTGGCAAGGGGCGTTTGCTTCTCTTGGCACCGGCTCGCTTAGATATTCTTGTCCTAACAATGATCAGTTTGCTGCTGAGGGCGGCTTTGAAAATTCGCCTGGCAGCACAAACGCCAATCCGGAAAGCGAGAAGACATTGCCAAAGATGCGCACATCAGATGGGCGCAATGGCATGCTTGTGAGCGTATTCGATGATTGCACAGTTTTCCGTCGTCGCGATTTTCGCCATGATGCAGATCTCGGCCCTGATTGGGTAATGCCTAATATCACAACTGGCGAGAAGCCATTTGCTTTTGCGGAGCGCGCAAGAAAATCAATTGCGCCTCAGTTTGATGCACATGCAGTCGTAAAGGCAGAGATCGGTGAGACTTATACGCGTGGCGCGAAGGAAGGTGTAAAAACTCCTTCTGTGAATGTGTCGTTCCCTGCAGTTACGCGTACTTTCAAGTCACAGGCTTGGAGGTATGACATTGTTGCGGAAGGGGAAGATGGCAAGGTTGTCGCCAAAAAGCGTCTTATGGCACCTGCTTTCCATTTGCCATACACTCTCGCAGAAAAGAATTGCTCTCTCGCGTTCCTCAGGTCGAAGCTTCCTAAGGGGCGTAAATTGCGCTTCGTGGTGACGCCTTACGACTGTTTTGGCAACGCTGGAAAGCAGATAAAGAGCGATTTTATCGCGCTTTGACAGCCAAAAAACGCCTTTTATTGAGAATAGTGTGCGTCTTGGTTGCGCAAGAGCGATAAAATATGGTAAAATATGCAAACATTTTTAAGTTGAAAGGAACAGACAAATGAAGATGACATGGCAGCCGTCCAAGATCAAGCGGAAAAGGAAAATCGGATATCGCGCCCGTAAGGCGACGAAGGGTGGTCGTAAGGTTCTCGCAAGACGCCGCGCCAAGGGGCGTAAGCGTTTGACCCAGGTCTGATTGCCTAAGGCGCATGTCCACGCGACTCCCCGGCGCGAAGTACAAAAGAGTCTTCGACCGGGGGCGTTCCATCAAGGGGCGTCTCCTAGTTGCGTGGTATTGCAAATCGGAAGACGCCGACCGGAAGGCCGGCGTCGTCGTTTCAAAGAAAACGTTTCACGACGCCGTAGACCGCAACCGTGCTAAGCGCTTGATGCGTGAAGCTTATAGGTTGATGGCCAAATCTGGCGATGTTCCGTCGGGTATCGATTGGATTTTCATCGCGCGCCGCGCGATAGCTGAAAAGAGCGTCCAAGATGTTATCGCGGATATTGCAGTTGCTTGTAAGAGCATATCAAATCGTGCTAAGCCCCATGTTCGGTGATTGCTGTCGGTTTACTCCGAGCTGCTCGAATTACATGCTTGAGGCTTTGCGCGTGCATGGTGCGTTTAAGGGAACCGTACTTGGGGTGTGGCGTGTTTTGAGGTGTCACCCGTTCGGTCGCAGTGGATACGATCCAGTTCCTGAAAAGGGGCGGTGGAAGAATGATTTCGGAAAGGAATGATCAAGATGAACAAGTTTGAAAAAATCGCGTGCTTTTTGCTTGGTGCCGCATTGATGTGGTATTTGTTTATTGAGTCTCCGCGTAAGGCACAGGAGAAGCGCGAGGCAGAGGGCGCGGCGCCTGCCGTTCAGGTTGAGGAGAAGAAGGAGAATGCGCCTCAGCCTGAGGTGGCCAAGGAAGCGGCCAAGAAAGTAGAAGTCGCAGAAGAAAAGCGCGTGATGCCATCTGCTCCAGAGAAAATTCTTTTTCTTGAAAACGATGAAGTAAAGTTGGAGCTCTCTTCTTGGGGTGGTGTTGTTAAGAAAGCTATCATGAAGAAGTATGCTCGTGATCTTGGCGAGATCAACGAGAATAATCCTGCCGTAACATTTGATTTTGCCTCTTCGCCGCTCGGTGCTATCGAAGGCGTTAAGGGCGCGGCAATCGATTCCGCTTTTGATGTTATTTCTTCTTCCTCAAACACTGTTGTTTTTGCGAATGGAGTTGTTAAGCGTACTGTTACGCTTGATGCAGGATATCTCGTCTCTTATGCCGATGAGTTTGAGGAAGGCGCGCCCAAGGCTTCATCTATCTCGCTTGGTGTAATGGCAATGGGCAATTCCAAGAACGATCTTCTTTCTGTCGATTCGCTTCAGCTCACGAAGGCTGATGGCGAAGTTATTCACCATGGCGATGATGATACTTCCCTCACTCCTTACCTTGTAGGTGGTCTTGCAGGCGGCTGCAGTGGGTCTAAGAGTGCAGCAGGAATGCCGCAGTCGATTGAGACGGAAGTTAAGCTTCCTCAGAAGTGGATTGCTGTCAAGAACCGCTTCTTCGTTTCCGCTCTTGCTTCGTCTGAAACTCCTATTTCCGGCTTTTCCGCCGTTGTAACGCGAGATCTTACATCTGCCGATTATAAGCCTTCGTCAGTTGCTGTGAAGGCTGATCTTTCTGGCGCGGCAGCTTCGCGTGTTGTTAAGTTTTACGTCGGCCCGAAGAAGCAGTCTCTTCTTTGGGATCTTGGCATGAAGGATGTAATGGAATTTGGAATGTGGAGATGGATTTGCTATCCGATCGTTTGGGTGCTTAACTTCTTCAATGGCCTTATTCCTAACTTTGGTGTCGCCATCATTCTCTTGACTATTCTTGTTCGTCTTATCTTCTGGCCGCTTACGCACAAGTCTACGGTTGGAATGAAGAAGATGCAGGAGCTTCAGCCGAAGATGAAGGCTCTTCAGGCAAAGTTCAAAGACAATCCTCAGCGTCTCCAGCAGGAAACTTGGGCGCTTTATAGAGAGGAGAAGGTCAATCCTCTCAGCTCTTGCTTGCCTATGCTTGTGCAGATTCCTGTTTTCATTGCGCTTTTTAATGTTCTTCGTTCTGCAGTCGAGTTGCGCTACGCTCCGTTCCTTTGGATCGGCGATCTTTCCGAGCCAGAAGGGCTCTTTGCCGCGTATTTGCCATTCGGAGGTCTTAACCTTCTCCCGATTCTCATGGCGCTTACCACGGCTCTTCAGAGTGCCTTTACGCCTTCGTCGGGTGATAAGAATCAGCAGAAGATGATGATGGTGATTATGCCAGTCATGATGCTTGTCATGTTCTATTCTTTCCCGTCGGCGCTTTCGCTTTACTGGTTCCTCTCTAACGTATTCTCCATCGTTCAGATGTGGCTTATTCGCCGCAAGACCGCCAAGGAGCAAGCAGTTGTTGTGCCGGTTGAGGTTATCGATCCTCCGCAGACGCGTCAGATGAGGCGCCATGGTGTGATTCTCATTCTTCTTTCGCTCTGCTTTGTCACTGGGGCGAGCGCGCGCACATTCACTATTACGGCTTGGCGCGGCGAGACTGTCAGCGAAATTGTTCCTGACTCTTGCGAGATTAAGCTTTCGCCTTCGCCTTTTACGGTTAAGGTTGGCGCGATGTTCCCTGTGAAATATGTTGAGTCTCCCCATTCTCTTCAGCTGCGCGAGCGTTATGACAGAGTTTCGTGGGGAAGCGTTGGCGCAGGCCCAAGAGTCGTTGAAGTTTCCGTTCCTGCCGATGCGAAGAGCGGTGTCTACAAGTTCGGTATGATGGAAGTTAAGGTTTTGCCGCATGTTCTTCCTCCTCCTTCACAGTGGAAGTATTATCTCGACCTGTGGCAGCATCCTTGGGCAATCGCTCGTATTGCTGGAGTAAAACCTTTTTCAAAAGAGCATTATGCGGCTATGAGGCCTGTTTACGAGCTTCTTGCCACTGCGGGGCAGAAAGCGCTTACAGTTTCGCTTCTCGATGAGCCTTGGGATCATCAGTGCCGCGATGCGTATTATTCGATGGTAGAGGGCGATTTCAAGCTCTTCGATGAGTATGTCGAGTTTGGGCGCTCGTGTGGGCTTGGGCCAGATATTTCCTGCTACACGCTTTGTCCATGGAAGCTTAAAGAAAAGCCAGGTACGAAAGAGTTTGAGGAGCGTTGGGCTCCTTTTATTCGTAATTTCGCTTCTCATCTTAAGGAGAAGGGCTGGTTCAATGATACGATAATTTCTATGGACGAGCGCGAGCCTGAGCAAGTGAAGGCCGTTGTCGATTTCGTCCGTCGCCACGCTCCCGGTATGCGCATTGCTATGGCAGGGAACCGCAAGCCTAGCGATTTTCATGGCATCGACATCAATATCTATTCACAGATCTTGAATCATGTGACAGATGATTTTCTTAAAGAATGCAAAGAGCGCTCGCAGAAGGGCTTTAAGACGACATTTTATGTCTGCTGCGGACCGACATATCCTAATACATTCATGACCTCCGCGAATGAAGAGCCTTTCTGGCTCGGCGTCTATCCGGCGATTTCTGGGCTCGACGGCTTCTTGCGTTGGGCGTGGAATAGCTGGCCGCAGTATCCTCTCAAAGATGCAAGTTTTGGTTCTTGGCGCGCAGGAGATACTTTCCTTGTCTATCCAGGCGCTGAGCCAAGCTGGCGTTTCCTTCAGCTCAGGAACGGAATTGTTGCCGCCGAGAAGATTCGCATACTTCGTGCAGATCCTTCATTCGCGAAGGGAATTGAAGAAGTTTCAAAGAAGTTTGTCGTCAACGAGGCGGTTGAAGGTAAGACGGAATGGTGGCGCGTTAAAGACGCAGTTCTTTCTCTCGTTAACCGCGAATGAGTTTTCGTATGGAACGCTTCGAATTAGATGTTGCTCTTAAAGAGGAAATCCGCGCCCGCGTATTGGGCGAGGGATTTATGAAAATCGTTCAGACTCTGCGCCGCGGAGGAAAGGTTTTCCGTATCGCGATGCGCCCTGTGGAAATAGGCGGAGAGCGCAAATTCCAGGCGGAGATGACGGACGATGGGCGTGTGATGGTGAAGAACTTCTCTGTCGATGCTGCGGCAGATGGATTGGAGGAGATTCTTAATCAGAAGGGCGCAAGAGATCTTCATCTGATGACTTCGAAGGGCGATCTTCATCTTCGTGTCACAAAGAAGGGTAGGCAGCTTGTTTCGCGTTCCGCTGAGATGGATCGCGTCGCGGTAGTGCGCCCGCATGATCGCGTTAAGAAGCTTCCCCTCAATGAATTTGATTCTTCCATTCTTCTTCGTGTGTGCGGCATATCGGACGGAACGGGGAAGGTTCGCGCGTCGATGCGCGGAAAATATGATCAGGTAAATGAGTTCCTTCGCGCTGTTGGCGAAACGGTCAAGGCCGATGGTGTTGAATCGTTTACGGTTGTGGATTGTGGGTGCGGTAAGGCATATTTGACGCTTGCCTTGTGTTGCTACCTTTCCGAGGTTCTCAAAATAAAAGCCGTTAAGGTTTTTGGTGTAGATAGAAGGGCCGATGTAATAGCTTCGGCGCGCGATATGGCTGCGAGGCTCGATCTTGCCGAGCGTGCGATTTTTGAAGAGTCGGATATTGCAACTTTCGTTCCTGATGGTGGCAAAGTCGATATGGTAGTTTCGCTCCATGCGTGCGATACTGCTACCGATGAGGCGCTTGCGAAGGCAGTGGAGTGGAAGGCGAGATATGTCCTAAGCGCGCCTTGCTGCCAGCATGAATTGCAAAAGGCAATTGGCCCTGGTAAATCTGGTGAGGGATCGGCTGTCTTTTCTGGGCTTTTGCGCCAGAGCATATTGCGCGAGCGTATGTGCGATATTCTGACGGATTCCTTCCGCGCTATGATAATGCGCATTCTTGGATTTAGGACGCAGGTGGTGGAGTTTGTCTCTCACGAGGCTACGGCGCGTAATATTATGCTTAGGTGCGAATATGGCGTAAAGCCAGGCCAGTCGGGTCCGATTGGCGAATATTTGGCGCTTCGCGATTATTGGAAGGTTGTTCCATGGCTTGAGACTCGTCTTGGGGATAAGCTTTCGCGTTATCTCGAAAGGTATTTGTAAGCGCAATTCCTTCGCAAGAGGACATTATGGCCGCGACAGTCGAAATGCTTGAACTTAGGGCGAAGATTGTTTCGGCCATTCGTTCTTTTTTCGATACGCGCAGTTTTGTCGAGGTTGAAACGCCAGTTCGCATCCTTGCCCCTGCGCCTGAGGAGCATATTGACTGTCCTTTAGTTCCGCCTTCAAAAGTGTCTGGCGTTTTATATCCTAAAACTGATACATATTTGCGAGCATCTCCAGAGTTGCAGATGAAGAAGCTTCTTGCCGCGGGGATGGAGAGAATATATCAGATGGGGCCGTGCTTTCGAGAGGGAGAGTGTGGCAGTAGGCATAATACTGAGTTTACGATGCTAGAGTGGTATAGGAAGAGTGCCACTTATCTTGATATCAAAAGAGATCTTGTTGAATTGCTTAAGCATCTTTCTTCTTTGTTTTCTGAGGGGCTGTCCCTTGGGGGAGAGATTAAGACATTGACTGTGCGAGAGGCGTATTTGTCTTCTGCGGGTTGGGATCCGTGGGAAGGCGAGTGGAATGCTGATTTATTTGATTTTGATATGGCAGTCAAGGTCGAGCCTTATTTGAAAGAGATTGGTGGAGGGGTTTTTCTTACTGATTATCCGCCGCAGGCTTCATCGCTTGCGAAGCTGTCTCAGGGAGAAGAGCCGTTTGCGGAGAGGTGGGAGTTTTATTTTGATGGTGTTGAGATAGCTAATTGTTTTACGGAGTTGTGTGATGAGGCTGAGCAGCGCGCGCGTTTTGCGAAGGCGCGCGAGGAGAGGCGGCAGTTGGGCGAGGCAGATTATCCGCTAGATGAGGAGTTTCTTTCGTCACTTTCGTCGATAGGTTCGGCTTCAGGTGTTGCGCTTGGTGTTGATAGGCTTGTAATGATAATCGCTCGCGCTTCCGACATTAGCTCCGTCCGCGCTACTATGTAAGTTTGAAGCTGTTAAGCTTGTAATCTGATCTACAACTTTCAACTACACCTACGCCTACACACTACAACTTCTTGTCAAGTCCTGACTTTAACTTAACACTTCATCAAGAGAACTAATAAAAGAAAAGAGTGAATGTTCTTTCCCTCCCCCGGGGGAGGGAAGACCGTCCCTGACGAC
>JAGBWQ010000112.1 GCA_017629735.1 Kiritimatiellia bacterium
CCCTGAAGGTGCCATCCCGTTAAAGATAACTCTTCATGCATATAAAAATGTGGTTCCTAAAAATATGGGTATTGCGAAATTGGATGAAAATGGAGTTTCGAAAAATTTTATGGGGTTGACGCGGTCCAAGATATGGAGATTAATTTATGAAATCAAATGTGAAATCGGAGTAGGCGATTCGCAGCGTGAGATAACAAAAAATGTAAACAGTGATGGATGTCAAATAGAAGGCATTATATTTCCCCAAGTGGTTTTCTTGTTTAATATTCTATTTACGGATACGATGCATTTTGATGGGATATCCCCTATTTATGGAATGATAGATGAATATGATTGGCTTATAGAAAAAGATTTTGCAGAAGTGGTGAAATCAACGATTGCAGAGTTAAAGTTGGAAGATAGATGAACGAGAACACGATCAATAACGATGTGACGATAGCTGGGAGGGCGAGCGTCCTCGCGGGCCGTTATCGTATTGTGCGTCAGCTGGGTCAAGGCGGCATGGGCTCTGTGTGGCTCGCCGAAGATACGCAGCTTGATAATAAGCTCTTCGCGATCAAGATGCTTCCGAGTATTCTCGTTTCTAACAAGCGTGCGTACGCGCAACTCAAGTCGGAAGCGCTTGTGGCGATGAAACTCGTTCATCCGAATATCGTACAAATTCGCGCATTTGAGGAAAATGGAAATAATCCGTTTTTGGTGATGGATTATATCGAGGGCGAAACACTTGATGATTGGTTGGCTAATCGGATGTCGGATGGTGCGGCTCGCGAAACCGATATTGTTAGCCTTCTTAAGCCGATTGCCGAGGCTCTTGATTATGCTCATACGGAAGGTGTAGTTCATCGAGATATCAAGCCCGCGAATGTTATGATCCGCAAGGATGGTCGTCCGTTTATTATGGATTTCGGTATTGCCCGTGAGATACAAGAGACAATGACGCGCGTTACGGGCAAGATGTCATCGGGTACACTCATGTACATGTCGCCAGAGCAACTTAACGGTGATATGCCTAAGAAGGAGCAGGACATTTACTCCTTCGCGGCGATGGTGTATGAATGTCTGAAGGGTGAGCCTCCGTTTTGTCGTGGAGCGATTGAGGATCAGATAAAAAACAAAACACCAGAGGTATTGGGGGATGATATCACCGTCGCCTCGTCAGTTATGGCGGGGCTTACGAAAAAGCCTGAAGATAGACCGAAGTCATGTGCTGATGTATTGAGTGGAAATACCAATACCATTCAAGTAGTTGATAAAAATCGGGAGGTATGGCCCGGACGAAGTCCGCTTCGCGAAGCGAAGTCGCTAGAGGCCTGCGAGCGTACTCGCGAGCCGCAAAGAAATACTTTCGGCAAGATTGCTGCTATTGCTGTTTTCGCCCTAGGATTAGTCGGCGGCGTATGGTATTGGCAAGATTTAAAAGAGAAAGAAGAAGCACGCATCGCAGAAGAGCAAAAGGCAGAGGCTGAACGCAAAGCTGCAGAAGAAGCGCGGCGTATCGCTGATGAGAAAGCCAAGAAAGAAAAGGCTGAAACGGAGCGAAAGCAAAAAGAGGAAGCGGCACGCATCGCCGCAGAGAAGACAAAAGCAGAAGCCGAAGAAAGAGCACGAAAAGCTGAAGAGGCACGCATCGTTGCTGAGAAGGAGGCTGAACGCAATGCTGAGCTTGAAGTTTTTCGACTATCTTCGAAAGTAAAAAGCGCACACGATCTTATTGATGGCGAATCGTCTGAAATAAAGGAGTTTTTCGCATCAGAAATCCGCGCCTTCGAGAATAATCGCAGTTCAGGAGATGAGGCAAAGGCAAATTCCAAGTATGTGATTGCAACGAATTTCTATGCACAAGCGTTGATGGC
>JAGBWQ010000013.1 GCA_017629735.1 Kiritimatiellia bacterium
CGAGGGCGAGCTCAAGGGCATTCTCGGCTACACCGACGAAGCCGTTGTTTCGACCGACTTCCGTGGCGATGCCCGTACGTCTATTTTCGACGTCAAGGCTGGTATTCAGCTCGACGGCACATTCGTCAAGGTTTGCTCCTGGTACGATAACGAGTGGGGCTACTCGAACAAGGTTCTCGAGATGGCTCGCGTCATCGCCAAGTAATCTTGCGAACTTTCTTTCGGAAACGGGAGAAAATGCTGAAAACAGGCGCACGGTATTGCCGTGCGCCGTTTTTTTATGGTATAATACGCACAAGGCTTAGCGCCTTAATGTGATTTACAAAAATAAAACAAGTTAAGGAGATACGACAAATGAAGTTCTCGATGATGGTAGCGGTTCTCGCGGCAGTTTTCTGTGTTGCGGGCTGTAAGTATCAGAAGGCTGGCTCTGGTTCCGGTCTTGGAAATGGCGCTGAAGGTAGCGATATCATCACCGATGCAGATGCAGAGGTCGGTTCTCTTTCCGATGCTACTGAGCCTAAGTTCGACGATCTTTATGCCAAGTGCACCGATGTCGAGTTTGCTCCTGTTTATTTCGGGTTCGACTCCACCGTCGTTCCTCAGGGCGAGCTTAGCAAGGTTGACGCTGTTGCCGAGCACCTCAAGGATCGCACCGAGCGCGTTGTGATCGTCGAGGGCAACTGCGACGAGCGCGGCTCCAACGAATACAACCTTTCTCTCGGCGAGAACCGTGCAATCGTTGTGCGCAACTACCTCGTCAACAACGGCATTGATGCTTCCCGCATTCAGGTTCGCAGCTATGGCGAAGAGAAGCCTGCTACGGAAGGCAGCGACGAGAGCGCTTGGTCGCTTAATCGCCGCGACGAGTTCGGTATCTACGATACGACTCAGAAGAAGTAATTTCGTTTAAGCGATGTTGGCGTTGATTTTCGACAGCATCGGAGTCGGCGAGTGGTTTGTTCTGCTCGCCGTCATTCTTATTGTTGTTGGGCCTAAGCGTTTGCCTTCTACCGCCAGAAAGTTTGGGCAGTATTACGCAAAGTTCCGCAGGGCGGCAGAGAGCTTTAAGCGGCAGATTATGGATATGGATTCGGAGTTTACTTCGTCCATAAAAGAAGCTGCCGCCGAAATGGAGAGCGCAGCCGCCGATTTCGAGCGTGAAGCGAACGAAGCTCTTGCGAGCGCGTCGATGGCAGCAGAAGAGCAAGCCTCTTCTCAGTACGAGCAGGCATCTGCGCAGGAGGAGCCCAAGCAGAATGGATTGACGGAGGGCGAAGGTGGCAATTGATCTTATTGCAAGGCCAGACGAGCGCAATGATCCGCCTCGCCCATTGCTTGAACATTTGCTCGCGCTTCGCGATACGCTTGTTTTTGCAGCCGTCTCTTGGGCGGGTGGAGTAATTCTTGCAGGTATTTTCGCCCCTCAGATTCTCGATCTTCTAAAAGCTCCTGCGGCGCAATTTAAAGATCTTCTTCAAGTTGTGGGAATGACAGCTCCCTTTGATGTCTGGATGTCTATTGCTGTTTGGGGTGGAACGGTAATTAGTTTTCCTCTTGTTTCATTTGCATTTTTGAGATTTATTTTCCCGGCTCTTACCAATCGTGAGAAGCTTGTGATTTTGTCGGGCATTACATTTGGAACGGTCTTGTTCCTTATGGGCGCTGTTCTTGCATACGAAAAAACTCTTCCTCTTGTTGTAGTTGCCTTTAGGCAGATTGGCAGCTGGATGGGTATTGAGCAGCAGATAATTACGATTGATACTTATGTGCCAATCGTGCTGAAGCTTGTTGTCGCATTTGGTCTTGTGTTCCAGATGCCGCTTATTATTTTTGTTCTTGGTTGCTTTGGAATCGTTTCTTCAAAAGGTCTTTGCGAGAAGCGTCGCATTGCAATTGTTATTGCATTTGTTCTTTCGATGTTCTTGACTCCTCCTGATCCTATGAGTCAGCTCCTTATGGCAATCCCTTTGTGTGTGTTGTATGAAGTGTCGATTTGGGCCGTCTGGCTCAAGGAAAAAGCGCGAATCCCGGTTCGTCAAGTAGGGTGTGCACCCGATAGCTGACGGTTGTTTTTTTTGTTCGTCAAATACTTGACACTTTGTATTTTGCGTTGATGGATGCTGAGGCGATTTGGGCGAAGATCGATGGCTCCGTCCTTGAGGACCG
>JAGBWQ010000113.1 GCA_017629735.1 Kiritimatiellia bacterium
AAGCTTCTTACGCCCGATGTTCGCTCGCTTCTTGTTGGGCGCCAGGCGGAAGGCGCGGCGGCATTGACAGCGCGCGAGATCGAGCTTGTTCGCGGCACTTGCGAGCATAATCTCGACGAAGAAGAGATTCGTGTCGAGCGCGGAATGGGAGTGATTGCGGTAAATGTCGCGCTCTCGCCGATGCTTGGTCTTCTCGGAACTGTGTGGGGCGTTCTTGACGCATTCGCAGAAATGGGTACGGCAGGAAGCGCGAACCTCGCTACGATTGCGCCTTCCATCTCCGCCGCGCTCGTCACTACGGTTGTCGGCTTGCTCGTCGCCATTCCCGGCAGCGCCATTTACGCACACATGAATGCGTCGATTCGCAAGATCACAGCCGATATGGAAGGCTTTGCCGATGAACTTATCTGGCGCATCGCTTGTGAGTTCCAGGGGAAGGGAGCGTAAGGGCGATGTCGATGCGTCGCAGAGCTCGCGCAAGACGCGAGGGGTCGAAGGCCGAGATCAATATGAACTCGCTTATCGACCTTACTTTTATTCTTCTCGTTGTCTTTATCGTAACGCTGCCAACTCTTGAGCAGTCGATACATGTTATTTTGCCAGTCGGCAAAACGAATAAAGCGCAGGACGACAAGAAGAAAGTTCTTTCCATTACAGTCGATTCGCAGGGTAAGCTTTTTGTTGGTGAAACTCCTACGACGATGGAAGATCTTAAAGGGCGGCTTTCGAAAGCCGTTGCCGACGACCCTGAGGTAAATGTGCTCGTAAGGGGCGATGTGAGAGTCGAGTACGGCAATGTCTACGAGGTCGTTAAAATCGCAAAAGATGCGAATGTTCGCCACTTGGGACTTGTGAGCAAGGAAAACTAATTTTTCTTCTTATGCAATCTTGGAGGCCAGAGTCAAGCGAAGAGCGAAACGAAGGTGTGATCAACACATCGACGCTTATGCTTGCGCTTGGTCTTCACCTTGCGATGTTCGTCGGCTTTTGGGTGTTTGCCGCGTTCCATGGGTTGTTCGATAAGAAGGAGGAGATTATCCCAATTGACCTTTCTGTGGTTGTTGTGGAGAATCTCGATGGTAACGAGGATGAGCCGCCGCCGCGCGAGAAAGTTCCTCCACCTCCTCCCCCGCCCAAGCCGAGACCTCCAGCGCCACCGCCGCCAAAGGAGCCAAAGGCCCTTGAGCGGATTGTCACCAATATTGTGAAGAAGGTGGATAAAAAACAGGAAAAGAAGAACGAGAAGAAGAAAGTTGATGAACAGCCGAAAAAGACAGCAAAGGAATTACGCGAGGAGCGCATTAGGAAAATGCGTGAAAGCGCGAAAGTAGTTAATAAGACTACTGTGATCGTCAAAGATCGGCGCAAGCAGCCTAATGGGCGTACGGATCGCAAGACGCTGACTGATGCTGAGATTAGAAAACTTCTTGATGCTGGATACAAGCCTGGCAGTACTACGCGAATTGCCGAAAGCACAATGCAACTTGGCTACTCGCTTATCAAGCAGTCGATGGAAGCGAAGTGGGATCCACCGCCATGGACGGATACGCTTAAACCCATGGTTATTCGCTTGTGGTTTGGCGGCGGTGGGCGCATAGTTAAGAGTGTCATAGAAAAAAGTTCAGGCGATATACGCGCCGATCAGACACTTAAGGCGGCAGCATCTCGAGTTGGTGTTATTCCTGCGTTGCCACCAGAGTTCATCAAGGAATATCGCAACAAGGGTGTGCCTGTTAGATTTACCGTCAAACCTAACTGACGGCCTTCGGGAGTGTTAGATGTTTTGGAGTTTGCTTATCGCTGTCATTGAACTTACGGGAGTTTCGGGGAATACTCTTCGCTCCCGTGCGTTCTTCGATGCTCATAATGTAAAGGTGGGCGACCCTCTGATTCTAACAATCGATTTTATTGGCGAGGCTGAGTTTAAGGAATTGCATCCGCCTGCAATTTCCAAGGCGGTTAAGAGCGGCGATTGGAAGGTAGACGACGCAAGCGCCAAAACGGATACATATAGCGCTGCTCGCCGCATTACATATCGTGTACGTCCAATGCGAGAAGGCGTGGTGTATTTTCCGTCGTTAGAGTTTTCTTATGATGGTCCAGAGGGCGAAAAAAGAATTGTTAAGACTAATGTAATTCCAGTTCATGCGAAGCGCGGCGTTGATGTTGTTGTCGAGGGAATGGATGAGGATTTTGATGCGATGCCATCTCCAGCCGAGTTGATTGTTGATCTTGTGAAAAAGCCATGGGGCGTTCGCGTGGAAGATTTGTCGGACGATGAACTTTTTGCATGGAAGAAGGCGTGTGCAACTCCAACGGCCGACGCTTTTGCCGCGTTTGATTTTCCTGAGGCGAAGCTAAATGAGGCGCGATGTGCTTTGGTGGCAGGGGAGTGGTCGCGCGCTTTAAAGGTATTGCGCGCGCTTGAGTGGCGAACGGGGCAGACGGAGGAGATTGAGAAGGGGATTGTTTCTGCTCTTGCGATGCGCTATCAGAATCCGGCGGTGGAGTTGCCTGTTTGGAGGCAAGTGTTAAGACCACTTCTTCGCTATGCGTGGGCGGCAAGAGTTGGAATTGTTCTCTCCATTATTCTTCTTTTTGCGTTTGCCTCGTGGCTCTTCGGAAAGGTCCTTCGCAAATTTGCGTCTGTCGCTTTCCTTGCTTTACTCCTCCTTCCATGCAATGCCGAAGCGCAAGATATATTTGAGCATCTTAATCGCCAAATGCGCAAGATAGAAGAGCGCATGAATCGTATGGTGCGCGGTTCATTTACTGGGCTTGCTGAAGATGATAAGACTGTTATCTCTATTGATGCGACGGCAAAAATGAGCGCGGAAAATCCTGTCGTTGGTGAAGAGTTTGAGTTTTTCATTTCTATAAAGACGCTCTCGAATATCACACTTTCAAATATAAGGCTCGTTCCTTCCGAGACAGTGGGGCTTAAAGTCTTGGGGCCTGTGCGCAATTTGCCTGACGAGAAGGCAGGGCCTTCTAATGTTGTCAAACGCCTTTCCGTTCCGGTTCGTTATGATGTGCCGCTTAAAACAGATATTTCATTTGAGATTGAAGGAATGGCAGAAGGGCAGGCCAAGCATATTCAAATGGGTGTGATGTTCTCATACTTAAAATCGTTTCATGCAAAAACTCCGCCCATCAAACTTAATGTGCGTCCGCTTCCGGGCGATGGGCAGCCTGAAGATTTTGCAGGGATTGTCTCGGAGTCGCTGCGTCTTATTGAAATGTGCGACATAATGAAAGTCGAAACGAACGATATAGTCTGCATAACATATTCCCTTAACTACAATAACGGGATTGTGCCTTTAGATTTCATGCCTCCTGGTTCAGCGTTTGAAATGGGGCGCAATACCAAGCATGGACTTGTGCAGTACAGAAGATTTTTCGTAGCAGATGGCGCGAAGCAAACTCCAATAATATCAATTCCATATTACGACCCTCGCACTAAGACATACAAGAGGGTGAGCGCAGGCGGCACAGAGTTGTTGTACATAAAATGAATTTCGACAGTTGGTTGTTGTGGATCCTTTCTTCAAGCGTTGCCTTGAGTGTCTATGACCTTGCAAAGAAGGCGAGCGTCAAAGGCAATAGCGTTTTCCCGACACTTTTTATTACTACTCTTAGCGGCTGGGCTGCGCTTACAGTATTCCTTCTTTTTTCAGGCAAGATGCCAGGCGTATTAAGCGTCTCGTGCGGCGATGTCGCGCTTTTGTCCATTAAGAGCTGCATTGTCGCATCAAGTTGGACGGCTACTTATCTTGCGCTTCGCACGCTTCCAATAACTTGCGCAGCACCCATTCGCGCAACAGGCCCTTTTTGGACGCTGCTTGGTGCGGTATTTCTTTTTTCGGAGTTTCCGAGCGCCGTTCAGGGCATTGGTATGGCGCTTGTTCTTGCGGGGTGTGTGTTTTTCTCGATTTCCGCGCGCCGCGAGCGTGCTTCAGGCGGATTTAAAGCAGTTGCTCTTGCGTTTACAGGAACGGTGCTTGGCAGTTGTAGCGCGCTTTACGACAAGCATCTTATGCAGGGCGCGTCGCTTGCACCGGCAGTTGTTCTTTGGTGGTTTCTTGGTGGCATGGCCATTATGTATGCGGTGCCTGCTCTATTTATGCACGATGGCTTTAAGTGGCGCTGGACAATGCCCATTACAGGCATTTTTCTCGCTCTCTCCGATGCGTGCTATTTTACGGCAATCGCAGTACCTGACGCGCAGATATCAGTTTTAAGTCTTGTGCGTCGCTCAAGCATTGTTCTTACATTCTTTATTGGAGGGGCGCTTTTCCGTGAGAAGGACATTAGGCGCAAGGCTATGGCTTTAGCCGCGATCCTTGCAGGTGTGGCTATTCTCTGTATATTCTAAAGTTACTTTGCGGTGCGTGTGCACGAGCGTAAAATGGTATAATGCGCGAAATATGAATGTGAACTGGGTGACAATTGGGCTTCTTGCCTTATCAAATCTCGTTATGCTCTACGCATGGTATGGACATCTGCGGAGCATGTCGAGTGCGCCTGTGTGGGCGGTCATTCTCGTCTCGTGGCTTATTGCGCTCGGTGAGTATTGCCTTATGGTGCCGGCCAATCGCATTGGCGCTAAGACGATGTCGCTTGAACAGCTTAAGATTGTACAGGAGGCGGTAGCGCTTATCGTCTTTGTGCCGTTTTCTGTGGTTGTGATGAAGGAGTCTGTTTCGTGGAATTATGTAGCCGCGGCGGCTTGCATCTTTGGCGCGGTTTACTTTATTTTCAAAGGGCCGTTTAATTGAGGGAATGGATTTTTGGTTATGGAAGAGAAAAAGCTTTTTAATGTAGATGGCGAGAAGTGCCTTAAGTGTGGGCTTTGCGTCAAGGATTGTGCGTTCAAGGTGCTCGCCTCTGAAGAAGGTGGCGCTCCTACGATGCCGCATCCGGAAAAGTGCATGCGCTGCCAGCATTGTTTTGCGGTGTGCCCCACGGGCGCGATAACCTTTGACGGCATTTCTTCCGACGCGGCGGTTTCAACGAGGGGGATTGATTTGCCGAATGCCTCGCAGGTAGAGAACTGGTTTAAGACGCGCAGGTCTACGCGAATGTTCCGCGATGAAGATGTCGACAAAGAAGTGCTCGACAAGGTTCTTAAGCTTCTGGCAAATTCTCCGACTGGGTGCAATTCGCATGCGCTTAAGTTTATTTGCTATCCAAATCGCGCGGCGATGAAGGGCTTTAGGAATGCGTTTTTGAAGGCGCTTGAGGAGCACCGTGAAGGAGCGAAGATGCTTCCTCGCTCGTTGGCGGTGCCTGCGATTTTGATGCGCAATGGCAAAGAAGATATTTTCTTTAGGGGCGCTTCAGGGATATTGATTGTCGCGTGTGACGAATCAATGCCGATGGTCACTACGCCGAATGAAGATGTGGCCATTGCCTGTTCGAATTTCGAGCTTTTGGCGAATGCAAATGGCATTGCGACATGTTGGTGCGGCTTTTTGAAGATCATTACGAATGAGGTGCCAGAGCTGCTGGAGAAAGTTTCGGGCATAAGCCGCACGACGCCGTTTTATGCGATGCTCTTTGGCAAGAGCGCAATCAATTATGCGCGCGGGGTGGAGCGCGGCGAATATGCGAAGATCGATTACAGGGAGTAAATGATATTTTAAATCAATTTAGCTTGGGTTCTGTCTGATATTTCAGGTGGGAGCTAAAAACAAGAAAGGAAAGAAAAAATGAAAAAGATAGCAACAGTACTTGCAATAGCTGCATTCGCGCTCGGCGCACAGGCCGATGTCACATGGAGCTGGTGGTGCGAGAATCCGCAAGAATCGACTGACCTTTCGTTCGGTCTTGGCGCGAAGTGCGCAGAAGTCGAGACTTTGGAACTCTCTCTCATCTACAGCGGCTCGCCGAAGGTAGATGTTGTTCAGTTCTCCTTCTGGGGTATCAACCACTCCGAGATGACTGGTGCGCTTCAGATGGCGCCTTGGTTCAACAAGGGTAAGGAACCTTGCGTTCAGCTCGGCCTTTTGAACTTCACGGAGAAGAGCGCGTTCACATGGGGCTTCCTCAACTTCGCCGATAAGACGACGGTTCAGCTTGGCCTTTTGAACTTCAATAAGAACGGGTTCCTTCCTGTGTTCCCCTTCATCAACCTCGACAAGGCTCTTTTTGACTAACGCCAAAAGGGTTTAGCTCTAATAAATAAGCGGCGGCACTCCCGCCGCTTTCTTATTGTACAAACTCTTAAAATTGCGTGGTGGTCTTTACGCGTAGGATTGTTATTTGTTATAATACGCATTTTTCAGGGTCCTGTAGCTCATCTGGACAGAGCAGCTGCCTTCTAAGCAGCGGGTAGTGGGTTCGAGTCCCGCCAGGACCACCAATAAGATCGGTGATAAAGTCGGATTAGTATGATGGACAAACATTACGACGCCAAGGCCGCAGAGGCTAAGTGGTATCCTTTTTGGGAGAAAAACGGTTGTTTTCATGATGAGCCGGGTGAAGGAACTCCCTATTCGGTTGTAATCCCTCCGCCAAACGTGACGGGCATTCTCCACATGGGCCACGCGCTCAACCAGACGATTCAGGATATTCTCGTAAGGTGGCGCAGAATGCAGGGAAAGAACACCCTCTGGCTCCCTGGCACAGACCACGCCGGCATTGCCACGCAGAATGTCGTAGAAAAGGCTCTTAAGAAAGAAGGCAAGCGTCGCCAGGATCTTGGCCGCGAGGCTTTTTTGGATCGCGTCTGGGAGTGGAAGAAGCAGTACGGCGGAACGATTGTCCATCAGCAGCGCATGCTCGGCAACTCAACCGACTGGTCGCGTGAACGCTTCACATTCGATGAAGGCTGCTCAAAGGCAGTTATCAAGGTTTTCAAACAGCTTTTCGACGAAGGTCTTGTCTACAAAGGCAATTACATCGTCAACTGGTGCCCTCGTTGCGGTACTGCACTTGCTAACGACGAGGTTGAGCACGAGCCCAATCACGGGCATTTCTGGTATGTGCGCTATCCCGTAGTCGGCTCTGAAAAGGGCGTTAAGGGCGAGCCGTATGCAGATTATGTGATGGTTGCTACTACTCGCCCCGAGACTCTTCCTGGCGATACTGCCGTCGCGGTGAACCCGAAGGACGAGCGCTACGCACATCTTATCGGCAAGACAGTTATCCTTCCTCTTACAGGGCGCGAAATTCCTGTTGTCGCCGACGATTATGTCGATCGTGAATTTGGCACAGGCATCGTCAAAATCACGCCTGCGCACGATCCTAACGACTTCCTCGTAGGTAAGCGCCATAATCTCGCCGAAATCAATATCATGAACGGCGATGGCACGATGAACGAGCTTGCCGGCGAGAAGTATGTCGGAATGGATCGCTTCAAATGCCGCGAAGCTATCGTCGCCGATCTCGAAGAGGGCGGATTCCTCGATCATATCGAAGATCTCGACAACCAGGTTGGCCACTGCTATCGCTGCCACGAGGTTGTGGAGTCGCGCTTGTCCAAGCAGTGGTTCGTGAAGATGAAGCCTCTTGCCGAGCCTGCGATTGAGGCTGTTAGGTCTGGAGAGGTTAAGTTCGTTCCGGAGCGTTGGAGCAAGATTTACTTCAACTGGATGGAGAACATTCAGGATTGGTGCATTTCTCGCCAGCTTTGGTGGGGGCACCGCATTCCCGCGTACTACATCCGCGGGAATGCATGTGAAGAGGGAACGGCGAATAGCGAACTGGTGTTCGTTGCCGAGACGAAGGAAGAGGCGCTCGAGCAGGCAAAGGCCAAGTCTGGCAACAGCGCGCTTTCGCTCGACGATCTCGTTCAAGACGAAGACGTTCTCGATACCTGGTTTAGCTCGTGGCTTTGGCCGTTCTCGACTCTTGGTTGGCCGGAGAACACGAAGGATCTCGATTACTACTATCCGACATGCGATCTCGTCACCGCGCAAGATATTATCTTCTTCTGGGTGGCGCGAATGATGATGGCCGGTATTCACTTCATGAAGAAGCCGCCGTTCAAGAACATCGTCATTCACGGCATTGTCAGAGACGCGCAGGGACGCAAGATGTCGAAGTCGCTCGGCAACTCGCTCGATCCGCTTGAGCTTATCGACATGTACAGCGCCGATGCTCTTCGCTTCTCCATCGCCCTTATCACTTCGCTCGATTGCGATACCAAGGTGAACAAGGAGAAGTTTGAAATCGGTCGTAACTTCACGACGAAGATCTGGAATGCTGCGCGCTTCTTGGAGATGAACACTCCTGCAGAGGGCTTTGGCGAAATCGCTGGCGAGCTGACTGCCGACGAGAAGCATATTCTTCTTGCGACCGACAAGGCTTGCAAAAAGCTCGAGGAAATTCTTGAGAACTACCGTATCCAAGATGGCGCACTTGTCGTATACGACTTCTTCTGGACGCAGATTTGCGACTGGTATGTTGAATACGCTAAGGACGCACCCGATAAGAATAGGGCTTTTGCGATTTTGCGCGATGTCTTCTACAAGGCACTCAAGCTCCTTCATCCTTACATGCCTTTCGTCACCGAAGAAGTTGCCCATCAGTTGGGCTATCTCAAAGATGGCGAGACGATCATGCGCGAGAAATTCCCGGCTGGCTATTCCGAGGAGGAGAAGGCTGCATGGGGCCATACCGAAGAGGTATACGATTTCGTCGAAAAGAAGCGCGAGGCAATTACTGCGCTTAGAGCGTTGCGCGCAGAATACAAGGTGACGCCTGCGACTTTCGTCAAAGTCACCGTTGCGACCGACGATGCGCGCGCCGCGGGCGAAGTCGAGTCTCTCAAGAAGGCAATGCGTGCAGAGTCGATTGAATTCGTGCCTGCCGGAAGCGATCTTGCGATGCCCTCGAAGATGACAGCGTTTGGCACTGTCTATCTCTCGCTTGAGGGTCTTGTCGACAAGGCCGCTGAGGCCAAGCGTATCGCAGGTGAGCTTGCGAAACTTGCAGGCTTCATCAAGGCGTCTGAGGCGAAGCTTTCCAATGAGAATTTTGTCTCTCACGCTCCCGAGGCTGTCGTCGCTGAGGCGAAGCGTAAACTTCAGGAAAACAAAGAAAAGGTTGCGCAGCTTGAGAAGCTCGCAAAATTGTTCGCATGAAAATTACCAAGAAAATAGTATTGAGTTTTGCCGCTGCGCTCCTCGTTGGAATCGCAGGTGCGGAAGTTGGAAATTCCGGCACTTCCTTCATGAAGAAGGCTCTTGAGCCGTTCGTTAAATCAGGCGAGCTTCCAGGTTCTGTTGTTGTTCTTCACGACAAGGGGCAGGAAGAGATTTGCTGCATCGGATATGCTGATGTTGCAGCCAAAAGGCCCATCACGATGGACGATCACTTCATGCAGTGCTCCCAGACAAAGGGCTTCTGCGGCGTGACTATCGCAAAGCTTGTTGAAGACGGCAAGATCTCTCTCGACGATCCAGTCTCGAAGTATTTGCCCGAGTTTTCAACTCTCTGGATTACCGATGGCTCGACCACTGATGTGCGTCGTCTCACGAAGGCAAAGAATACACTCACCATTCGTATGTGCATGAATCACACGGGTGGTTTTTGGTTCGAGCTTCCCAACTACACTCAGATGGGTGGTTGGTCGCGTCGTATGCCATTGAGGAGCGTCGCGGCAATGGCTGCGGCCACGCCTATTCTTTTTGAGCCTGGCACCAGGACGCAGTATTCCAATGTCGGCATCGATATTGGCGCTGCAATTATCGAAGTTGTCACTGGCATGCGCTGGGAAGATTACCTCAAGAAAGAGGTGCTCGATCCTCTCGGGATGACGTCGTCCGGCTTTGTGCCGAGCGCTGAATGGCTCAAGAATAAGATTGAGCTTTACGATTGCCAGACGAATGCGCCTGCTCGTTGGAGAGAGTGCAATCCCGCGATGGCGCGCCCCTACGGCGACGACCGCGTATTCGCATCTGCTGGCGCAGGTCTTTGGACGACAACGCGTGATCAGCTTAAGTTCTACAAGATGCTCATGAACCTTGGCGTCGGTGACAACGGAGTTCGCATCCTTAAGGAAGAGACGGTTAAGAGCATTCTTGCTAAGTCTACGCGTCCTGCTGGAATGGGTGGATATTCTCTTGGCCTTGGCACATCTGAAGATGGTTGGTTTGGCCATGGTGGAGCGTGGGGTACGAACTGCCAGGTGAACTGGAAAACGAAGCAGCTTAAGCTTCATGTTGTTCAGCTTTGCGGCATGCCGCGTCCGTGGTGGGCGGCGTCGGCAGAGGCCGAGAAAGCGTTCTTCAAGGCTGTTGTTAATAATCGCGCCGCCGGTGAATATACCGGAAGGATGAAGTGACGGAAGGATTCTGTCGGTGAATGTTGTATCGCTAGTCGGGCGTCCGAATACGGGCAAAAGCGCACTTTTCAACAGGCTTGCAAAAAAGCGTGTTGCGATTGTGTTCGATCAGCCTGGTGTAACGCGCGACCGCGTAACGCGCGAGATCGATCTCGCTGGGCGCAGGGTGATGCTCGTTGATACCGGCGGAATTGCTTTTGATAAGAGAGTAACGCACGATCCTCTCGATTCGGAAACTCGTTCGCAGGCAGAATTGGCTGTCGAAGATTCCGCAGTTTGCGTAATCGTAGTCGACGCAAGAGAAGGGGCTGCGCCTCTCGATCTTGAAGTTATTCAGCGAGTTCGCAAGTCTGGAGTCAATTGCGTAATCGCCGCGAACAAGTGTGATACTCCCGATGATGATTGGCGCGCGGCAGAGTTTGAAAGGCTTGGACTTCCAGTTTTCGCCATATCTGCCGAGCATGGAAGAGGCATCGACGCTCTTGTCGAAGCCATTTCTGGTCGCCTTCCGCCTGCGCAAGAAGATGAATCTGCCGCGCGTCCTTTGCGTGTTGCTATCGTAGGTAGGCCCAATGTTGGCAAATCATCCTACATCAATCGTCTTCTCAATGCGCCGCGCGTAATCGTCTCTGATATCGCCGGCACAACGCGCGATGCAGTAGAAGTGCCTTTCACAATTGGTTCCGGTCCTGAGGCTCGCCATTACATGCTCGTCGATACGGCAGGCATGAAGCCTCACACCAAGATGTCGCGCACGAGTATCGACAACTTCTCTCTTTTCCGTTCGGAGCAGGCGATTGAAGAGGCAGACGTCGTTATTCTTCTTCTCGATCCAACGGCAGGGCCTACATTCCAAGACAAGCGCATTGCTGGCAAGATTCTTGAGGCTAAAAAAGCTTGCGTCTTGATGATGAACAAGTGGGATCTTGCCTCTGCGGAGGGAATTACCGACGAGAAGAAGGCTGCAGATGCAGTGCGTAAGATGATGCCTTTCCTTGCGTTCGCACCGATTGTATTTTGCTCGAACAAGTCGGGCTACAATATTCGTCGCACAGTCGAGGCGATCGATCGCGCGGCGGCGAGTGCTTCCGAAAGGCTTCCGACAGGAATGCTCAATAGAGTCATCGAAACTGCCGCGAAGAGGACTTTGGCTCCTACCGTGCGCGGGCGGCGTCTTAAGATTTTCTACGGTCTACAAGTCTCCACGAATCCGCAGACGATAAGGCTTTTTGTCAACGATCCCAAGCTTGTCACGCCTGCGTATCTTTCATACATAGAGAAGAATCTCCGTGCGCGGTTCGGTCTTGAAGGCGCTCCGTTGAGAATCTTCCTCAAAGGGCGTGTGCGCAAATCGCCTGGTTCGTCCGCCTCCGCAGCAAAAGCTGAGGACGATGGCAAAAGCGACTCGTAATTAGAATGGAACACGAAAACAGAAAGCATCGCATGGGGCCGCGCGAAATGGTTTCGGGTGGCGAGTGGATTTATGGGCGCAATCCCGTTGAGGAAGTTCTTGCGGCAGGCCGTCGCACGGCGACTGAGATTGTGCTGCCTGCCTATGCAAAGGGTGAAGACGAACAGATTGCGCGTATTCGCGAAGAAGCTCATGCTCGCAGAATTGTCGTAAGGACAATGGAGCGTGATCGCCTCGATAAGCTTGTGCGTTTTGGGCATCATCAGGGTGTGGCGATAAAGGCGGCAGGATACCCCTATGTTGGTTTCGACGAAATCCTCCGCGCTGTCGAGGAAGATGAGAACGCAATCGTAGTTGTTCTCGATCATCTTGAAGATCCGCAGAATGTAGGTTCAATCCTTCGTACTGCATGTGCGGCAGGTGTGGCAGGCGTTATTATTCCTGAAGATCGCGCTTGCGGAATTACGCCGGCTGCGGTGCGCGCGAGTGCTGGCGGCTCCGAGCATATACGCGTAGCGCATGTTGTTAATATCGTGCGCGCGATGGAAGATCTTAAGGAAGCTGGTGTCTGGTTCACAGGCCTTGATTTTGGCGATGATGCCAAGACATACACAGATATCGATTTTAAGGGTAGGGCTGGTCTTGTGGTTGGTGCCGAGGGCGAAGGACTTTCGCGCCTTGTCCGCAGCACTTGCGATTTTGTCGCGGAGCTTCCTATGCCTGGTGGGTTCGAGTCTCTCAATGCAGGTGTTGCAACAGCAATTGCCCTTTATGAGATTCTTCGACAGAGAGGGTGAAGCAAATGAAGCTCGAAAATATTCGTAATTTCTGCATCATCGCTCATGTCGACCACGGCAAGACGACGCTCTCCGATCGCATACTCGAGCTTACCAAGGCGATAAGTCAAAGAGAGCTTAAAGAGCAGACTCTTGATGCGATGGATCTTGAGCGTGAGCGCGGCATTACGATTAAGTCGCACCCCGTCTCCATGTCGTATCAGGCAAAGGATGGCAAGCAGTATCTTTTCAATCTTCTCGACACTCCCGGCCATGTCGACTTTGCGTACGAAGTTTCGCGTTCGATGGGCGCTTGCGAAGGTGCGCTTTTGGTCGTGGATGCGGCGCAAGGCGTTGAGGCTCAGACAGTTGCCAATACTTATTTTGCGCAAGATGCCAAGCTCGAAATCGTCCCTGTTCTGAATAAGGTTGATCTCCCTGGCGCGGATGTTAAGGAAGTTTCTCGCGAGATTGAAGATATTCTCACCATTCCTATGGACGAGCCTCTGCTCGTTTCTGCCAAGACTGGCATGGGGTGCGAAGAGGTGCTTGAGGCTATCGTAAATCGCATTCCGCCGCCAGAGACGGCTGGCGTTGATGCGCCGCTTAGAGCGCTTGTTTTCGATTCCGTGTTCGATGAGTTCCGTGGTGTTATCACATATGTGCGCGTAGTCGACGGCTCTCTTAAGGCTGGGCAAGGCGTCTCGTTTATGGGCTCGCGCGTGACGACCACTGTGCATGAAGTCGGAATTTTCTCTCCCAACAAAAAGCCTGTCGATCGCCTTGAAGCAGGGCAGGTGGGCTATATCGTAGGAACGGTTAAAGACCCGAGCGAGATTAAGATTGGAGATACCGTAACTACTGTGAAGCTTGGCGCGTCTGAGCCGCTGCCTGGCTTCCACGATATCCACCCGACGGTTTTCTGCGGCATTTATCCAATGTCGACAGACGAGTTCCCAAAAGTCGCGCAAGGGCTTGAAAAGCTTCATCTCAATGATGCGGCATTTACATTCCATCACGAAAGCTCTTTGGCGCTTGGGTTTGGTTTTAGGTGCGGCTTCTTGGGTCTTCTTCACATGGAGATCGTTCAGGAAAGGTTGCGCCGCGAATTTAATCTCGATATCATTTCAACCGCTCCCGGCGTAATCTACAAGCTCAAAATGCGCGACGGCACAGAGAAGGATCTTGATAATCCTTTGCAGATGCCCGATCCTTCTGCGCTTGAGACGATTTCTGAGCCGATTTTGAAGGCTCGTATCATCACGCCTTCGGAATCGATTGGCGATATCATGCGCATCGTTATGGATAGGCGCGGTCTTGTTGAGGGCACGGAGACGATCGATGCCAAGCGTGTCATGCTTCACTGCATGTTGCCTCTCAATGAGATTCTGATCGACTTCCACGATACTTTGAAATCAGTTTCGCACGGCTATGCTTCGATGGACTACGAGCCTGCTGGCTACCAAGTCTCCGACATCGTGAAGATGGATATTCTTCTCAATTCCGAGACGGTCGATGCTTTTGCTACCATGGTTCATCGTGACAAGGCAAGAACGCGCGGAATGTAGATGTGCAAGGCTTTGGCCGAGACGATCCCTCCGCACCAGTTCAAGATTCCCGTGCAGGCGGCGATCGGGCGTGAGATCATTGCACGCGAGGATATTCGTCCATTCCGCAAAGACGTTCTCGCCAAGCTCTATGGCGGCGATGTTACGCGTAAGATGAAGGTTCTTGAAAAGCAGAAGCGCGGCAAGGCGAGAATGAAGGAGTTCGGCCATGTCAATGTGCCGCAGTCTGCGTTTATTGCCGTCTTAAAAGGCACAATCAAAGAACACTGACAAGGCCGTTGCGAAGTGGCGGGCGAGACGATTAAAACTCAAGCACTTTGCCTGTCGGTGCGCCCTTGGTCAAAGACGAGTCACATTGTCTCGTGGCTTACGCCTGTTGGCAAGGTTACAACTATCGTCAAAGGGGCGCAGCGCCCAAAGAGTGCATTTTTAGGTCAGTACGATTTAAATTACACTTGCGAAATCCTTTATTACGCGCGCGCTAAAGGTGATATGCATGCACTCCGGGAGTGTGCGCCAGTGGAGATGCGCGAATATCTTCGTGGAGATGTGCGCTCTTTAGTTCTTTCTTCATACTTTAGGTCGCTTTGTGAGAACCTTTCTCCGCAAGGGCCAGATTGCGAGCAGTGGTTAGATTGCCTTTCCTTATCTCTCGACAATCTTGCTTCATCAGATGCGCACCCGATAGCAAAGCTTCTTGATTTCGAACTCGATATTCTTAAGCTGATGGGTCTTTGGTCCGGAATCTCTCCAGAAGGAGGGTCGTTTGAGCTTCGTGGCGAACGAAAAATGCCCGTTTCAGCAGAAACAGCAAGGTGTCTTAAAAGTCCTCTTTCCGAGAAAAATTTAGAAGTCCTACTTGACGCGGCAAGGGTAATTGGTGTATTCTATGCATTCCATGTCGATGTGTCGACGGAAGCGAGGAGATCGGTTCTTTCGATAATCGCCAAAACAATCCAGAAAAGACGGAGTGCTAAATGAATATGAAATTTATCGGCGCGGCGGTTCTCGCTGGTGCTATGGTTGCCGGATGTGGCAAGAAAACGGAGGAAACTGTGATGGAAGACGGCGTTGTATTGAAGGTTAATGGCTTTGAGCTCAAGCGCTCTGCCGTCGAAGGCGATATTGCCGCGGTAATTAAAGCTCAGGGCGATTCCATTCCGTCCAATCAGCTCGAGTATGCTCGCCAGATGATCCGTCAGCAGATCGTTCAGGGCTTCATCGCTCAGAAGGTTCTTCTTGAGAAGGCCAAGGCAGAAGGCTTTGTCGTTACGGACGATGATCGCAAGGAGAAGGAAGCAGAGCTTCTCAAGGCTCTCGCTCGTCAGCCTGGCGCTCCCAAGACTGTCGCTGAATATTTTAAGAGCTATCCCTTCGGTGAGGATAGGGCTCGCTCCGAGTTTGAGAACGGCATCCTCATTGACAAGATGATCAAGGATGCTCAGACCAAGGCTCCTGCTGTTGATTACAAGGCCAAGGCAGAAGAGATCATCTCGACCATTACTTCCAACAATGCTAAGGTTGCTACGGCAGATGCCGATGCTCTTAAGAAGATTAAGGACATCAAGGCTTCTCTCGACAAGGTTCCCGCCGCGGAGCTCGCAGCTAAGTTTGCTGATGCTGCCAAGGAGAACTCCGAGTGCCCGTCTTCCGCAAAGGGTGGCGATCTTGGTCCGTTCACGCGCGGTGCAATGGTTCCTGAGTTCGACAAGGCTGCGTTCACTTTGCCCGTCGGCAAGCTCTCCGAGCCTATCAAGACTCAGTTCGGCTATCATCTCCTTCTCGTCACCTCTAAGACTCCTGAGGTCAAGGCTGAGGGCGACAAGCCCGCTTCCCCTGAGAAGGTTCAGGCCAGCCACATTCTCGTCAAGGTCGAGGGCGCAAGGCCCGTCCCGAAACTCGAGGATGTTGTAAACAGCTTGAAAAAGGAAGCAGAGCGTTCTTTTGTGCAGAAATTCGTTCTGGACGAAATCGGTAAGGCGAAGATTGAGGCGCTCGCCGACGATTTCAAGCAGTTCGTCCCTCAGAAGGACGATATGGCGGTTGAAAATCCGGCCGAGAAATGATATACTACGCGCCTGTTGAAAGGAAAAGAAGAAAATGAGCCAGCATGCATCTCTTAAAGGTTCCGGCAAGATAACCGCGAAGCGCAATGTTCTTAAGCGTTTCGAGAGGGTCGATCTCCTCCAGAAGCGTGGGGAGTGGAAAGAAGGTTCCCGTGGCCTTGGTCTCAAGAAGACCAAGCCCGAGGGCTGAGCCGCAATCCTTGTTTAGACCGATGCGCCCGGATAAATGTGTCCGGGCGTTTCTTTCAAAAGGAAGCGACAAATGGGACTTTCCGTCGGTATCGTCGGTTTGCCGAATGTCGGCAAATCGACTCTTTTCAATGCCCTGACAAAAAAACAGCAGGCGGCAGCCGAGAATTATCCATTCTGCACAATCGAGCCCAATTCCGCTATTGTCGAAGTGGCCGATTCGCGCTTGGAGGCTCTCGCCGAAATTGCCAAGCCTGAGCAGATTATTCGTGCGACTGTCGAGTTCACTGATATTGCAGGTCTCGTCAAGGGTGCGTCGAAGGGCGAAGGTCTTGGGAACAAGTTTCTCGCCAATATCCGCGAGTGCGATGCGATTTTGCATGTAGTTAGGTGCTTTGAAAATGAGGATATCATTCATGTTCAGGAGGGCGGAAACAAGTCTGCTCCGATTGATCCTGTGGGTGATGCTCAAGTTATCGAGACGGAGCTCGCTCTTGCCGATATGGAGCAGCTTCAGCGCCGCTACGATCGCGTCAGCAAAGAGGCCAAGGCAAAAGTGCAGATGCGCCCCGAAGCGGAGGCGTGTGCAGCCCTATTGAAGCATCTTGAAGAAGGTGGTAGCGTAAGAACATTCCCTCGCAAGGAGGGCGATGCAATCTTGCCCGTCTTGAAGGATTTGAATTTCCTTACAGACAAGCCTGTTATTTTCTGCGCTAATGTGTCGGACGATGGCGTAACCGGCGAAGGCAATCACCATGTTGAAGCTCTCGCCGAATATGCTCGCTCCCACGGTGCGCCGCTTGTTGTTATTTGCGCACAGATGGAAGCAGATCTCGCAGGCCTTACCGACGATGAAGCGAAGGAGTTCTTGCAGAGCTACGGGCTTTCGGAAAGCTCACTTGATCGCACGATTAATCTCGCTTATCATACGCTCGGCTTGGCAAGCTATCTGACGGCAGGGCCGAAGGAAGTGCGTGCGTGGACATTCCGCCGCGGGTGGAAGGCTCCCAAGTGCGCAGGCGTCATTCATACAGATTTTGAAAAGGGCTTTATTCGTGCTCAGGTCGTTTCGTTTGATGATTACATCAAATACGGTGGCGAGTCTGGTGCGCGCGAGCATGGCGTTCTCCGGCCGGAAGGCAAGGAGTACGAAATGAAAGACGGAGATGTAGTCGAGTTCTTGTTCAACTAAAGGGGGGAACATGAGAAGTTTGTGCTTTCTTGCCTCTTCGTGTCTGGCAGTATTGCCGCTTTTTGCCTCGCAGCAGACTTTCTGCAATCCCATTGTGATTGAGAATTATCCCATCGGGATGTACTGCCGCGGGCTAAAGAATGGAGACACGCCTACACGAGAGATAGAGACTTGGAAGACGCCTGGCAAAAAGGTCGTTCAGTTCCGCGAGTTGGCCGATCCTTCTGTGATATTCGAAAATGGCGCGTGGTACATTTATCCTTCGGTGGATATGTGCTACAAGTCCACGGATATGGGCGCGACATGGACGCACATTCCTCTTAATCTTAGCGGTGCTTCGGGCGAAGAAGATAAAATAAGTTACGCGCCGGCCATTCGTAAGCACAGGGGCAAGTTTCTACTCATCGGCGGCAAGGCTCGTCTCTTTCAGGGCGATTCGCCGGAAGGGCCCTTCGTTGAATTGGGTACGCTTAAATTGCCCAGCCCTCCTGCTCTTTGGGACGCAGACTTTTTCTCCGACGATGATGGAAGGCTTTATTTCTATTGGGGCTGCACGCCGACGAATGGGATTTGGGGCATAGAGCTTGATGCTAAAAATCCTCTCAAGACAATTGGCGAGGCCAAGCGCCTTATTCCTTTCGAGCCAGAGACGCAGCCGTGGGAAATCGCCAAGGGCAAGCGTCCTCGCATGGGCTATCTTGAAGGCGCGTGGATGGTGAAGAATAATGGAAAATATATTCTTACCTACGCCGCGGCAGGAACGGAGAACAAAGAATATGCAATGGGGCAGGCTATCTCTTCAAGTCCCATGGGTCCTTTCGTAAAGCCGAAGAACAATCCTTTCTTCCGCAAAACCAAAGGCTTTATAACTGGCACATCGCACGGCTCTATCGTTAAAGGGCCAGATGATGGCTGGTGGGTCTTTTATACTATCAATGCCAACTCTGTCCATTGGTTCGAGCGCCGCCTCGGTATGGATCGCATCAAGTTTGATAAAGACGGTACGATCGCCGTTGCAACGGCTTCGGAAGTGCCTCAGTTCTTGCCGACTAAAGGAACTGGTCCCGTTGGTTGGAGGAGGCTCGTCTCCAGAACGCAGCTTGGCTGTGAGGAGGCGACAGATATGCGCTTCAAGACATATTGGAAGGCTCCGTCAGTTCCTTCTTCGTTGAGGGTCGATTTCGACGGCGTCATGATCATGCGCTCATTCCGTATCATTTGGCGCGATGTTGGCCTTGATGTCGAGCGTCAGGTAAAGCCAGGGCCGTTTCTCTATCGCGTCGAAGTTCTTCGTACTGACGGGTCGTGGAAGACTGTTTGCGATGAGTCTGCCAATAAGCGCGACTTGCTCGTCGACTATCGTGAGATCGAGCCTGTGTTCTGCACGGCATGCCGCCTCGTGATTCTTGGTGCGCCTGCTGGAATTACTCCAGGTGTTGTCGATTTCTCGCCTTTTGGTTACCACTAATCTTATATTTACCACATTGTGGTATAATACGCACTATGGATATAGCGGCTGAAATAGAGCGTCTTAAACTAGAGAGAAAAGCGGTAATTCTTGCTCATAATTACTGCCCTGCGGAAGTTCAGGAAGTTGCTGATTTTACTGGAGACTCCCTTGAGCTTGCTCGCCGTGCTACTCAGGTAGAGGCAGATGTAATTGTTTTTTGCGGAGTTCTGTTTATGGCAGAGACTGCAAAAATTCTCAATCCATCGCGTAAGGTTATTATACCTGATGTCACTGCTGGCTGCCCAATGGCAGATATGATAAATGCCCAGCAGTTGCGCGAGCTTAAGGCGGCAAATCCTGGCGCGAAAGCAGTCTGCTATGTTAACTCGACTGCAGAGGTAAAGGCCGAGTGCGATATTTGCGTTACGAGTGGCAATGCAGAGAAAGTGATGTCGACATTCTCTCCAGATGAGCGCATTATATTTGTTCCCGATCGCAATCTCGGTGGGCATATTTCCGCGCGTCTTGCTCGTGAGTATATTCTTTGGCCGGGCTTTTGCCCGACGCATGAGGCGATAAAGGCTGAGTCTGTTAAGGCAGCGCGTGCCGCCCACCCGGGCGCACCTGTCCTCGTTCACCCAGAGTGTCCTCTTGCAGTGCGCGAGGCGGCAGATGCTGCGCTTTCCACAGGTGGCATGTGTGCCTATGCTCGCGAAAGTGCCGCGCAGGAAATGATAATTGCAACGGAAAATGGCATTCTTTATCGTCTCCAAAAGGAGAATCCTGGGAAGAAGTTCCATACGCTTGCCGAGCCTATCTTATGCCCCGACATGAAGAAGAACACTCTCACTTCTCTCTACGAGGCGTTGCGCGATATGCGTTACGAGGTGGAAGTGCCAGAAGAAATTTCCAAGAAGGCGGCGCGTGCGATAGAGGCGATGCTTGCTGTTAGCTAAAAAGAATTTAATACGCCAAACAAGGAGATGATATGAAAACAATCATGGCAGTATGTCTTTCAGTGGCGATGGTTTCGCCTCTGCTCTCCCATGGCGAGACTAAAGTTGCTTCGGCCGATGCGCCCAAGCCTCAGGCGGTAGGCCCTCGTGCATCTGGTCGCCAAGGTCCTCATGCATCTGCAAGAAGAAATTTTGCACGCCCCGGCGCGGCAGGTTTTCGCGCTCCTCTTAGGGCGCGTCCTTTCGGCAAGACAGCTGAAGGAAAAATGGCGAAGCTCTATCGCATAAGAGGTCTTGGCGGCCTTATCCTTGATGTCACCGATTTCGGCGGCAGAGTGGTGCGTTGCTACGTTCCAGATAGGCACGGCAACTTGGAAGATGTCACGCTTGGTTGGAACACAGCCGAGGAATATGTGAAGAACGGTTTTTCAATGGGCACTCTCATTGGGCGCTTTGGAAACCGCATCAAGGACGGCAAGTTTAAGATCGACGGCAAAGAATACTCGATTCCCGTCAATGAAGACAAGCCTCCGCGTCACAATGCGATTCACGGTGGAACATACGGCTGGGATTCCAAGATTTGGGCTGTAAAGCCTCTTCATGAGGGTCCGGTGCGCGGGCTTGAGCTTGTGCATGTTTCAAAAGATGGCGACATGGGCTTCCCGGGGACGGTTGTCTGCAAGGTGCGCTATCGCGTCACACCCGACAATGTCTGGTCGGTTGAATACGAAGCTACAACAGATAAGCCCACGGTGCTCAATCTCACGCATCACTCCTACTGGAATCTTGCTGGCGAGTCGAGCGGAAATGTTCTTGGACAGCAGCTTCAGATTTTTGCCGACAGCTACACCGATGTCGACGACGGCCTTATCCCTGTGCGCGATGTGCCTGTTAAGGGAACAGGCTTTGACTTCACCGAAATGCGCGCCATTGGCTCCATGGCTGATTGGATGGCGAAGAACGCTCATCTCAAGCCGATGGATAATTGGTACGACCATAACTTTGTCCTCCGCGGCAAAGTGGGCGAGTTGAAGAAGGCCGCAATCATGAAAGATCCTGCTTCTGGCAGAAAGCTCGAAATTTGGACGACCGAGCCTTGCATGCAGATGTATGGTGCACAGAATATGGACGGCACCATGCCTGGCAAGCGCGCTCTCTCCAAGCTCGTTCAGTTTGCAGGTGTGGCACTTGAGACGCAGCATCATCCCGATGCTCCGAATCACCCAGAGTTCCCCTCGACTGTCCTTAGGCCTGGGGAGACTTACAAGAGCCGTACGGAATATCGCTTCTCCGCCGAGTGACGATATCTCTTCTCATAGCCGCATTGACGGTTGCATTTCCACGCGAGGGAGCAAAGCTCCCTTTCGTGGAAAGATGTTATTTAATAGGTTCTGTTCCTCCGGGAATAACGAATGTGATGGTTCAGGGGCGCCCTGCAACAGTTCATTCACTTGGCGGGTGGGTAGCAATGGCAGATTTGACCGTTGGCTCAAACAGCGTTTCTGTAACAAGTGTCGGTCGTTCATTTCCCTCGACACAAGAGGTTAAGCGTGTTCTTTATGTTGCGCCCAAGCCTTCTGTTTCCTCTAGCATCGCATCGGCTGTAAAGAAATATAATAAGCTCGACTTTGCCGGCGATGAGCCAAAGCAGCACCCTGTAAATTCAAAGTCAGTAATGCCTGTCGCAGTGATTGACCCGGGTCATGGCGGACCTTCAGACATGGGGGCTGTCTCGCCTCATTCGCTTCCTGAAAAAGATGCTAATTTGCGGCTTTCAAAAATTGTTGCAAAGGAGCTTGAAAAGCGTGGCTGGAGAGTTGTTCTTACGCGCACAAATGATGTTGCGATCTCGCTCTTCGATAGACCAAAGGTTGCTCATCGAGAAAATGCCGATGTATTTGTTTCGATTCATCACAATGCGCCACCATTCGATAAAGATCCGCGGGAATTTCGCTATCACTGTGTTTATGCTTGGAATGATATTGGCAAGAGTGTTGCCGCGCGCGTGAATGCGAAGATGGCCGCGGCGCTTGCGGAGAAAGTCAAAAACAATGGTGTCTTGCATGCTAATTATGCAGTCACGCGCAATCCTGAAATACCAAGCTGTTTGATTGAGATTGATTTTATTACAGTTCCCGAAGGTGAGCTTGATTCGTGGAACAGGCAGAGGCAAGAGCTTCTTTCCGTGGCCATAGCCGACGGGCTTGATGAGTGGAGGAGGAATCCCTAATGCTAACAATTTGCGCGGCGTTTCTTGCGGCGGTTGCGACAGTTTCATCTCCTGATCCTGAAGAGGTGTTTCGCAATCCGCCTCGAAGCGCTATGACTGGCGCGTGGTGGCATTGGATGGGGTCGAGCATTTCCAAAGAAGGCATTGTAAAAGATCTCGATTGGTTTAAGCGCTCTGGTATCGGCTCAGTTACGATTTTTGCGATTGCCGATATATGTGTGCCGTGGGCGGCTGAAATAAAAGATCCGCCGGGAGGCAGGATAATTGGTTTTAGTGAGAAGTGGTGGGAGTTTGTTCGTTTCGCTTGTGATGAGGCGGAAAAGCGCGGCATAGAAGTAGGTCTTCATAATTGTCCGGGATATACCTCGACTGGTGGGCCTTGGATAACATCAGACCTTGCGATGCGCCAGCTTGTTTTTAATGTGACGAATGCTTCGGAGCAGATATCTTTGCGAGCTGTCGCACTCTTCCCAGTCGAGAATGTAGACAATGGAAAGTTTGAGATTCCTCAGATTGCGGCGCGACATACTGACATAAAAGAGATTGCAGTAGTAGATGGCGTGAGAGTTCAGCATATTCCCATGGGTGCGTTTACACAGCCGAACCAATGGGATGTTTTTGGGCTTGAATGCGATAAGATGAATCCGCGCGCAGTTGAGTTTCATCTTGATCATGTAATAGGCGAGATGAAGAAGTATCTCGGTCGCCATATTGGTAAGACATTTAAATTCGTTTTGCTCGACAGCTACGAGGCAGGGCGGCCTACTTGGTCGGAGAACTTCCGTGAAGAATTTAAAATTCGTCGTGGCTATGATCCATTACCTTATCTTCCAATTTTAGGTGGGTTTAAATGCTCTGTGGCTGATGAGAAGGGGGAGAAGAAATTCCGTGCTGATTATGAGCGCACGCGAAAGGATCTTTTCCGTGATGTTCTTTTTAAGATAATGCGCGAGAAGCTTTCTTCTGTGGGGCTAGAGTTTGCTTGTGAGCCGTATGAAGGGCCATTTGATAGTCAAGAATGTGCTCGGCATGTAGATCGGCTTATGACTGAATTTTGGTTTGATCCTAAAGTTCCTTCATCTGTACCAGAGCCGCTTGGTTGGGATAACTGGGTTGGGCCTTCTGGCAAAAGACATAATGTGATTGAGGCGGAGGCGTTTACTTCAGGCCCGCCGCTTTGTATGTGGACGGAAACGCCGCTCCTTCTTAAGTCGGCAGCCGATCTTCATTTTAGCCGTGGAATCAATCGCATGATTCTTCATACGTGTCCACTTCAGCCATGGGGTGATGATGTAAAGCCAGGCAAGACCATGGGGCGCTGGGGAACGCATTTTGGTCGCAATCAGACATGGGCGGAGAGCGGAAAGGGGTTCTTTGAATATCTCAATCGTTCGCAGGCGTTGTTACAATGGGGCGAGCCATCAGATGAGAAGGTGTGTTTTGTAGATTCTAGCCCTAATGATGCGGCGTTGAGTGCGTTATGCCGCGCTTCGGACGATAAGCGTGTTATTTTTGTTGTAAATCATTCTGATAAGGCAGTTGCTTCTTCTCTTAAGATATCTTTGCGCGGCAAGCTTGCCGAGTGGTTTGATCCTGTTCGCGGAAATGTTGAGATTCTTCCTGTTCGCTCTGGTGCGGTATGTCTTAATCTTGCGCCGCGCGGTTCGGGCTTTGTTGTGTTGCGTAAGAGTGCAGAAGGGGCGACGGCGAGTTTATCTACAAGGGTAGCAAGTGGAGATGAGTATCTTGTTTCTTCTTCATGGGAAGTTGTCTTTGGCAAGAAGAGAGTGGTGATGGATCGCCTTTACGATTGGACTTCTTCAGAAGATTGCGATATAAAATATTTCAGCGGAACTGCGCGTTATCGTACAGGCTTTAAGTATTCTGGGAAGACGGCTTTGTATTTGTCGCTTGGCGATTGTAATGGGCAGATTGCGGCGGTCACGCTTAATGGTCGCCATCTTGGCACTCTTTGGTGTCAGCCTTATGAAATATCGCTTAAGGCTGGCGATGTAAAGAAGGGCGATAATGTCCTTGAGATAGAGTTTACGAATGTTTGGGCGAACTCGCTTATTGGAGATGAGCAACACGAGAGTGATTGTGAATTTGTTGAGGCGCCATATCCAGGGGGAGAGTATCTTCGTCGTTTCCCCAAGTGGTTTGATGGTTCATTAAAGTCTCGTCCTTCTAAGGGGCGCAAGTGCTTTACGGATTGGAATTATTTCAAGAAGGATTCTAAGCTGATTCCTTCCGGCCTTCTCGGCCCCGTAAAAATCACGCATTGATCTTAAGCGCGCAATTAATTCTCGCGCTTTAGTTGGTGCCGCGAGGGCACTGGATATGGTATAATATTCAATATGCAAATCAGACAGATTTCTATTTTTATGCCTAACCGTCCGGGGCAGCTCAGCCAGATATGCCGTGCGCTCTCACAGTCCGATATTAACATCGCTACATTGTCGCTTGCCGACACTAGCGATTTTGGTATTGTGAGATTGATTGTCGATGATCACGAGCGAGCCAAAGAAGTGCTCGAAAAGAATGGCCATGCAGTTACGGTTTCAGAAGTTGTTGCCGTGTGCGTGCCAGATCGTCCAGGCGGAATGGCATCTGTGCTCCAGTGCCTCGACAAGGCTGGAGTGGATATTAATTATTCCTACGCCTTTTCCTTCCATAAGGGCGAAAAAGCAGTTCTCGTGTTTAGGTTTGGCGATAATAGCGCCGCTGAACGCGCACTTGCGGAAGGTGGGTAT
>JAGBWQ010000114.1 GCA_017629735.1 Kiritimatiellia bacterium
ACTCGACCTTCTTGCGCCCATTTGACCAGGGACGAGATCTCAGCGGGCCCGTAAACAACGCCATTTGCAGTTTTAACGAACCAATTGGAATTTTCAGACATTGATTTATATTATACCAAAGAAAAGGGTCTAAAAACGGCTATTTAGTTATAATCTTTAGTAAGATCATTTTCAGAAGGGTCAGACCCCACTGTAAATGAAAATTATTTTCCAACACAAAAGCGCGAAAAGAGCGATTCAAAAAGATCGTCCGAATACTGCGCCCCTACAATTGATGACAAACGCTCAGCAACAGCCCTTACAGAATTAGCAAGAAGGACAATATCAGAAGAAGAGAGAGCCTCATTCAAAAGATTTTCAAGCTCTTGGAGTCGATCGGCTCCTGCATCTGCGATAGAGCCATGACAGCTTTCTGCAATCTCACCAAGCACAGAGGCGATTTCTTCTTTAAGAGATTCAATTCCCTCCCTCGTAGATGAACTTACTTTAATTCCCCTCTCGCGTGGCATCTCCTTACCGTCTGCAAGGTCGCACTTAGTCCAGACTTTTATTCTGCGAGGATAAGATGCATCGGACGCAACAGAGACTTCTTCCAAATCTCCACTCTTACACTCGCTAAGATCAAGAACAATGTCTGCCTTCCCTGCCAAAGCCTTTGCGCGCTTAACACCCTCGCTTTCAATCGCATCAGGCGTATCTCTAAGCCCAGCCGTATCGACGAGACAAACTGGCCACCCTGCAATTTCCAACCATTCCTCAATTGAATCGCGAGTAGTGCCTGGCACATCAGAGACTATCGCCCTACTCTCTTCAAGCAAAGCATTAAAGAGCGAACTTTTCCCGACATTCGGCGCACCAGAAAAGACAACTCTTGCTCCTTCTCTAAGAATCCTTCCTTCGCGTGACGAAGCTGCAGCATTGCGGATTGATGTGCGCAAGGCTTCTACCGACGAGAGAACTGACGCAACAAAATTTTCAGGCAACTCCTCTTCCGAAACATCAAGAGCGTGCTCCAATGTAGAGGAAATGCGCACCGCTTCCTCATAAAGAGAGCGCCGCACCTTCTCCTGTTTGCCTGATAGTGCATCAAGTGCCGCATCAGCTGCTCTATCGGTGAGAGCATCAATCATCGACAAGACGCCCTCAGCCTGTGAGAAATCAATCTTGCCGTTTAAAAGCGCTCTTTGAGTAAACTCTCCGCGCGTAGCAAGACGAGCCCCCGCTACAAGCGCAGCTTCAAGGACGCGACGCGGCGCAACTGAACCACCATGACACTGAAACTCTACAACATTCTCGCCAGTATAAGAATTGGGAGCTTTGAAAAAAAGAGCTACTCCATCGTCTACAGGCTGTGAAGAGATGGGATTGCGAAAAACAGCGCGAGATACGCAAGGAAACGAGTCGCCTTTAAGAACTTTTAAATTGCCGCAAACGCGCGAGGCTACCACAAAGGCATCTGGGCCCGATACTCTTACCACTGCAACTCCAGCCCTTCCTGGTGCTGTTGCCACAGCCGCTACTGTATCGTTCCCGCTCATTGAAAATCAAGAATCGTGAAACAATGCCCCAGAACCGGGAACTACCGTTCTTTCAACTGAGGGATATTCAAAGCAAGGGGAAGACTCGAGTATTTCAACATATCTTGCCGATTCCCATTTCGCCATCGCAAGATCGTGAAGACGGAAGTTTCCGCATGTCTCGGCAGTAGTTCCTGGAACTTCGCCTTCATAATCACGACAATGGCGGAACGCTGCGAGAATAAGAGGATAAATCTCCTGCAGTGTACACGCACCCTTAACAGTGAGATAATTGCCTGTTAAACACCCCATCGGCCCCCAATATACGATGCGATCTTTCCATTGAGGATCGTTGCGAAGGTAAGTGGCAACAATATGCTCGATGGAATGAATCGCATTGGGATGAATGGCCGGCTCCACATTTGGACGCTTCATACGAACATCAAATGTAGTAATCACCTCCGCTCCCGCAGAATCTACGCGAGAGACGTAAATCCCCGGAACGATACGAGTATGATCGACCTGAAAGCTAGCAATAAGTTCCATTATTTTACACTGCGAAAGAAGCGACGCATTTCATCGGCTGTTGTGCACTGAGCAAGACGCTTGTAGCCATCGTCCGCTCTGAGCGCCTTCGAGACAAAGCTCATAAGCTGCAGATAGGGAGCTTGCTCCTTATCGTTAGCAAGAGTAAGAACGATAATATCAACGCGAGAATTGTCGATAGTCTCGTAATCGGCGATGCATCCGCTGGGAGAATCGGAATTATCGACAATCGCAACAGCGCCTGCAAGGCCCGTCACAGACGAGCACCTGCCGTGAGGAACGGCAATACCGCGATCCAAGCCCGTGGGCATCGAAGACTCGCGCCTCATAACAGCCTCTGTTGCCGACTTTGCGTCTGCAACATGGTTGGGACAAGCGGCAGCAACTTCTGCGACCATCTTTTCGATAGCCTCAGCCTTAGAGGAAGCCTTAAACTTGGGAAGCATCACAAAGCCCTGCATATAGCGACCAACGCCAGAACGACCAGCACGAACATCTTTCGACTGATCGTGAAGAATCTTATCGACATCTTCACTGCGAATCGGCTTGGCAATTGCGCGAGCAAGATCGTTCATCTTACTTGCAACTTCCATCCATGCAGTCATCAAAATAGCCTCTTCTGCAGGCGTGCAAGAAACATAAATGATGCGCCTTTCGCGACGGATGGAAATTTCAATTTCGTCCATCGCAATTTCCCAAATATTATCGGACTTTGAAAGCAAGGATGCAAAGAAGCCTTCATTGCGAAATTCCTCAACGAGCTTTGTAAGCATAAGATCTGCTACATCGCTACCCGAAAGTTCAAACTTAATCTCGCGTGAACCGGCGTTACTCTGGCGCGGATGCCTTACACCCTTTGCCTTTGGAACAAAAAGCCCAACGAGAACAGGAGGAGAAACCATCGTGGTGACCAAAGTCATCAAAATGCCGATACCGAACATCTCCTGCGTGAGATAGCCAGCAGAAAGACCAAGGCCTGCGATGATAAGAGCAACCTCGCCACGCGGCACCATGCCTGCACCAATTCTAAGACCGCCGAGAACATTAAACCCGCAGAACAAAGAAGGAACCATACAGCCAATGATTTTCGCCGCAATCGCTAGAACAGTATAGATTGCGCCAAACATGAGCACAGGCTTTGAGCAAAGAGCAGTGACATCGACCATCATACCCATCACGCAGAAGAAGATAGGCACGAGGAATGTGTAGACAGGAGAGAGCATTTCCTGAATGAGATGCTTCAAATCCGTACGCGAAAGAGCAAGACCCATGACATAAGCGCCAATGATCATCGCAAGCCCCATGCACTCAAAGAACGCGGCAAGAATGAGCGCAAGGCCGAACGCCATTGTAGAGATAACAACAGGGTGCCTGAAGAGCTTCTTGAGGAATTTGGCGATATAGCGAGCCAAAAGAACGCCCACAAGAGTTGCTCCAAGCCACACACCAAATGCCTTCGCCGCGACAACAGCGATATTACCCCAATTCATGCCAGCTCCAACTGCATCAGCGCTGGCGTTGGATGTGGCAACGCTCGCGGCAAGAATGCCGTTTCCGATAGCAAGAACGATAAGGCCAAGGACATCGTCGATAACGGCACCCGCCATAATTGTTACGCCCTCTTCGCTATCGAGTTTCTTCTTCTCAGAAAGGATTCTTGCCGTAATGCCAACGGAAGTGGCGGTCGAAAGAATACCCATATAAAGAGGTGCCGGCTGTGTCATCGCCTTCGAAAGAGGCATTGCCAAAAGACCTTCGAACGACGCGAAGAACTTCGGCAAAAGATAGACAGCGCAAAGATCGCCAAGCACAAAAGAGAACACAACACCTCCGATGCCGACCATAGATCCAACAAAGGAATACTTAAGGAACATCTTGAGGTTTGTTTCAAGGCCTGAAAGGAACAAAAGTATGATAGAAGCGAGAGTGGCAATACCATAAAGAGCAGGACTTACTGCATCGAACGCAATAGGCTTGCCATGAACAACTCCAGCGATTGTTCCGAACATAGCCTTAGTGCCTTCGCCAATAGCATTCATCTCGCGAAGTGCCGCGCCGTGGAATAGACCATACTGGAAAAGACCATCGCCAAAACCGAAACCGCCAAGAGCCCACGGGCCAATGATGATACCTGCAGCCAACTCACCGAGAATTGAAGGCATTTTAAGGGCAGAAGCAACTGCTCCACCAAGGCGAGCTGCGAAAATTATCACACCAATTTGCAGTACGAGGAACATCATTTCCTCAACGCGAGGCAGATTAAAATTGGGATACGAAGGCCCACCTTCTCCGCCCGAAGCAAACGCACAAAGTGCGAATAGAACACAAACAGCTGATAACAAAAATTTCCTGTTTTTCATATCCTCGTAGTATATCACATTTTGAAAGAATGCGTCAAAGTTTAAGGCATATATGCTATAATACCACACAAATACAGATTGACTCGTCAAAAAAGGCTCAATATGAAAAAACGCACCGTCATTCACAAAGTCTTGGCAGCCACAATTTCTTCCCTTCTGAGCGCCTCCTTATTTGCGACATCAATTCCCCTTCCTGAACACCCACGGCCAGATTGGCACCGCCAGCAGTGGCTTAACCTCAACGGGAAATGGGATTTTAAATTTGACGTAGAAAAAGACTATTCGCACACAATTCTCGTGCCATTCGGCTGGGGTTGCCCTCTTTCTGGCGTCAAGGACGAAGGAGATAGCGCTTGGTACCGCAGAAATATTGCTGTACCTCAAGACTGGAAAGGCAAAAGGGTTTTTCTTGTCATAGGCGCAAGCGACCATGACACCACGGTATTCTTTGCAGGCAAAAAGCTTGGCAAGCATGTCGGCGGATATACCCCATTTGAATTTGAACTTACCGACCTTGTAAAATATGGAGAGAATCAATCTCTCGAAATAAATGTTTGGGATCCAAGCGACAAAACGGCCAGAAACAACTACTATCTCTATGGAAAGCAAGGCTACGGCAATGCCCGCGGCATTTGGCAGACTGTCTATATCGAAGCGAGAGGCAATATTTGGGCCGATTCCGTTGCTTTTATGCCAAATATTACAAATAAAACGGTCGCCACAATCGTAAGGCTTCCCTCCGCTGCAAAATCAGATATTAAGGGATCCATTGAAATAAAAGGCGCTTCTGTTGAGTTTACAATACCTGAGGGCGAAAAGGAATGCAAATGCTTCTTAAAGATTGCAAAGCCTCGTCTTTGGGATATAAATAGTCCTCATCTCTACGATGCCACTGTCAAAGTCGACGACGATATTGTTGGCACATATTTCGGTTTCAGAGAAATCTCCATTAAGAAAAATGAAGCAACTGGTGCGAATTACATAGCGCTCAATGGAAAACCAATTTATCTTCAGCTCTGTCTCGACCAGAGCTATCACCCCGAGGGCTGGTACACATTCCCAAGCGACGAGGCAATGAAAAAGGATATGGAAATATCAAAGCGTCTCGCCCTAAACGGAAATAGAATCCACATCAAAGTCGAAGTGCCGCGAAAGCTCTATTGGGCCGATAAGCTTGGTCTTCTTATCCAAGCAGATGTGCCGTGCGCATGGGGAAATGTTTCCGATGCCATGTTTAGAGAGCACTGGAAATGCTTTGAAGGAATGGTAAAGCGCGACTTCAACCACCCTTCCATTTATCAATGGACGCTCTTCAATGAAACTTGGGGCCTCTTCCACAACAGAACAATTAAGATGGGGCTTGGCGCTGGCGGCAGCAACGGCAGCAAGAGAGAATATAGCGCTGAAACACAGAAAAGAGTTGAGCAAGTTTTCCTCAAGGCGAAAGCTCTCGATCAAACTCGCCTTGTTGAAGACAACTCTCCTTGCAATCGCGACCATGTTGCAACAGATGTAAACACTTGGCACTATTATCGTCCTGGCTACGATTGGGAAAGAACTATTAGCGAAGAGTGCAAAAACACATTCAAGGGCTCGAAGCACAACTATATCGGAGGAAGAACGCAAGGCGAAGAGCCTATGATGAACTCCGAATGTGGAAATGTCTGGGGCTACAAAGGCTCTACTGGCGACTGCGATTTCACTTGGGATTACCACCTTATGATTGACGCATTCCGCCGACATATGAAATGCGCTGGCTGGCTCTACACCGAGCATCACGATGTCACAAACGAATGGAACGGCTATGTAAGATTCGATCGTTCACCGAAATACACCGGCATCGAAGAGCTTTTCCCAGGAATGACCTTATCTAGCCTCCACGCAGACGCATATATTCCTCTCGATACTGAAATGTGCCGCGTTAGTGCCCCTGGGCAAACACGCACGATTCCTGTCTGGATATCATTGACCACAGATAAATACGCAGGCAAGCGCCTCTCGCTATCCTACGAGCTAAATTATTACAACAACCGCGGCGAAAAGAAGAAAAAGAAAGGCGGAATCATCGAAGGAATTGGCACAGCCCGCCCATGGCATAACGCAAAGCTCACCGATATCGGTGTTTTGATGCCTGAAGAACCTGCCGCAGGAACAATTAACTTTACGCTTCTTGCCGGAAACAAACCCATTGCACGAAACTTCACTTGCTTTAGAGTTAGGTGCCAAAACGAAATTGACGCACGCCCTGAAGTTGCATCTTGGTCGCAAGGATCGACAAATGTCTTGTCGGGCCTTAAATACAACGGCTTTGGAAAAGGATATTTTGAATACGAGTTTACTTGCGCAAGTGGCGGCGTATTTATCGCAGAGCTTTCGACCAAGCGTCTTAATGGCAAAGACAAAACAGGCAAAGGCGCCTCCAACGATCTCGACTATATGCTTGGCGGCGGCTGGGCAGATAGATCTAAAAACCCTAACAGCTACCCGCAAACTTCAGACTGCAAGCATAAGGGAAGTGTTACGATATACGCAAACGGCGTAAAGTTAAAGACTGTAAATCTTGCTGACGACCCTGCAGACCACAGAGGCATTCTTTCGTGGGCTTCACAGCCGCACGACTACACCCTCCATGAAGCAGGAAGCTACGGCTACATCGTTAAAGCTAAAATCCCTAAGAAGCTTTGCAAAAAAGGATCGGTCCGCATCCGGCTTGAATCCGATGGAGCTGGATTAGCCGTCTACGGACCTGACTTCGGAAGATATCCTTTCGGGCCGTCTATCCTCGCGAAGTAACCTTTAAAATGCCGCGGCTGCGTCGTCTACGCGCAGCTTGCGCTTCTCTTCGGCTGTTTTAAGGGCAGCCTTACGGATTGCCTCAGCCTCTTCGGAGGCTTGAACAATCATATTCTCGTCCCATGCAACAACGATCGTTTGATAAGTGCTCGACGATCCTTCAAGGGACGCCGTAACAAACCTACCGCTACCGAGATCGAAAGTATAAACTGGCCTGCACCAGCTACGCGGCCTTGCCCATGTGCGATAACGCTTCTCAAGAGCCTCAATGAGATAATTGCGCCTCCAAGAGGAAGATGCATCTACCGCATTCTTCGCGCAAGCATAAACCTTAACAACCTTATGCGTTGTAGGCGTTACATACACGAAATAATCGTCGAATCCCGCGAGCTTCTTCTCAGGAACGAAACTCGCTCTCAAGAGTGTTGGCTCTTCTACATCACGAACAAAGTTAGTGCACTGAAATTCGCTTCCAAATTTAAGCCCAAGGAACGAATCGCAGTTAGTGGCATCGCAGCTTTTAACACCACACTTCTTCCCTTCAAGACATTTGGAAAGCGATGAGACAGAACCATCGCCGAGAGTATAGCTCTGTGCATATTCACTTGTAGAACTTTCGAGAAGATTCCCGTCTGCATCGAGCGTCGTACGAGTTTCGCGCCTATGCTCTGTAACCATATTTCCGTTTGTCTTTACGGTCGATTCCGTGAAAACACGAGAAACTGTTCCGTTGTCATTCGTCACCACCTGCGAGCCTGAATTCATCTGCGTAACATTGTCTGCAGATGCGGAGCGCACACATATCGTTGCCGCCACAATAGCGGAAACAACAAAGGCACAAATGCCAGCGTATGTAATCGAATCGTTCTTCATAGTTCCTCCATTTCTGTTCCTATTCTTAGGAACGGCAATATTGTATCGCACTCGTGTTAATAAATTGTCAACGAAACTAAAATGCGAGAAAAGAAAAACCTCCGCCGCGCCACTGCGCAAACGGAGGTTTTGCCAACCTTAATTTAGGCTCGGCTCTTAGACGCCGCCGCGGCCACGAAGCGTGCCGTGCGAGAGGAAGCCGTCGTACTTGCGAACGAGCAAATGCGACTCCATGATGCGTAGCGTATCGAGCGCAACACCGACGATAATGAGGAGCGATGTGCCACCGAAGAAGGAAGCGATCGCATCTGGAATGTGCATCCAGCCCATGAGGATCATCGGGATAAGAGCAACGATAAGAAGGCCCGTGCCGCCGATGAGCGTGATCTTGGTCATCATATCGTCGAGATATTCAGCCGTTGCACGACCAGGACGGATGCCAGGAATGTAGGAGCCATCCTTCTTGAGGTTCTCGGAAATATCGATGGCGTTGAACTGAGTAGCAACCCAGAAGAACGCAAAGAACATGATAAGAACTGCGTACACAACGAGGTGTAAGGTGGTATCAGGATTGCCAAGGCGCTGAGCGAACTCGTGAAGACGCGTGCCAGACTCCGTGAACTTGGCGAGAAGCGCGGAAGGAAGCTGAATAAGCGGCTGAGCAAAGATGATAGGCATAACACCCGTGTAGTTCACACGAAGCGGCATGAATGTCTGACGCATTCCATAGGAACCGCCGCCAGCAACGCTGCGCCTTGTGGAGTTGATCGTAACCTTCCTGACGCCCTGAGTGAGCATAACCGTGCCCATCACAACTACGAGGAAGAACGCAACGAGAATCGGCATTTCTGCGAGAGGAGCAGACGCTTCAACGCCAGCAAGACCGAAGTAACGCTCCCAAGCGCTGATAAGCGCGTGCGGAAGACGCGAGGTGATGTTGATCATGATGATGAGCGATGCACCATTGCCGATACCGAATGTCGTAATCTGATCCGCAATCCAAATCACGAAAAGCGACGCGGTCGTCATACCGAGGACAGTCATCAACTGGAAGCCAAGACCAGGATTGGTGACGATCTGAACATTGCCGATATCAAGACCAAGAGCGGACGGGTGGCTCAACGCAGTTGCGATACCCCAAGACTGGACAATGCAGAGGAAGATCGTCAACCAACGGGTGATCTGTGCAAGCTTCTGCCTTCCAGACTCGCCTTCCTTCTTGAGCTTCTCAAGAGAAGGAATGACGGACGAGAGAAGCTGAATGACGATCTGCGCCGTAATGTAAGGCCAAATCGAAAGGAAGCCAATTGCGCACTGACCAAGAGCACCACCGGTGAACACATCAAAGAGGTTGAGTATTCCACCGCCTCCAGACTGCGCCTTGAAGTTTGCAATGATTTCTTGAAGAGTACGCCAATCAACACCAGGGGTAGGAATCTGCGCAATAAGACGGCAGACAAAAACAAGACCCAAGGTAATGAGTATTTTTTTACGGAGCTCGGGGATGCGGAACGCATTCGAAAACCCCTTCATCATCGACATGTCTTTATCTCCTCTTCTTTCTTGG
>JAGBWQ010000115.1 GCA_017629735.1 Kiritimatiellia bacterium
CTTGACTTTCTAGACATGTTGCACATGTTCCTATTTTACTACGGTGCACAGTATTTGACGAACGGGCCACTCTTGGAATGTTCCATTTTCTGAATTGGGTGCACACTATTCTAACGAATCGCGGCCATTAATTCTCGCGCTTTAGTTGGTGCCGCGAGGGCACTGGATATGGTATAATATTCAATATGCAAATCAGACAGATTTCTATTTTTATGCCTAACCGTCCGGGGCAGCTCAGCCAGATCTGCCGCGCGCTCTCACAGTCCGATATTAACATCGCTACATTGTCGCTTGCCGACACTAGCGATTTCGGTATTGTGAGATTGATTGTCGATGATCACGAGCGAGCCAAAGAAGTGCTCGAAAAGAATGGCCATGCAGTTACGGTTTCAGAAGTTGTTGCTGTGTGCGTGCCAGATCGTCCAGGCGGAATGGCATCTGTGCTTCAGTGCCTCGACAAGGCTGGAGTGGATATTAATTATTCCTATGCCTTTTCCTTCCATAAGGGCGAAAAAGCAGTTCTCGTGTTTAGGTTTGGCGATAATAGCGCCGCTGAACGCGCACTTGCGGAAGGTGGGTATGCCACATTAAACGAAGAACAAATTGGCGAAGCAGCAAAGTAAGATGAATTACATTTCTACAAGAAAAGGGTTTAGGGCTTCTGGGACTGAAACTGTTTTTCAGGGGCTCGCTCCAGATGGCGGATTGTATCTTCCAGAGAAGATAGATGTTCTTCCGGGAATTAAAAATATTACTTCCCTCGCCCAGGCAGAAAAGGCCGTTCTCGACGCTCTTTTCGACGACTTCCCACCTGAGGTTCGCGAAGAGGCTCTTTCGCGTCTTATCTCGAGATTCCCAGCCGAAGATCCTGTGCCGCTCGTAAAGAAAGGGCCGTTCCATTTTCTCGAGCTCTTCCACGGAAGGACAGGCGCGTTTAAAGATGTGGCTCTCTCCATGCTTCCCGTCTTTATGCGTCACTCCGCAGCAGGTCGCCGCGTTCTCGTTCTTACTGCCACTAGCGGCGACACTGGCTCTGCCGCGATGCAGGGGTTCGCTGGTGTTGATGGCGCAGATATAATCGTTTTTTATCCTGCAACAGGCACATCTAGGATTCAGCGTCTTCAGATGACGACGCCGTCTCAGCCCAATGTTCGCGCAGTTGGTATTCGCGGCAATTTTGACGATGCTCAATCTGCCGTTAAGCGCATCTTCTCCGACCCTGCCATCGCAGCTGAGGCTGCCGCAAACGGAGTTGCGCTTTCCAGCGCCAATTCAATCAACACAGGCCGTCTCGTTCCTCAGATTGCCTACTACATTGTTGCAGCAGCTCGCTTTGATGGTCCTATTGATGTTGTAGTTCCCTCTGGGAATTTCGGCAACATTCTCGCCGCGTATTATGCGCGCCGCCTTGGTGCCAATATCCGCAAGCTTGTTGTCGCGTCTAATGTTAATGATGTTCTCCATCGTTTCGTTCAGACGGGCATCTACGATCCAGGTCCTAATTTCACTGTAACCAACTCTCCTTCGATGGATATTCGCCGTTCTTCGAATGTCGAGCGCCTTCTTTGGGAGTTGAATTACGATGGCGATGTGGAAGCTGCCTGCGCGGAGACGCTGCGCCTTGTGACCGATCTTGACACGAAGGGTCGTTACGAGCTTTCACCGTCTGCAAAGGAAAAACTCTTCGCTCTCTTCTCTGGTGGAGTCGCGACCCCAGATGAGACAGAGGAGGAGATGCGCCGCGTCAAGGCAGAGTCGGATTATCTTATCGATCCGCACACCGCCGTTGCGTCGTTCGTTGCAAGAAAGCTTTCTCTTGGTGCAGATGGCATTCCATGCATTATCGCAGCGACTGCCACTCCGCACAAGTTTTTGGAGACATGCCGCAGAGCGTTCGGTGGCGATGTTCTTGGCGAGGCGCCAGAGTCGTTCAAGGCTCTTGAAGAAATGCCCGAAGTCCAGACGCGCGTTTGCGATGTCGCAGGCATGCCCGATGAAGTAAGGCTTCTTTTTCACAAATAAGGGAGATACAGGTGAAGTTTCTTTCGTCTCTTATGGCAGTCGCCTTTTTTCCGTGCATAGCGGGGGCGGCTGTCATTTGGACTGAAAAAGAGACTCTCGCACCTGGTGTTGCGGTTCTTTCGGCCAAAGTAAAGGAGCCGAGAGAAATTCGCTACACAGCGGTGCGCATCGATGTGAAGCTTTCAGACGCTCATTTCTTTGCCACTGGCCGTGCGTCTGGGTATGGACGTCCGCTGGAAGATGCTCCAACGCTTTATAATTCGCGCGAAGAGAAGATTCTGCCTGCAGATGTTCGCACGAAGCGCGAAACGCCTGCTGAGTTTATGCAGAATGGTGGTAAAGCTGCCGTTATCGCATTTGCCACGCGCGCCACACGCCGTCCGTATTCGGGAGATTATGCCGACCCGAGGGGGCTTTATATAACCGATGGTGTAATCGTTTCCAATGCAAAGCATGGGCGAGGGCCTGTTTTTGTGGTTCGCAGGAATGGCGATCTTGAAATTGCAGATCGCATAATGCCTTCTGAAATATCTGATATTCTCGTGGCGCAGACGGGCGATATAGTGATTCGCCGCGACGGAAGAGATGTCGTTTCGCCTGAGCGTCGTACGGTTGCGCCGTGTCTTGCCCTTGGATTGGCAAAGGGCGGGAAGGTTGTCTATATTGTCAGTGCCGACGACGGAAAGGCTCTTGCTGCGAAGACGGGTGCTGATTACCACGAGATGAATGAAGCTTTTGAGTCGCTTGGCGTAGCTGATGCAATCAGTTTTGAGCATGGCGGTTGCATTGGCATTTTTGCCGCGAGCGCCTCTGGAGTGCGACAGATAAATCAGATTGGCTCAAGCATGAATAAGTCTAAGGCTATTTCTTGTTTGGGCATTTCGCTCGGCAAGCCCAAGGGGAGAAAGCCTCCGCGTGAGGTTGTAAATCCTACGCAAATCGAAGGCTCGTTCTCGTCGCCGAAAGTAGTGGCGGTTAAGGGAGGTTCGCGTTTTAAGTCGACTGCTCTTCGCGTTCAGGCGAGAGTAAACATCGATAGCGATCTTCAACGCATAAAGCGTCCTGTCTTAAGCGTTTCTGCGCTTTTTGACATTGGTGGGCTTTGGAAAAGTTACGATGTGGTGCTTGTTGACCAAAAGGTTTCTCACGGCGTTAATATCGGTCCAGAACATACGCCTGCCGGAGTTTCTATGTGGCAGCCTGAGGTTTCTGTATCAGAATGGCGCAAGGCTGTTTTTGGCGATGCGCGCAAAGGTCTTTTTTCGGAGTGCGGAATTCCGGCTTCTTCTGCGAAGCTTATTGCCTACAGGCTTGAGTTGTGGCAGAACGGGGGCCTAGTTGCCGTGCATGAATCGGATCGGAGGAACACCAAGAAATGCGGCGTTCCGGAAGATTGGTATGTTAAGGGCAAGTACAGCGGCAAAATAACTTACCGCTGGCCGCCTCCACCAGAGAAAAATTGAGTAAAGATATGGGCAGCAAAAAACATAAGACAGCCGTCGTAAACGGCGTTAAGATTTCTGAGCAGGCAGTTTCGTTTGAGCTCGATAGGCTCGTAAGGTTTTATGCAGAGCACGGTGTTTCTGCAGAAGAGGTGCGTGGTTGCATGAGTCTTCTTCGCGAGAAGGCGCTTGAACAGGCCATTGGCGCAAAGCTTCTTCTCGACCGCTCGCAGGAGCTTGATATTCAGGTTACAGCCGCAGATATCGATGCTGAAGTGGAGAAGGTTGTCTCCCAGGTCGGCGGTCGCGACAATTACGTTGCGGCGCTCAAGGCGCAGGGAGTTTCCGAGAGCGATTTCCGCCGCGAGCTTGAAAAGGGCGCGAAGGTAAACAAACTTGTTGAGCGGGCGTGTTCCGCTGTGCCAGAGCCCGAGGAGCGCGAGATTGAGGCATTCTTTGCGGCGCACAAGGCCGATTACGCTTCCGTGAATCAGACTTTCGTCGATGCGCGCGATGGAATTCGTGATCTTCTTCGCCACCAGGCACGCGGCAAAGCGATGGACGCTTTTGTTCGCGAATTGCGTGCGACTGCCACCGTGGAGTTTGTTGACAACGAATGTTCCTGCTGCGGACACGATCATGACTGAGCTTGAAATTACATCACCTAGCAATCCGCGCCTGAAGCATGTCGTAAAGCTTCGGAATAGGCGCGAGCGTGATGAATCTCACGAGATGATCGTCGAGGGATATCGCGAGTGCAGAAGGGCGCTTGACTGCGGTTACAAGCCGAACGCGCTCTTTCATTGCCCTGAGATGTATCTCAAAAACGAAAACGAAAAATCTCTTATTGCAGATTGCGCCGCACTTGGAGCGAAGGTGTTTTCCTGTTCGCGTACTTGCTTCGAAAAGATTGCGTACAAGGAGAGGCCTGACGGGCTTCTTATGGTTGGCCCTCATGTTTCTGTTTCCTTGGAGGATATTGTCCTTCCAGAAAATGCACTTGTGATCGTTACGGAGGGCATTGAAAAGCCAGGTAATCTCGGGACGATTTTAAGGTCTGCAGATGCAGCGAAGGCAGCTGCGGTAATCGTATGCGACAAGGTTACAGATGTCCATAACCCCAATGTAGTGCGTGCGTCAACAGGCGCGCTTTTCTCGGTGCCAGTGGTTGAGACAACGAGCGACAAAGCATTGGAGTTTCTTAAGAAAAATTCGTTTTCTATTTTGGCGGCATCTCCGCACGCAGAGCGCCTTCATTTTGAAGCAGATCTCACAGGCTCTGTGGCGGTTGCGCTTGGTGCGGAGCAGTATGGCCTTACGGCGAAGTGGATGGATGGCGCAGATTTGCGCGTTCGTATTCCTATGCTTGGGCTTGCCGATTCTCTTAATGTCAGCGCGGCAGCCACGATTCTTGTGCACGAGGCCGTGCGCCAACGCATAACTGCAGGGAAGGTTGCAGTGCCTGCGTTCGTTCCGTGGCATGGCGAAGGAAAGATTGATCATTGATAAGGAGGTCGTATTATGTCTAAAATTCACCCTACAGCGATTGTTGAAGACGGCGCAATTCTTGGTGCCGATGTCGAGATTGGCCCTTATGCTAGCATTGGGCGCGACGTGAAGCTTGGTGACGGTGTCATCGTTAAGCAGGGCGCAATTATCGACGGTCACACGACCATCGGCGAGATGAGCCAGATATTCCCATATGCTTGCATTGGTATGAAGACGCAAGATCTTAAATATCAGGAAGGCTCTGTGTCGTATGTCGAGATCGGCAAGCGCACCGTGATTCGCGAGTTTGCTACTGTCCATCTCGGAACGGCAGATGGGGAAAAGACGATTATCGGAGACGACTGCCTTTTTATGTGCTATTGCCACGCTGCGCATGGTGTGATCCTTGGCAATCATGTGATCTGCTCCAATTCTGTTCAGCTCGCCGGTGATGTTCATCTCGAAGATTGGGCAATCGTCGGAGGCTGTAGCGCAAGCCATCAGTTCTGCACGGTTGGTCGCCACGCGATGGTCGGCGGAATGTGTAAGATTCGTCAGGATATTCCGCCGTATATGCTTTGCGATATGTCGGAAGGCACGATGAAGGTTATTGGTGTAAATGTTGTGGGTCTTACGCGTAGGGGTGTTGCTAAGGATTCTGTGCAAGCTCTTAAGGAAGCGCATAGATTCATCTACCGCGAAGGGCTCAATCGTTCGCAGGCTCTCGACCGTGTCGAGCACGATATTGAGCAGGTCGAGGAAGTCAAACACCTCGTGTCTTTCTACCGCAATTCTCAGCGTGGCGTAGCTTGATTTTCTGCCTAGGCCGGCGGGCGTTCCTTCGGCCTTTTTGGTATAATATGCATTATTGAAAGGCTAAAGCAAATGGCAGAGGAAACGAGCGGCTACAACGCCGAAAATATCCAGGTTCTCGAAGGTATGGAAGCCGTGCGTAAGCGCCCGGCGATGTATATCGGAGATACTGGGGAACGCGGTTATCATCATCTCGTCTATGAAGTCGTCGATAACTCTATCGACGAGGCGATGGCGGGGTATTGTTCGCTCGTTGAAGTTGTCGTAAATAAAGACGGCTCTGTCACCGTTAGAGATAATGGTCGCGGCATTCCTGTTGATATGCACCCTACGCAGGGGCGTCCCGCAATTGAGGTTGTGCTTACTGTCCTTCATGCGGGCGGCAAGTTTGACGGCTCAAACTACAAGGTTTCGGGCGGCCTTCATGGCGTTGGTGTAAGCTGCGTTAATGCGCTTTCCGATTGGATGAAAGTCGAGGTGAAGCGTGCCGGCTATCTTCACAGCATCGAGTTCTCTCGTGGCGCGGTAACAAAGCCTCTTGAAAAAGTATGCGAGTGCGGAGACGAGACGGGTACATCAGTTACATTCTTCCCCGATCATACAATCTTCTCTTGCCGCAAATTCAAGCCGTCCGTTCTTGCCGCGCGTTTGCGCGAGCTTGCGTTCCTTAACAAGGGCGTCACAATTCGCTTCTGCGACGAAGAGAGCGACGAGAGCGGAAATCCTGCCGAAGAGACTTTCCATTACGAAGGCGGTATCGACGAGTTCGTCTCTTATCTCAACACGAACAAGACGGCAATTTCGCCTGTCATTCATTTCGAAGGTTCGCGCGAGGTTGAACGCGTAGATGGTACTTACCTTATTCAGGCAGAGGTGGCGTTGCAGTACACCGATACTTATTCCACCATCGAACAGACATACTGCAACAACATTCATACTATCGAAGGCGGCACTCATCTTTCTGGTTTCCGCCGCGCGCTTACGGCGACCGTCAAGTCGTATGGCGAGCGCACGAAGCTCATCAAGGAGAAGGAGCTCGATTCTCTCTCTGGCGATGATATGCGCGAGGGACTTTCGGTAATCGTATCGGTTAAGGTTCCGCAGCCTCAGTTTGAAGGTCAGACGAAGACAAAGCTTGGCAATGGCGAAGTCGATGGTATCGTCTCTTCGATTGTGTCTGATCAGCTCAATACATTCTTCGAGGAGAATCCTGCCGTAGCGAAAGTTGTTATTGAAAAGTCGCTCCTTGCAAATCGTGCTCGTGAGGCTGCGCGCGCCGCGCGCGAATCGACGCGCCGCAAGGGTGTGATGGACGGTCTTTCGCTTCCCGGTAAATTGCGCGACTGTTCCGAGCGCGATCCCGAGAAGACTGAACTTTATCTCGTCGAAGGTGACTCCGCAGGCGGTTCTGCGTGCAAGGGACGCGATCGTGCGACTCAGGCTATTCTTCCGCTGCGCGGAAAGGTGCTCAATGTTGAGAAGGCTCGCATCGACCGCATTCTTGCAAATGCCGAAATCAGAACTCTCATAACGGCGATTGGTTGCGGCTTCGGCGAAGAGTGGGATGTTTCGAAGGCGCGTTACCACAAGATCGTAATTATGACAGATGCTGATGTCGACGGTGCGCACATTCGTACGCTGCTTTTGACATTCATCTATCGTAAGATGCCTGAGCTTATCGAGAAGGGATATGTCTATCTTGCACAGCCGCCGCTTTACAAGGTGGAGCGCAAGAAAAAGACGGAGTATGTCCTTACCGACGATCAGCTCACAGAAAAGCTTTTAACTCTTGGTCTCGACGACTTTGAGGTCAAGGCGAAGGACGGCACTGTGATGGAGCCTACTCGCGCACGCGAGCTTCTTAAGCTTCTTGCAGAAATAGAGTCTACCTCGAAAATGGTTTCTGAGCGCGGATTTGACCCTAAGGCTCTTATCGTCGATGACGATACTCAAGGGTCTGGCTCGTCGATGCTCAAGAAGGAATTCTCTTCGCTCTCCGGTTTTGGTTATTCTATTGAAGACTGGTTTGGCGATGGAAAGACTGCAAACGGTCCGCTCGTAAAGCTTCTTGATGATGTCCGCAATCACGGTCGTCAGGGGCTGTCCGTTACTCGCTTCAAGGGTTTGGGCGAAATGGACGCTTCAGAGCTTTACGACACTACGATGAATCCTGAGAAGCGCAGAATGCTTCGCGTCAGGCTTGACGATGCCGTTAAGGCAGATCAGATGTTCTCCCTTCTTATGGGCGACGAGGTCGAGCCGCGCCGCAAGTTCATCGAGGACAACGCTCTTAATGTTCGCAATCTCGATTTCTGAGGTTGAAAGTGGCGTCGCGGCAGAAAAATTCTCCGACTCTTGCTCTCGTCTCGCTCGGTTGTGCGAAGAACGCGGCGGATCTTGAAGTCATTGCCGGAAATATGATAAAGGGCGGGTGGGTTCTCTCTCCTGATCCTGATTGTGCCGATGCAGTTATCGTCAATACTTGTTCGTTTATTGCCTCGGCTCGTGAGGAAGCAGAGGCGGAAATCCGCCGCGCGCTTGCGCTTAAGAGCGAAGGTGCATATGGGCAAGTTTTTGTGACGGGCTGCTATCCACAGCGTTATCCGGATGCCGTTTCTTTGTTTCCAGGTGTAGATGGTTGGACTGGAGTGCCGAATAAGTGGATTGAGCCGAAGTTGCCGGCGCTGCGCTTTACAGGCAAAGCCTTTGCGTATCTTAAGATAGCAGAGGGGTGCAATCATCGTTGTTCGTATTGCGCAATCCCATGCATTAGAGGGTCGTATCGCTCGCGCCCGATGAAGTCGATTCTTCGCGAAGCTCGTGCGCTTATCGAGACGGGGTGTCGCGAATTGAATATTGTCGCGCAAGATCCGATGCCGTGGAGGGACGGGCGGAAGAGACTTGTCGATTTGCTTGAGGCTATCGATGCGATTCCTGGCGATTTCTGGGTGAGAGTTCTTTATACTTATCCGTCTGAAATTGACGCCGACTTTATTGCGTGGATGATTACATCTAAACATGCGGCAAGATATGTCGATATGCCGGTGCAGCATACAGATGTAGATGTCCTTGAGAGAATGAACCGCGCAAGTACGGCGGAGGCGGTGTTGCTGCTTCCCGACGAGTTGCGCTCTCTTGTTCCAGGGATTACATTGCGCACAACTGTCATGACAGGTTTCCCGGGCGAGACGCCTTTGCGCTTCCGCAAGATGCTTGCCGATTTAAAGCGCATACAGTTTGATCATCTTGGAGCATTTGCCTATTCTCCCGAGAAGGGGACAAAAGGAGCGCAAATGTCTTCGCGTCCACCGCGTGCTGTTGCGGAAGAGCGCGAGAGACTTGTCATGGAGCAGCAAAAGGTAATATGGAATTGCCGCGCAAAGAGAATGGTTGGCTCTGTCCGCAAAGCTCTTGTTGTTGCGCCTGGAGTTGCGAGAATGGAATCGCAAGCTCCTGATGTTGATGGAGTTACTCTCGTCAAGGGAGTTGGCGCAGAGGAAGTAGGCTCCTTCATTGATGTTAAGATCAAAAAGATTAAAGGCTTTGATTTTATCGCTGAAAAAGCGAGGCAGAAGAAATGAGTGAGACTCTTTCTTTTTCGCTTGTAGAGATTTTTGAATCTTTGCAGGGCGAGGGACGCAATTTTGGGCGGCCATGTGTTTTTGTTCGTTTTGCTGGTTGTAATCTGTCTTGCTCTTGGTGCGATACTGATTGCAAAGAAAAATTCAGGTCGTCACTTCCAGATCTTGTTGCGGAAATATCTTCCTTCAAGGCACGGAGCGTTGTTCTTACTGGTGGCGAGCCGACGATCGTAGAGGGAATGCCGGAGCTAGTTGCATCGCTTAAGGAGGCAGGCTTTTGGATTGCTGTCGAGACGAATGGCGTTAAAGACGCTTCTTGGCTTTCGTTCGTTGATTATGTCGCTTGCTCGCCAAAGGTGGAATATGCGCATCTTTATGACTCTCCCATGTCTTTGAAAGCGGCCGATGAAGTGCGTGTTGTCGCGTCGTCGCCCGCGTCGGCAGATTTTTGTCGTTCAATTCGCGAGAAGATTGCTGCTACGGATTATTATGTTTCGCCTTGCGATCGCGATGGTAAGATGGATTTCGCCACTGCCAAGTCGGTTATTTCCGAGCTTGGCAACTGGTCGCTTTCTGTGCAGTTTCATAAAATACTCGGCTTTAGATAAAAGATAAGGAAAAGGAAAATGACAAATACGATAGCGCTTTCGTTTATCGCACTTCAGCTTGTGTGCGCGCAACCGGGAGGCTGGAAGTTTTCACACAATCTTGTAGAATTAGAGAATGGTGTGGAAGAGCTTACTATTGAGCTTAATAACGATACAGTCTCTGCGCCTCCTGAGTTTACTGTGAAGTGGAAAATGCCTCAGCGCGATATTCCGCATCTTTGGCATGTTGCTATGGGGCATGGTGGTATTGCGCCAGATTGGGCTAGTTGGCGCGAGTCTACATCGTGGCTTTGCTCACGCGCACCAGTCTATGCGTTCTACTCCGATGAGAATGAGAACCGTCTTGTGACGGCAGTTGATGATGCAAAGCGTGAGGTTTCTTATAGCGCAGGCTTCATTGAGCATACGGCTGAAATTGATTGCAGGTGGAGGTTCTTCTTTAAGAAGTCTCCGAGCTCAAAGTATGAGCGTGTGCGCATTCGCTTTGACCGTAGAAAGAAGTTTTGGTCTGATGCAGTTCAAGATGCTTTCACTTGGATAACATCGCTTCCAGGTAATGCAACAATGCCTGTTCCTGCAGCTGCGTACAAGCCTCTTTATTCGGCATGGTACACATTCCACCGCGATGTCTTTGCCGATCAGATCGAGGCAGAGTGCGTTGAGGCGGCCAAGCTTGGTATGAAGACTCTTATTGTGGATGACGGGTGGCAGATGCAAGATGCTCTCGTCGGGTCTTCTGGCTACGATTATTGCGGCGATTGGGAGATGTCTTTAAAGCGCTTCCCTAATATGAAAGAGCATGTTAAAAGAGTTCAGTCTCTTGGCATGAAGTACATGCTTTGGTATTCCGTACCTTATGTTGGAATTAGATCCAAGGCTGCACAGAAATTTAAAGGTAAGTTCCTTCGCGAGCCGCGCCTTAAGAGCGGCGGAGGGCATGGCGCAGGCGTGCTTGACCCGCGTTTCCCAGAGGTGCGCGAATATCTTGCGGGCATTTACGAGAAGGCGATGCTTGAATGGGGTCTTGATGGGCTTAAGCTCGACTTTATCGATTCGTTCAGCGGTGGCGTAGAGGCGAGACCTGGAGACGGGCGCGATATCGCAAGTGTGGCAGAGGCAGTCGATGTATTGATGACCGATGTCTCAAAGAGGCTTCAGGCTATTAAGAGCGATGTGCTTATAGAGTTCCGTCAGAGCTATATCGGGCCTTTCATCCGTAAGTTTGGTAATATGCTGCGCGTTGCAGATTGCCCAGGCGATATGACGGTAAATCGTTCAGGTGTAGCGTCGTTGCGCCTTTCGAGCGGAAATACTGCAGTTCATGCTGATATGCTTGAATGGCACTTTTCTGATACTGCGGAGAATGCGGCGCGTTTCATTCTCAACACGATTTTCGGCACAGTTCAGTATTCGGTGATGCTTCGCAAACTTCCTGAGAGCCATCGAGAGATGGTGCGCCATTGGATTGAATTCTCAGTAGCGCACGAGGAGGCTCTGCAGCACGGCTCCTTTAGGGCTTATTGGCCGCATCTTGGCTGGCCATATCTCGTTGGAGAGAGCGCAAAGGAGCGTATTATTGGAGTTTATGCTTCAGGCCTCGTTGCAGAGGCCGGATCTGCCGATAGAGATGTCTATATATTGAATGCTACGCAGGCGCAGACGCTTACCGTGCGTCTTTCTAAGGCATCGACCGTGCAGGTGGTGGATACATTTGGTAAGGCGTTTGGCGAAGCGATTAAGCTGCCTGCAGGGCTTAATGATATCAAGTGCCCGCCGTCTGGATACATAAAAATCAGCAAGTGAGAACTTGCGTCAGATTGACGGGCGAGACCATTTTTTGATACAATACCGATACTTTTAAACATTAAGGAAATCAAGAACGAATGGCGAAAGAAGAAGATCAAGCGATTGAGGTCACCGGTACAGTAACCAAGGTGCTTCCTGCGACAATGTATAAGGTCAAGCTTGAGAACGGTCATGAAGTTCTCGCGCACATATCGGGGAAGATGAGGAAGTTCTTCATCAAGATAGCGATCGGCGACACTGTTACCGTCGAGATATCCCCGTATGACCTCGGCAAGGGTCGTATAACCTATCGCCATAAGGTCTGATTCCATATCCGCTTGTTATAATCCAAGGAGAAACAAACATGTCAGGTCACAGTCACTGGGCGACAATTAAGCGCGCGAAGGGCGCAGCGGACGCCAAGAAGGGAAAAATCTTTTCCAAGCTCGGCAAGGAAATCACAATCGTCGTGAAGGCGAAGGGCGGAAATCCCGATAACAATCCGTCTCTGCGTACTCTCATCGCTAAGGCCAAGGCCGCGCAGATGCCCAACGACAACATTGAGCGCGCTATCAAGAAGGGTACTGGCGAGCTCGAGTCTGCAGCTCTCGTTGATGCTCAGTACGAAGGCATCAAGGGCGGCACGGCTGTCGTTGTCAATGTGCTTACCGACAACAAGAACCGCGCAGCTGCGGAAGTCGGAAATGTTTTCAAGAAGAATGGTCTTGAATTTGCTAAGCAGGGCAGCGCCACTCGTCTTTTCGATCGTATGGGTCAGATCATGATTCCTGCGGCCGACGGTCTTACCGAGGACGGAGTGATGGAAGTCGCTCTCGAGGCAGGTGCTGAAGATGTCGTCAGCGAAGAGGGCGGTTTCACGGTCAAGTGCCAGCCCAGCGATTTCACGGCTGTTCTTGAAGCTATCAAGGCTGGTGGTATCAATGTTGACGAAGAGAACAGCTCCATCGGGCTTGTTCCTAACATGATGAATCCTGTTTCTGATGTCGCGACCGCTAAGGCGATCAACAAGTTCGTTGATATGCTTGAGGATCTCGAAGACGTTCAAGACGTCTACACGAACATGGAGACAACGGACGAGGTTGATGCAGCTCTTGAAGCTGAGGGCTAAGTTCTGTTTCTCATGTTAAGCAAAAGGCTCCGGTTCTCCGGAGCCTTTTTGTTTTCACTTCGGGAACCATCTGACTCGCAACTATCCCAACTGGGCTATTGTTATCTTTGAAATCTTTCAGTATAATATACGAATATGAAAACGGTATTCCCCGAAGATGTAAAATGTTGGTACGCAATATCGTGCCCCTGCGCTGGTTTGCGTTTTGATTCCCGCACACTCGAACTGCTCGACTCGGATGGAGACGGTCGAATAAGGTCGGAAGAAGTCACCGCGGCTCTTGCGTTTCTTGGGAAGGAAGGCGTGAAATGCGAAGATCTTCTTTCGCCTTCATCTGATCTCGATGAGAAGATCGCGGAAAACGCATCTCGGCAAGCCGACCTTGCAAAGGAAGAGCCTTCGGAAAGTGAAAAGGCTGCCCTTGCAGAATGGGAGGCGAAAGGCAAATCGCCTGAGGTTGCTATCCTCGGAGACGACACCGCATCTGCAAATGCCGCGCTCGTAGCCGTAGAAGAGGTGGTTGATCAATTTTTCACTCCGCCGGCCGATATGGCGCTTGTCACAGACGAGCCCGATTGCGTTCTTCCACTTTCAAGTCACATAAATCCGAAGTACGCAGAAGATATTCAGGCATTTGCCGCTTCTTGCGTAACGCCGCTTTTGGGAAATAAGGAAAATCTCACGCGCGCCGATTGGAAGAAGATTAAGTCTTCTTTCGCGCCATACCGCGCGTGGGCGACATCGAAGCCAGAGGCGAATGCCTCCGCAAAAGCTTCTCTTGTGAATGAAGAGAAAGCTCTGCGCTTCCGCCGTTATCTCGGAGAGTTCCTCTGCAATTACATTACGATGGATCGCCTCTACAAGGCAGATGCGCCTGCGATGTTCCAGACAGGTGTCCTTCGTATTGATGGCAAGGAAATGAATCTTTGCTTCCATGTCGAGTCGGAAGCTGCTCATTCTGCGCTCTCTGGCAAGTCGAAGTGCTGTGTTATTTATCTTAAGATTACTCGCCCCTCAGATGGAGCAGTGCGTTCTATCTGCGCCGTAGTCACAGCTGGCACGATTGGCGGCCTTTATGTTGGGCGAAACGGTGTCTTTTACGATCGTGACGGCAAAGACTGGGATGCTGTAGTTACGAAAGTTGTTGAGGCGCAAGTTTCTCTTCTTGAGGCATTCTGGTCGCCTTGGCGCAAGCTTGGCGAAGGCATTGCTTCGATGGTTAAGAAGTTCCTTGGCGACAAGCAAGGCGCGGCAGACGCAAAGCTTTCCGCGAGCGTTGAAAAGGCCGCCTCTGGCAAGACGGCAGAGGCTTCTTCGCCCGCGGCGCTTGCGGGAGCAGTTGCCGCGATAGGAATTGGCATCGGATTCCTCGGTGCGGCCGCGGCATCTTTGATGGCAGCGCTTTCAAAGATGACAGCATGGCAGATCGGCGGGTCGATTGTGGCTCTCATTCTCGTTGTTTCGCTTCCGAGCGTCTTGCTTGCGTATCTCAATCTTCGCAAGCGCGATCTTGGTGCGATTCTCAATGCAGGCGGCTGGGCAGTAAATCGTCAGATGCGCTTTTCAATGAGTCGCGCTCGCGGGTTTACGAAGTGCACTCCGCCCAAAGGGTTGCTTGCTCTCTTCATCGCTTTTGCGCTTATCATTACCATTTTGGCAGTTGGCTCGTCTCTATTCTGCCCTTGCTCGGCTGAAGCGGAGGCGGCGGTGCAAAACGAACAAACTCTTCAGGAAACTCAAACGCCTCAGTAATATAAAAACTAAGGAGAGAAAGACTATGAAAAAGAAAACAGAAAACAACATCGTTAATGCAGCGCGTAGCGGTTTCACGCTTGTGGAACTTCTCGTTGTGGTGGCAATCCTTGGTATTCTCGGCACGATTGGTTTGCAGGGAGTTACGAAGCATATCGAAAACACGCGTAAGACTGCAGCTAAGCAGGCGGTCGATAATATCCGCGGCGCAGTTACGGCTTATATGATTGGTGAGAAAAAGTCCGTTCCTCCTACCGATCTTAAGGTGATTATCGACCAGTCTGGCGATGAAGATCCTTATCTCGATGGTGGCGAGGGCGCTCTTGTCGATCCGTGGGATGGTGACTATCGCATTGAAGTTAAAGGCAAGCGCTTTGTCATTATCAGTAATGGCCCTGATGGCTCGCCCAACACCGACGACGACATTCGCTCTGATAAGATAGAAAAGTCCAAGAAGGACTAACCAGGAGTGTTTCAATGAGAGGCCTTATTCAAAAGGTGGCAGTGCTTGCGCTGCCACTAGTTATTGTTTTGTCAGTATTTGGTGGTGGTGAAATTGTTGTTTCACCTGAAGGGATTTCACCGCATGCAGCTGTTGAGCATATTCGTAAGGCAAAAAAAGCTGGCGACAGAGGCGCGTGGACAGTTTTTGTAAGAGCAGGCGTATATGAATTTGAAAAGGCTCTCGTTCTCACAAGTGAGGATTCGGGCACGACATCTGCACCAGTTAAATGGATAGGCGAGGAAGGCGCTATTTTTACAGGTGGCAAAGTGCTTTCTCCTTGGCGAGACGATGGAGATGGAGTTTGGTCAACTCCAATTCCTGTCGACAAAAATGGGAAAAGAATATTTTTCGAGTCGCTTTATGTGAACGGTCGCCGTGCAGATCGCGCAAGAATCCCTCTTGAAGGAAAGCTTTCTCTTAAATCCTGGAACGAGCAAGAAGTCGTCTCTGGTGATACTACGAATTATGTCGATAAGGTCGTAGTTAATGGTGATGATCATAAGGCTCTCGCAGGGCTCTCGAAAGAGCAACTTGCAGCGGCACAGTGGCGCGTATTTGTAAAATGGGCATATGCATCGTATCCTATTGATGATTACGATCAAAAAAGCGGCGTCATAACTGTGAGCGGCAAGGTAAAGGCGGATGGCTGGAGAAAGTGGAATGGCGATGTGCACAATTATTTTTATATCGAAAATGTTGAAGCAGGTTTTAAAAAACCAGGCCAGTGGTTCTACGATGTAAAGGCAGGGCGCATAAAATACAGACCACTTGCAGAAGAGAAGATTTCGTCTTTTGAGGCGATTGCTCCAACAGCAAATCTTATTTCGCTTGTAGAGATAAAAGGCGATCTTGAAAAAGGCGCGTTCGTCCATGACATATCGTTTGAGAATATAGCCTTTACGGCATCTCGCACAGACGGCGACAAGCAAGAAAATGGCACTGTTAAGCAGTATCTTCATCAAGGGGCGAGGCGCACGGGTGCAACCGTGTATGCTATTGGCGCTCATCGTGTGAAGTTTGAATATTGCCGCGTTTTCAACACAGAGAACTATGCATTTAAGTTTGATGACGGGTGTGTTTCAAATGCGATTGTCTCGTGTGAGATAGTTGATGCTGGTGCAGGCGGCATCTGGATTGGAAATGTAATTCCTAATCCCTTTAAGGCTGCGAATCCAGAATGGAGAAATATTAGAAACCCGTGGGATCACCCGTTCCCGACAAAGCGCATTGTAGATACGAGTTTTAGAGCAGTTAGATTCAATGTTATTGACGACAATCTTATTACTCGTTGTGGACGTGTAAACCCTGAAGGCTGCGGCATTGTTCTTACGCATGCTGCCGATACAAAGGTGACGCACAATGAAATATCCGATCTCTACTACACAGGTATATCGGTTGGTTGGACATGGGGATATTACGGTTCTTATGCGCAGCGCAATGAGATCTCGTTTAACCGCATAACTGATATTGGGCAGGGTAAGATGGCTGACATGGGAGGCATCTATACTCTCGGCGCATCTTTCGACACTGTTATTACAAACAATGTCATTATGAATGTCGATTCGATTTCCTACGGCGGGTGGGGAATGTACAACGACGAAGGCTCTGAGGGTATTCGTTGGGAGAATAACCTTGTCGTAAATACTTCGACTGATTCTTACCATACGCATTTTGGTCGTAGCAATATGGTAGTAAATTGCATAATGGCTAATGCGCGCCGTGGCAAGCTTTGCGTCACAAGATCAGAAAAGCATCGACAAGTAGATTTCGAGCGTAATATCATCTGCTGGCAGCAAGGGCCTATCTTCGCAGGTTGGGGTGCCCTTAGATTCAGTTGCGCAAATGTTTCATGGAAGGACAATCTCGCCTGGTGCTATACAGCTCCTACGGAGATTAACGGCCATTTTGTAGGCTATATCGCAGATCCACTTTTTGAAAATCCTGAAAAGGGAGATTGGCGGCTTAAGAAAGATTCGCCAGCTCTCAAACTTGGCTTTAAGCCGTGGGATTATTCGCTTTCAGGTCGTAGAAAAGATCGCCCTGTGCGGGTTGTCGAAGCGAACGCCGCATCGTTCCAATCTTCTCTTTCTCGCGCTCGCGCGCTTTGCGCGAGAGGAATGAAAGTTGTTTTGCGTCTTGCTCCAGGCGAATACATAATTGAGAAAACTCTCGGGTTTAATAAGAGCGATTCTAATCTTACGATTGAGTCTCAGGAAAGTGGTAAAGCAAAAATTATTTTTGCACAGAAGGTCAAGGCTGGCGATGCAATCAATTGCGCGGTAGAGAAATTGCCTGATTGCGAGGGCTTTGCGAAAGTGAGGCCGCGTCTTCCGTATTTCTTCTATGATGGCAAGTGGGCTGTTGAGGCGCGTTGGCCGAATGAAGGTTTTGTGACATTCACCGATGTAGTGGATTCAGGCTTAAGAGGGCGTGTTCTTCATAGCATCAAACCAGATAATCCGACAGAGCCTGGGGCTTTTGTTTTTGAGAGCGATCGCCCGTCGCGTTGGAATATGAAAGAAGGTGTTTGGCTTTGCGGCTATTTTACACATGATTGGTCTTACGAGCGTATTCGAGTGGAGTCGTTTGATGCTAAGAGCAACACTGTGTATATGGCAGCTCCTGCGACATACGGAATTGGCGGCCATACATGGAGCGCTCTCAATGGGCGCAGATTTTTTGCAACAGGCACAAGGGCGGAACTTGATGCGCCGGGAGAATATTACTTCGATAGAAAGACTCGGAAATTTGATTTTATCGCACCTCCTGGAACGAAAGATATTTTTGCAGTAACCAAAGCCTCTCCAATTGTGAAGGCGGTGGGCGTAGACAATCTCGTTTTCAGAGGGATAGTCTTTGAGTATGCGTATGAGGCGTTTGTGGTTGAAAACTGCAGAGATTTGCTTATTGAAGATTGCACTGTTCGCAATATTTGCGCAATGGCTGTTTCTTTTAATGGAGGCAAGCGTTGCAAAATATCGAAAAGCACATTTTCAGGAATTGGTTTGTCGTGTGCATTTGTTAATGGAGGCGATCGCAGGAAGCTAGAAAATGCCGATCACGAGGTCTCTGATTCCACTTTTACTGATTTCGCCAAGGTTAATAGAACATATAGTTCTGGATTGTGGATTGCAGGGTGTGGTAATCGCATTTTGCGTAACAAAATTTTTAACGCGCCGCACATGGCAGTTAACTATGCAGGAAATGAGCATCTTATCTCCTCTAACGAGGTGTGGAACGTGATGTATGAAACTGGTGACTGTGGGGCGTTTTACACAGGGCGCGACCCAACGTCGAGAGGAAATGTGCTTTCGTTCAACTATGTTCACGATTGCGGCGAAAGAAGCTATGGCAAGAAATCCGCCAATGTGATGGCGTTTTACCTTGACGATTGTGATGCAGGAGATCTTGTCATTTCCAATAGGGTGGTCAATGTCCCGCGTGGGCTACTTATCGGAGGTGGGCAGGATAATAGAGCTATCGGGAACACTTTTGAGAAGTGCGATATTGGTATCTCAATAGACGATCGCGGCGTTTATTCTACTGAAAAGTGGGATTCTCATATCGATAGGTCATGGCAGATTACGCGCAGGGCGCTTGAGATGCCGATATTTGAGGAACCCTGGAAGAGTCGCTATCCGCACATGTATACATTTCTTACTCAGTCTCCTCGTGAGCCCTTGCATGTGCAGATAAAGGATAATCGCTTTATTGAGTGTACTCTCCCCATAGAGTATTATCTAAAAGGTGCGAGAAGTAAGAGCGTTCTCGATGTTAAACTTGCAAAGTGAGGAGGAAGTGTTATGAAGAAGATAGTCATTGAGTATCGCGTTCCCTATGGCGATACGGATATGATGGGGGTCGTTTATTACGCAAATTACCTTGTTATGTTTGAGAGGGCGCGTAATGAGCTTATGCGTTCTTGCGGATATACTTATAAGCAGTGCGAAAGTGAGGGGTGGGGGCTCCCTGTGACGCACGCAGAGTGTAATTACCGCGGCAGTGCAAAATATGACGATCTTCTTGAAATTACCGCATATGTCCAAGCTCGCAAAGGTGTGCGCATCGAGATTGCCTGCGAGGTCAGGAGAAAAGGAGAGGAAAATGTTCTTGTGAGCGGCTTTACGCGCCACGCATTTATCGATTTGAAGACATTTAGGCCATGCCCACCGCCAGAGCGTTTTATCCAGATGCTTTCTGGCGAGGAATCCAAATAAAAAGCATTATTTTGATATAATACACACTTGATATGGCGAAGGGATACGGAGAAGACGATATTGTACACCTCGACCCGGTAACGCACATTCGGAGAAGACCCGGAATGTATGTGGGTGAGCCGGGAACCGGGGCGATGTACCACGATTGTATTTACATCCTCTTGAAGGAAGTAATAGACAATTCCATCGACGAATTTGTGATGGGAGAGGGTAAGCGCATCGATGTGACTGTCGACTATACGACAGGCGAAACTAGTGTGCGCGACTATGGGCGCGGAATACCGCTTGGAAAGGTAGTCGATTGCGTAAGCCAGATGAATACTGGCGGCAAGTTCGACTCTGATGCGTTCCAGTTTTCTGCTGGTATGAACGGCGTTGGAACGAAGGCGGTAAATGCGCTTTCTGAATTTTTTGAGGTAAGATCTGTGCGAGACGGCGAGTTTATGGAGGCTCGCTTTGAGGAAGGGCGCTTTATATCCAAGAAGAGGGGGAAAGCCGCCTCTTCGGAGCCGCGCGGCACTTATATTCGCTATAAGCCCGATGTTAAGGTGCTTAAGCATTTCAAGGTGCGCGAGGAACATGTTTTAAGGCGTATGAAGATGTATTGCTACGTCAACGCGGGGCTTACGATCAATCTCAATGGGCAGGAGATACGCTCTGCAGGCGGGCTTGAAGATCTGGTTGCAGACGAAGCGCAGTTCGAGAAGCTTTATCGTCCGTTCCATCTCAAGACGAAGGATTTCGAGATAATCTTCACTCATACCAATAGGTTCGGCGAAGAGTATCATTCGTTCGTGAATGGCCAGTATACGACTGATGGCGGCACGCATCTTACTGCGTTTAAAGAGGCTCTTACTAAAGCTCTTAATGATTACGACGCCAAGAAGAAGTTTGATGGCGACGATATCCGCGATGGTCTTGTGGGGGCCGTCTCTCTTCGAATAATGAATCCTGTTTTCGAGGGGCAGACGAAAATTAAGCTCGTCATGAACGATATCCGCGCTGATCTCGTTCAGCAGATGAAGAAGGAGATTCTTGCAGTTCTTCATCGCTCTAGCGCAGAGACGGAAAAGCTCATTTCAAAAATTGAAGAGACGGGCAAGATTCGCTCGCAGCTTAATACGATTAAGAAGCAGGCGAGAGAGCGCTCGCAGGCGGTGTCGGTGCGAGTGCCGCAGCTTAAGGACTCCAAGAATCATTTGCGCCTTGATAAGATAAACAAAAAGACGGGCAAGCCAGAGGGTTCTGATACGATGATATTCCTTACAGAAGGAAAGTCTGCCGGAGGTACGCTTGGTAATGCTCGCGATGCTCTCAATCAGGCGGTTTTCTTCCTTCGCGGAAAGCCTCTTAATACTTGCGGAGTTGGCAAGGAAGTTCTCTACAAGAACGAGGAGTTCTTCAATCTCATCAAAACGCTCGATGTTGATGAGTCGCTTGAGAGGCTTCGCTACGGCAAGATCATTTTTGCAACAGATGCTGATGTCGACGGGCTTCACATTCGTATGCTTCTTTCGACATTCTTTATGCGCTTCTATCGTCAGCTCGTGACGGACGGGCGCGTGTTCATTCTTGAAACTCCGCTTTATCGTGTTAGGAATAAAAAGGAGCAGCACTATTGTTTCTCCGAGGAGGAGCGTGAGCGCGCTATTCGTTCGTGCGGGCGCGGGTGCGAGATAACTCGATTCAAAGGTCTTGGCGAATTGAACGCAAAGGAGTTCAAGGATTTTATAGGCCCAGACATGCGCCTTACCCCTGTTACATGCTCTGACGATACCGATGTGGAAAAGACGATTAAATTCTACATGGGTGCCAATACACCAGAGCGTAAAAATTACATTATGGATTCTCTTGTATGTGATGCGAGCGATTTCTGATGTGTTATGAGGTTTAAAACAGCAAGGAAAATTAAAATGAAAAATCAGATGAAGGTATTGATGTTGGCAGTCGTTGCACTTGCCATTTCTGGTTGCGATGAGAATCGCGGCGGCAGGCGAGTTGCAGCGCTTGATGATGCGACTTGGGGCGTAAGCTCTTGGATTAGCGTCGCGAATCAGCCTGTGCAGAAGTTCTCCGGTGTAAAGCATGGTTCGCAGAGGGCTGCTTCTGGAACATGCTGGTTCGTTCGCGAGCTTAAGAACGCCGCAAAGGTAAAGAAGGCTACGTGGATGACAGCAGGCCTTGGCGTCTATGAGGTTTATGTGAACGGCAAAGCAGTTGGTGAAGATTTTCTCAAGCCTGGCTTTACGCATAATGAGAAAACTAAATATTCCTTCACTTATGACATAACCGATCTTATTAAGAGTGGTGCAGACGAAAGCAACTTTTTCGCGGCAGAAGTTTCTGCTGGCTGGTGGCGCGACAAAATCGTAAACTTCTTCGGCCAGAAGAGTGCGTTCCGTTGCGTAATCGAGCTTGAATACGCTGATGGTACGAAGCGTTATTATGGATCAAATGTAAATGACTGGAAGTGCGGTATTGCAGGCTCCGTCACTCACGCGGCAATTTTCGATGGCGAAGAGTTTGACGCCCGCATTAAGCAGCCGTATTTTGGTTGTGATAAATTCGTCGCCCCTGTTGTTAACAAGGAGTTTAAGGGTAAGATTTTCCCGACAGCAGGCGCTGAGATTTTTCTCCGCAAGGATCTTACGCTCTCGCCTGTCGAAGCATACTGCTGGAAGGGTACGACTGGTGCAGATAAGAAAAAGAATATTTACGGCAAGGTTGTAAAGACGCGTGAGTTTGATCCATCTGGAGTTTTTGAGGTCAACCCTGGCGAGACTCTTATCGTAGACTTCGGGCAGAACAGCTCGGCCGTTCCTGCGTTTCTTATGCAGTCGGTTGCTGACGCAGTGCTTACATGTCTTCCTGCTGAAATGCTCAACGATAACAACGGCGAGCGCAGCCGTGGAAATGATGGCCCTGGCGGATCGGTTTACCGCGAGAGCCTTCGTGTGCCAGCAGATGGTATGCGCGCGGTCTATACCTTCGCTGACGCAGAGAAGGTGTTTTATATGCCGCGCTTCACATTCTTCGGCTATCGCTACGTTTCCATTACTGCGACGGCGCCAGTTAAGATTTTCGCGCTCAAGTCCATTCCTGTGACATCGATCACAAAGGAGATGGAGACGGGTAGCCTCGAAACGGGTGATGCCTCTTTCAATAAGTTCATCTCCAATGTTTATTGGGGACAGCTTTCAAATTATCTTTCAGTTCCTACCGATTGCCCGCAGCGCAACGAAAGGCTTGGTTGGACGGCTGATACGCAGGTCTTCGCAGAGACTGGCGCCTACAATGCTAATACGCGCGAGTTCCTTCGTAAGTGGATGCGCGATATGCGTGATACCCAGCATAAGCTTGGAGGCTTTCCTGGTGTTGCGCCTCTTGCGCAGTATGGTAGCACCGAATTCATGCGTATGTGCTGGGCAGACGCAGGAATTGTCGTTCCATTCGAAGTCTTTAAGGTCTTTGGTGACACGGAGATTGTTAAGGAAAACTGGAGCGCGATGGAAAAGTATATGAATCGCATGAATGCCACCAAGTGCGACCACGCTGCCATTGTTGGTGAGAACCACAACTACGAATGGGCCGACTGGCTCTCATTTGAAGATCTTGAGTCTTGCAGCGGAAGGTCTCATTGCCGCAACGATAAGGGGCAGTGGGTGGTAAAGAGCGATGCGATTCTTTACTGGAATTATCTCTATGCTTGCTATTGGGCACTTGATTCAGATATGATGGTTGATATGGCCAAGGGTATCGGCAATGCAGCAGGCGTAAAGAAATATACTGCCATGGGGAAGACGGCTCGCGCCTATATCCGTGAGAAGTTCATTGATAAGACGACAGGTATGCTTCCTAAGCCAATTGCAAATCTCCAGACTGCAAATGTGATGGCTCTTGCTTCTGGCTTCCTCACTAAAGAAGAGAAAGTGAAGTTTGCCTCGCACCTCAAATCTCTTATCGAAGGTGAAAGCGAGATTGATGAGGCAGGGTACAGGAAGAAAGTTTCTGGCGTTTTGAAAACAGGCTTCCTTGGCTCGCACTTTGTGATGGACGCTCTTTCCGATAACGGCCTTGATGAGCTCGCTTATACGCTTCTTCTCAGTCATAAGTTCCCGAGCTGGCTTTATTCCGTCGATCAGGGCGCGACAACGATCTGGGAGAGGTGGAATGCGTATGTAAAGGAGAGGGGCTTTGGTCCTTCTGGAATGAACAGCTTCAACCACTATGCGTATGGTCAGGTTCTCGCGTGGGTCTATCGCCGCGTGGCTGGCATCGCGGCCGATCCTTCGTCGCCCGGCTTTAAGACTATCATTATGAAGCCTATGCCCGACAAGAGACTTGGCTATATTAAGGCTTCTTATAAATCTGTCGCTGGCGAAATCAAGAGCGAATGGAAGTATGAAGGCGATGTTTGGGTGTGGAAGTTTACTGTACCTGAAGGATCCGTAGCGCGCGTCACCCTTCCTGGTGAGACGGCGTCTAAGGATTATACTGCAGGAACATATACGATCAGGAAATAATTGAAAAGGAGTGCGTGATGTTTGCTGTAAGAAGCAGAATTAAAGCTGCGGTAGCTGCGGCGCTTGTGGTTGGAGGAGTGCTCTCCTCTTTTGCTACGGGAGCACCAAAGTATGTCTTTCTCTTCATCGGCGATGGTATGTCAACGCCGCAGAGAATGGCAGCGGAGATCTTTTCTAAAGAAATTGGCCGCGGTCAGCTTCATATGAATAATCTTCCGTATCAGGCAAACACACGCACTTCGAGTGCAAGTGCCATCATTACCGATTCGGCTGCCGCGGCAACAGCTATTGCTTGTGGCGTTAAGACGAACAATAGAATGTTGGGCATGGACCCTGATGGAAAGAAAATTGAGTCTGTTGCAGAAGTTGCCAAGAGGTGCGGAAAGAAAGTGGGTATAGCAACAACGGTTACTATTTCCCATGCAACTCCCGCTGGCTTTTACGCGCACCAGCCACATCGCAGTCTTAATTACGAGATTGGTCTTGATCTTGTTAATTCCGATTTCGATTATTTTTGCGGCGGAGGCCTGTATGGTGCTTTTGATAATAAAAAAAGTCCAAAATATTGCGGCGATATTCGCGAGCTTGCTCGCGAGGAAGGCTATACGATTGCGACAAACCGCCAGGAGTGGGAAGCTCTTAAGCCCGGCTGCAAATCATGGACGTATTTCGCCGACAATGCACTTGATTTTTCAATTGATGCAGATGGCTCGCAGCCGACCCTCGCTGAAATTGTCAAAAAAGGTATAGAGCTTCTTGATGGCCCTGAAGGATTTTTCTTCATGTGCGAGGGCGGCAAGATCGATTACGCTGGACATGCAAACGATGCCGCCACTAATCTTAGGGATATCCTTGCTCTTGATGATGCTGTTAAAGTGGCACTTGATTTTCAAGAGCGCCATCCTCAAGATACGCTTATTATAACAACGGGCGACCATGAGACTGGCGGAATGTCGATGGGCTTTGCTGGTGTAGGCGGAGCATTTCGTGTAGACATGCTTAGGTATCAGAAAATTTCTGTTGAGAAATTCTCCGACTGGTTCAAATCTCTCGTTCGCGAAAAGAAGGGCGAGATAACCTTCGAGGAAATTGAGGCTGTTCTTACCGAAAAGTTTGGTTTTGATTTTAACGGCAAGCATGGTGGTGGCAAGATTTCTTTGAGCAAGGAGAATATAGAGGCGCTTAAGGCTGCTTTTGAAACAGATATCGGGTTTGTTAAAAAAGGCGTTAAGGACACGACGGCTCACGATGTTTCGAGAGTTTATGTCTTTGCTCAGACAGCGAAGAATGTTCTTAATGCGCAGGCAGGGGTAGGCTGGAGCTCGGCTTCTCATACGGCGCTTCCTACTTTTACCACGGCCAAAGGCCCAGGGGCAGAAATTCTTGTCGGAATTAGGCATAACACAGGTCTTGGCAAGCGCCTTAAAGCGCTCTACGAGGAGTAAAAGATGACTGCAAGAAGGCGGGAATCTCTTCCGGTGACGGCTCTCGCTGCGATATGCGTAGCGATGTGCTTCGCGCCTTCTGCAGAAAATATAGTCCACGATTCTGGCACATCTTCTCTTGCTCGCGTTGTTTCCGTCGATGATTCCAATATTGAGAAGATTGGAATCTCCGAATACGGAACGCAGAGCTTGGAGGTAGAGATAATCTCTGGGCGCATGGAAGGGCAGAAGGTTCGCGCAGAGAACGATCTGCGCGCTCAGATGGATATAGACAAGAAGTTCTCGCCTGGTGATGTTGCTCTTGTAGTTGTTCCAGAGGAAGGTGTCAAGGCCGGGCCTATCATTGCGCGCGATCATTGGCGGCTTGGTTGGTGCGCCGTTTTAGTCGTAGCCTTTTGCGTCTCATTAATTGTATTCGGAGGTTGGACGGGCGCAAAGGCGCTTTTCAGTTTTGTTTTCAGCTGCGTTGCAATTTGGAAAATACTTGTGCCTTTCTGTCTTCGCGGATACAATGCAAGTTTCGTTTCTTTCGCAGTTGTAGCTCTCCTGTCAGCAGTTATAATCTATCTCGTTGCAGGGGCGACAAAAAAGGCGCTCGCGGCATTTCTTGGAGCCATGCTTGGAATTGCCTCATCGCTCGTTCTCGTGCATGTTTTCTCAGCTCTTATGCATGTAAACGGAGCTACGATGCCTTATGCGCAGGCGCTTGCAAATTCAGGATATGCCAATCTCAATCTTTCTAATCTCTTTTGCGGTGCTGTGATACTTTGCTCGTCAGGCGCAGTGATGGACTTGGCAATGGATATTTCTGCTGGTGTTTCTGAAATATCTCGCCATTCTCCTTCTCTTTCGAGGGCAAGTCTTTTTGCAAGCGGTATTCGCATGGGGCGCGCGGTAGTTGGTACGATGACAACGACGCTTCTTCTTGCGTATTCAGGCGGGTACTTAACGCTTCTTATGATGTTTGCATCTCAGGGCACGTCGCCAATGGTGTTTTTGAATTCAACTCTCGTCTCGGCAGAATTGGTCAAGACGCTTGTTGGTAGTTTTGGTATGGTGCTTGTAGCTCCATTTACTGCCCTTGCGGCAGCTTGGTTGAATGAACATGAGTAAGCGCAATATCTTGAAAGCGTTTGCATGCTCTTTCGCGTTGATGGCGCTTTCTTTTTATTCGCTTCAAGCATCGGCTATCGAAATTTCCAACAGGTATCGTAGCCCGCGCAATCCTGAGCGCAGCGTCAGGAAGGCAACTACTCTTATTATTCTACATACAACAGAAGCTCCAGAACGAAGCTCGTTAAATAAACTTAGTGAGCGCGGCGAGGCGCATTACTGCGTAACTCCATCTGGGCGAATTTTTGCAATCGTCGACCGCGATAGAGAGGCATATCATGCGGGGCGAAGCATGTGGAATGCCAAAGAAGATGTCGATAAATTCTCAATTGGAATCGAGTGCGTAGGTTATCACAACGAGCCCATGGGAATTGTGCAGCTTAAAGCCATTGCATCGCTTGTAGATATGCTCAAGAAGATGTACGGCCTTAGTGATGAAGCTGTTATTTGTCATAGTCATGTAGCTTACGGCGCTCCAAACAAATGGCAGAAGCGCAGGCATCGCGGCAGAAAGCGCTGCGGAATGCTTTTTGCGACAACAAGTGTGCGCAATATTCTTGATCTTTCTTCTAAGCCGAGAGTCGATCCTGATACGCGCGCAGGCAGACTTGTTGTAGGCGATCCTTATTTGAGAAATGTTCTATATGGGAAGATGGATATTATGGCGTCGCATTATCCTTCGAAGAAGCAGCCTGCGAAGTCAACTTCTGCAAAAGCTCCTTCTGCAAAGAAGTCTCCTGTTAAAAAGCCTAAGGCGGCGAATGTAGCAGAGACCAAAAATACTAATGTTAAAAGCACATATAAAATATCTGCGCACAAATCATCTCCTAAGACATTAAATGATCTTAAGGCGCAAGGTTATAAGTGCAGGGGTACTGTTGCAAAAGGGAAAACTGCTATGATGATTGTAGGCTCTAAATGGAAGTCGTCCTCTACATATTATGTCATCCGCGGCAAAGTGACATCAGGCTCAAGTATCAATCCTTTGCGCATAGAAGAGGGAACTGCAATTTGGACTAAATAAAAATTTAAAAGTTTGCTGGGTTTTAATCTAGCATAAAACAAGGAAGGAAAGAAGATGAAGATAATAGATGGAAAGTTACTCGCGGCAAATCTGAGGAAAGAAATTGCCGAGGCTACTCAGGCGCTGAAGAATGAGAAGGGTGTCGTTCCTACTCTCGCAGTCGTTCTTGTAGGCGAAGATCCTGCCAGCGTCTCTTATGTGACGGCCAAGGAGCGCGCATGCATTGAAGCAGGAATGAATTCGCGTGAGATTCGTTTGCCGGCAGATGTTTCCGAAGAGAAGCTTGTTGCAGAGGTTGCATCTCTCAATGCAGACGATTCTGTCGATGGAATTCTCGTTCAGCTTCCGCTTCCCAAGGGAATCGACGCTAAGCGTGTAGTTGATGCAATTTCTCCTGCAAAGGATGTCGATGGATTTACTCCTGAAAATGCAGGCAGAATGCTTATCGGCGAGGAGTGCTTCCTGCCGTGCACACCGCATGGAGTTATAAAGCTTATTGAGTTTGCCGGCATGGATATCAAAGGAAGGCATGTTGTAGTTATTGGCCGCTCGAATATCGTCGGCAAGCCTTTGGCGGTTCTTCTCTCGCGCAAGGAAACGAACGCAACCGTAACTCTTTGCCACACGGGAACAAAGGACATTTCGCTCTTTACGCGTATGGCCGATGTTGTCGTTGTTGCGGCAGGTCGTCCTGATACTCTTACGGGTGATATGCTTAAGGAAGGGGCAGTTGTAATTGATGTTGGAGTAAACCGCGTTGCAGATCCTACGGCCGCCAAGGGCTATCGTCTCAAAGGCGATGCCGACTTTGAATCGTGCTCGCGCGTGGCCTCTGCAATTACGCCTGTTCCAGGCGGTGTTGGGCCTCTTACAATCACGATGCTTCTTTGGAATACGCTTGAATCTGCAAAGAGAAAAGCCACTTGATTTTCCGTATTTCATATTCTATAATATGACTCAATGAAAACACTTATGGCACTGTGGTATGGACTGTTCAGAAACAACCCGATATTCAGGTTGGTTCTCGGATTATGTCCAACGTTGGCGGTCACAACATCGCTTGAAAATGCGATTGGAATGGGCCTTGCTTCTACATTCGTTCTTGTATGCTCTAACATACTAGTTTCGGCATTGAGAAAAGTAATTCCTGCCGCAGTTCACATACCGTGTTACATTGTGATTATAGCGACTTTCGTTACCGCGACAGACTTGCTTATGCAGGCGTTCCTTCCCGCGCTTTCGGAGTCGCTCGGAATCTTCATTCCGTTGATTGTCGTCAACTGCATCATTCTTGGTCGCGCTGAGGCGTTTGCAAGCAGGAACGGAATTATCGATTCTCTTGCAGATGGCATTGGTTCGGGAGTTGGCTTTACTATGTCGCTTTCTCTTGTCGCAGCAGTGCGCGAGATTGTTGGCGCAGGTACGCTTACGGTGTGGGGGGATTTGGCGTTCAAGAATTTGAATCCAGGTCCCATCACTATGGCTATTTTGCCGGCTGGCGGTTTCATAACGCTTGGTATCCTCCTTGCGCTTATAAACCGCATCGGAGAGTGGAATGCGCGTCGCCATGGTGCGCCGCCGCCATTGCCAATCTCTCTCGATTGCCGTCACTGCACCATGTGCCCCAGCGGGAAGTGAGATGAAGTGTCCTAAATGCCAGGCTGACGACGATAAGGTGCTCGATTCTCGAGCAGCGCGCGACGGCGCGGCGATACGCCGTCGTCGCGAATGCCTCAAGTGTGGGCATAGGTTTACGACATACGAAGAAATAGATCGCGACGAAGTGATGGTCGTCAAGCGCGATGGTCGTCGTCAGACATTCGAGCGGACAAAACTTTACAATGCGATCCGCCAGGCATGCGGTAAGCGGAAAATTTCTGACGAGCAGGTGCGCACGATCATCGATCGCGTCGTTTCTGGCCTCGATGGTGATGAAGTGCCAAGCGCTAAGATTGCAGAGCTCGTGATGTCGGAGCTTCATAGGACTGACGAAGTTGCGTACATCAGATTCGCGAGCGTCTATCGGCAGTTTAAGGATGTGTCGGAATTTCTTGCAGCAATAACGGAGATTGTAAGGAAATGAAAGGCGAATACCAGCGACCACCACTTAGAGTTGCCCTTATGGGTCTCGGGCGTTCGATGTTCGAAGATCATTTTTCTGTTTTTCGAGATCATCCTGCCCTCTTTAAAGTTGTATGCGCGTGCGATATCGTCAAGGAACGGCGCGATCGCATCGCAGAAGTGTTTCCGGACTGCAGGATGTTCCGGCAGTTCTCGGATATGCTCGACGAGAGCGATGTCGATCTTGTCGATATTGCAACTTGCTCGACCGATCATGTCAAGCACGCGGTAAAGTCGCTCCAGAAGGGGTTTTGGACTCTTGTCGAAACTCCTATGGCGCTTACTCCAGACGATGCGCTTATTCTTAAAGGAGCAGCCATTAAGGCGAAGAACCGCTTGCTGGTTATGCATCGCGGGCTCTTCGATCCAGACTTCCTTCTTGCCAAGGAAGTTATGGGAGATCCCCGTTTGGGTCAGATATTTTCAATTCGCATCCGTAAGGAAGATTTTATCCGTCGCGACGATTGGCAATGCGTTAAGCGTCTCGGTGGGGGAGCTTCGTATTATGCGATGCCCGACATAATCCTTCAGGCTCTGAGGCTCTTGCCCACGCCGCCTGTGCAGTTGTGGACTGAGCTTAAGAGGATTGCTTCGCTTGGTGATGCAGAGGATTACGCGCATGTTAATCTCAAGTGCCGCGATATGGTCACGGCCGATCTCGAATTTAACGGCGGCGTACTTCCTATCAACAGATCTAACTCGTTTGAGATACATGCTGAAAGAGGTATGTTCGCAGTTCGCCCTGGGGAAACATCTGGAGAGCTTAGAATAATTTCTCCAAGCTTTAAGTTTCCTCGTCGCAGATCTTCTGTGCGTACACCGGAGTTTGCCGACATGCACGAAGAGATCCCCGTCGAAGTCTTGAAGGTAGAGCTTTCAAGAGGTTCTGAATGGGGATTGCCTGCGTTCTGGAAGAGAGTTTATGAGACGGTTAGAACCGCAGCTCCATTCCCGATTACGCTTGATGAGGCTTTAGAAGCGGTTAAGTTTACTCATTTGATGAAAAAGACCAGTCCGTTCGGCAAATGAAAAAAGATTTAACCATGACGCAGAGCCTCGAAGATTATCTCGAGGCTGTCTACAAGCAGATAACCGATGGGAAGCAGGCGCAAGTTGTTGATATCGCCCGCATGCTTTCGGTTAAGATGCCTTCTGTGGTGCGTGCATTGCGTGAGCTTAAGAAAATGGGGCTGGTTACGCAGGAGCCTTATTCCTGCATAGAGTTGACAGAGAAGGGTAGGCGTGTTGCGCATCAAGTCCTCTCGCGTCACAAATTAATTAGTGCCTTTCTCATGAAGCTTGGTGTCTCGCGTCGGATTGCCGATAAAGACGCTTGCTTAATGGAACATATCCTTTCCGCGGAAACAATTGACAGGATCCGCACATATACAGAAACAGGAAAAAAATGAAAAGTCAGATAAATATTCTGCGTCAGCTTCAGGAGCTTGTGCTGACACGCGATGAACATCACCAGACGGGCGACGGCAGCCATCTCGATTCGCTCAATTCTTCCATCGACTCGCTTCGCGAGAAACTCGAGCCTCAGGCGGCTGCGCTTTTTGCGAGGCTCTACAAGAAGCATCATGTTGTCATTTCTGCGATGTCCAACAATTGCTGTGCTGTGTGCGGAATGCATGTGCCGATCGCACAAGGCCAGCAGGTTCGCCTTGCAGAGCATCTCGTAACTTGCTCAAGTTGCGGCAGAATTCTTTTCGCATCTGGAGAAGATGCAGCACGTAATGTCACGGAGCCTGCAGATCGCGATGAAGCCCCTAAGACAGGTATCTCTCGCTTCAGTGCAGAGGAATTGATGGTGGTCGATCTCGAAGGCTCTACGCGCGAAGAGGCAATTGCCGCGCTCGCTTCTGCCATGGAGTCCAATAAGTTTATCGCCAATGCCGACAATCTCGTAACCGCGGCGCTCGAGCGCGAAAGCGTTCTTTCTACGGCGATGGAAGGCGGTCTTGCATTCCCTCATGTGCGCGGCGTTGAAGGCGGTGGCCTTTGCCTCGCTATGGGCATTTCCAAGAAGGGCATCGATTGGGACGGACAGAAAGTCAAGATCGTCTTTCTCTCTGCCATTCCCGTTGCGGTTTCGGCATTCTATCTGCGCCTTATGTCTGGGCTTATGCAGTCCTTCTCGAAAGAAGCAGCTCGCAAGAGCATTCTCGAGGCGAAGGATGCCACATCACTCTGGAAGGCGCTCTGCAAGGCAACTCGCACAACTGTAAAATGAGATTAACGGCTAAAGCATTTGCGGTTGCGTGCGTGGCTGTATTAGCCATGGCGCCCGAATCTGTTTTAGCGAGAGTGCCCCTTTCGTCGAAGCGAATTAATCCTTATGTCGGAGCGGTTTCTGCCGACGCTTCTACTGGGCGCATTATTGTTGCCGATGGAGAGGGGCGCGAAGCGTATCCTGCGAGCGTCACAAAATTGATGACAGCGCTCATCGTCCTTGAGGATGTAGCCGCCGGTAAATATACTCTTAACGACCTTATCACCGCTACTGCCGATGTATATCTTTCAGAGGCAAGTTGGGTTGGACTTAAAGTTGGTGAGAAGATGAGCGTTAAGGATATGCTTTATGCGTTGATGGTAGAAAGCGCAAATGATGTTGCTATTGCCTTAGGTGTGAATTCTGCAGGTTCGCTTGATGCGTTCGTAAAGAAAATGAACGATAGAGCAGCGTCTCTTGGAATGACGCGTACGCGCTATTACAATCCAAATGGGTTGCCGCCTGGCAGAAGATATCCGTGGAAGAAATTTAATGTCACGACTGCGGCAGATCAGCTAAAACTTGCCGTTGCGATTCTTAAGCACCGCGACATTCTGCGCTATACTTCTGTAAAGACATGCGACCTTATTAAAACATCATATGGTTATCGCATATCTGTGACGCGAGAGGCAAACAAGGCAGCAGTTGAATCTAAGATTGCAACCGGCGAGAAATTGATTAAGTCTCTTCGCAACCATAACAACATTCTTCGTGTCGATAAGAAGAAGGTGTTAAACCCCGATGGTACGGAAGCTGTCGACGGTCTTAAAACAGGCTATATTGACGCGGGCGGCAGTTCAATTATTTTAACTGGCACTCGCAGTGGGAAGAGAGCTGTTGTAGTAGTTCTCGGCTCTGTGTCCTCAACCATTCGCGACGAAAATGCGCGTCGCCTTTTGGAAGATGCACTTGACGCTCTCGTTTGGTGAGCACCAATTTGTTTTACATAAAGCGCAGAAGAATCAAACGGAATATGTCGATCGCGCGGATCGGCCAAAGGCGCGTGGGCTTTTCTGCTTCAAGAGGTCTTGAAATAAATCCAGGAAGATTGGGATTGAAATCAAGGCCTGTTAGATTTTCAAGTTCGTCAACCGAAACAATGTTGCGTGCAACATACGCGTTCCATGGAGTGGTATCGGGAAGAAGGACTGCAAGCATTCTAATATCGAGTCCGTCTTGCGCCGTTATCACTTGATAAAACGCCGATGGCACATCGATTTCCGTTCCGTGAATCTTCTGCCCATCCTTTGATGGAAGGCACCCGGTTATCACCCATATTTCGCCATATTTTGCAGTCCAAAGATCTGCAATTCTATGTTCAAGATCTCTCCATGGGCCGCGATTTAAAGCAGGTGTCTGCGGAACGACATTTGACATGCGGAAGGTAAGTTTTTGGACTTCTTCGCCGTAACGAGTTGCGAGCGCGTGGTTAGGAGCCATGTGCCCACGGTCGTATCCGCTTTTTGCATAATCGCTTGGCTTTGGAGCGAGAGGAACTTCGCGATCCTTTGTAAAGCCAGGGCGCGGCAGATTCTCGTGCAAAGATTCTTTTGTCACATGGTAGGCGCACCAGACAGGGCGGCGAAGAGAATCTGACCAGCCGATTACGAATTCGCCGCGATCAAGAACCTTAATGTCGGCGGGAGCCTTAGGGCCAGTTCTTACTGGAATGCCTGCGAACAACACAGACCCTGAAGGGGCTTCTTCGTCGTATTCATAGACGACATCGCGCCCAGTAAGATTGAGCGCGTCTGTGATGTCGCCCGTGGGATTGCCAATCCAGAGTAATGCTGACGACAAGCGAGGGTGATCGCTTTTCTTTTGATCAATCCACTCGCTTGGGTGATGGACGAACCACACGCCCGCAGCCGCATATATGGCGAGGATTGCAGATGCAATTGTCGCGAGAAGGAGTGATCTTCTGCGTGATCTTTTTGCGCCGCGTGATTTCTTTTTCCTCTTTTTACGGGCCATGTTGTTCGTCCTTGTCTTTTACTCGTTAGAAGTCTCCAAGATCAATCCTGATTGTCCTGCTTTTGAGGGCTTGGATTGTATCGGGATCGTCATCGCCAGCTGCGTGCCTCGGAACTCCATCTTCGGGTCGGCTGTCGGGGATGACAATCTTAGCGCCGCAAGCCGGGCATTCTGTTTCCTGCCCGATCATGTCGGATGATGCTTCAATTTCCGTTTTGCAACGGTCGCATACGAAGCTTGTGAAGTAAATGTCTTCCATGTTCCTACACCATTACAGTCCGAGTTTCGTTGCGCTGCGCCAAGCGTAGTACTTTTTGAGCTTGAGCTTCTTCGCGGCTGCTTCATCGCAGAAGATCCAGCAGTCGTTATGTTCCTGAAGAGCGGAAGCCGTGCAGAACTGGCTGACAGGACCTTCAACGCAGCCCTTAATTGCGTCCTGCTTGTTCTCGCCGAATGCAAGAAGAATAATCTTCTTTGCTTCGCAGATTGTGCCGACGCCCATCGAGAGTGCGCTCTTCGGGACTGCTTCCATATCGCCCTTGAAGAAGAGACGAGCATTGTCCTTGACTGTGGAGGGTGTAAGATAAACAATCGAGGTGCGGCTCTTGAGAGATGTGCCGGGCTCGTTGAATGCGATGTGGCCATCGGAACCAATGCCGAGAACCTGAATGTCGATGCCACCAGCTTTCTTGATAGCCTTCTCGTAGGAGACGCATTCCTTTTCAGGATTCTTTGCCATGCCGTTGAGAACATGTGTGTTCGAAAGCTTGATATCGATCTTCTTGAACAGATTTTCGTTCATGAAGTAGCGATAGCTCTGATCGTGCGTTCCGGGAAGCCCGTAGTACTCATCGAGGTTCCAGCTCTGAACCTGCTTGTAGCTGACTTTCTTCGCCTTGACAGCCTTGGCCATCTCGTTGTACATGAGAACAGGAGTGGAGCCAGTGGCAAGCCCGAGCACAGTCTTGGGGTTTTTCTTCACCTGTGCGGTAATCATATCGGCCGCGAGCTTGGATGCTTCTTCTTTCGTCTTGCAGATTACTATTTCCATTTTTATCTTTCCTTTCTTTTCATTCAGTAAATATGTGTTTAGTAAGTGTAGAGTGGCGGAATGTTTATCATCTTGCGCCCTGCATTGTCAGGAGCGGGTGCAGCAACTTCTTTCCCTGAAGATTGGGCCTTCTCTGCTTCTTCAGAAGTTGTAAGCGCAGCTGCAGTCGTGCTTGAAATCGGGCACTCCTCATCAGTTGTTGCGCGATAGAGCGCGCGTATACCTACAACGATTGCCCATATCAAGGCGATGGACACAACAGCAAGTGCTGCGGCGCGCCAAGTTGCGGGGTTCGGCCAGCGAAAAGATGGAGTTGTATCGTATCTATCGGAAATCGGGGAGGCGTAGCGTGAGAACCTAGATGCAGCTGGCGAGGCCTGCGCCGTTAATGGCTGTGACGCAGGGCTCGCGAAAAGATCTGGCTGCGGCGGCGTGGAAGGCTCCTCCTCAAATAGCGATGGCCTTTCAAGTGGGTTTGCCGCGAGCGGTTCGATTGCCGGCGGCGGCTCTGCCTGCACAGGAGGTTCTTCGACAGGCTTTCTCTCGGCAAGCGGCTTTTCCTTGATTCCAATATCCCTTGCGCCGTTATAGATTTCCATAAACTCGGCAATCATCGGCTTGGGATCAAGACCAACTTGTTCGCAGTAGAGCTTGACGAAACCACGCCCGTATATCGGCGCAGGCAAACTTGAGAAATTTTCTTTCTCCAGATTCTCAACCATGCTGGAGAGCATGCGTGTAGCTTCTGCTATCTGGGCAACGGAAAGCCCCTTGGCTTCGCGTGCGGCACGCAATGTTTTTCCGAATTCAATCATACTGTTTCCTCCTCATTTGAAAAATCGTCTGTTCCTTCGTTGGCAGCAAAAAGCTCTTCTTGATTATCGTCGGTCGGAGCGTCGATAGAATCAGCTTCGTCTGCGCTGTTTTCAGCCTGCAACAAAGCTTGTATCTCTGTTGCGTCCATGATAATCTGCCTTGGGCCTGCCGCCGGCTGCGGGCCGACCACTCCAGCATCTTCTAGCATATCGAGAATTCGGCTGGCATGATTATAGCCCCATTGCATTCTACGCTGGAAGAATGATGTGGAGGCTCTGTTTGACTCCAGCACGCATTCAAGTGCCTTGCGGAAATCCTTGGCGGCTTCTTCGTCTTTTATTTTCTCTCGGGCCGTCGCGGAGCTTGCGGGCTTTGTTTCTTCCTCTTCAGCGAATGGGTCGAGATTTTCTTCCTTGATTGCCTGCAGCTTATTCTTGAATGTCTCGTTGAAATCAGGAGTGGAGTGCTCTTCGATGAAGGAAATGATATTCAAAATTTCCTGATCGGATATCCATGCACCCTGTGCGCGGAGCAATGTATCTTCCTTTGTTTTGAAAAGCATGTCTCCTCGTCCGATGAGAGTTTCAGCTCCGCTATCGTCGAGAATTGTGCGCGAGTCGATGGCCGACGATGTCTTGAATGCGACGCGGCCTGGAATGTTCGCCTTAATTGTTCCTGTGATGATCTTCGCATCAGGACGCTGCGTTGCTAGGATAAGATGTATGCCTGCGGCGCGAGCTTTTGCCGCGAGCCTGCTGATGATTGGCGAGACTTCCTTCCCGTTCGAAAGCATCAAGTCTGCCACTTCGTCTATTATGATAACGATGTATGGAAGCGTCTTGGGCGCGTCGTTCGTGACTTCCTGATCCTGGCCAAACAAATCTGTCTGCGTGATGTTCGGGCGGTGGTTGAAGTCGTAAATATTGCGGACTCTTGTTCGAGAGAAAAGCTTGAGACGCTTTTCCATTTCGTTCACTGCCCATTGCAAAGAAAGCATTACCTTCTTGTTTTCTGTAATGACTGGCACAATGAGATGTGGAATGGATGCGTAAGCTGCAAATTCGACGGACTTGGGGTCGACCATTATCATCTTAAGCTCGGCGGGAGTCTTTGTCATCAAAAGGCCGTTTATGAGCGAGTTAAGACAGACCGATTTACCTTGTCCCGTAGCGCCGGCGACAAGAAGATGCGGCATGGTGGCCAAGTCGGCTATAAGCTCGTTGCCTGCCGCATCTCGACCGAAAAGAAGGGGAAGCTCACCGTTGAATTCTTTCCATTTCTTTGATTCGAAAATTTCGCGGAAAGAAACTCCTGCAGGTGCGGGGTTAGGAACTTCAACACCAATTTTGTCTTCGCCGGGAATGGGCGATTCGATGCGTATCGTCTTTGCCTTGAGCGACATTTTAAGCGTGTCTGCGAGAGCGCGGAATTTTTCTGCTCGAGTACCCGGCTCTGGGGTAAGGGCGTATTTCGTTACGACGGGCCCTTCGACGGCGTATGCAAACTCCGTGTGAATGTCGAAGAGAGTGAGCGTGTCTACAAGTTTCTTTGCTGTCGCGTTTACATCTCCATGGTCAGCAGTCGATTTCTTTATCGGATTTAGGAGCGAAATAGGAGGAAGCATGTACGGCCCCTTGTCGACTGGAGGCTCTTCGCTTACGGGCTTTCTGATTGAAGGCTCTGCAGGTGCAATGGTGGGCGCGGCTTTTACTGCAGGCGTTGGATCTGGAGCTTTCGCGGCTGCCTTCGCAGCAGCTTTCGCGGCGGCTCTCTCTGCCTTCATTTTTTCTTTTATTTCGCGAATACGCTCTTTCTCTTGAGCGCGCTGGCGTGCAGCCTCTTCTTTTGCAGCCATAGCCGCAAGATATGCCTGGTGCTTGGCTTCCTCTTCTTTCTCTGCAAGGGCAGGATCGCGTGGAGAGCCTTTAACCCATTTGAGTAGCGATGCCGCTGCAGAGGCGAAAGCGCCGATTCCAACAGCTGCTACGAGAGATGCAATCATGACGGAGACGGAGATTACTGAAGAGCCAAAATCGCTCAGCATCGCCGAGAGGGCCTTTGTCATGATTAAATATCCAAATATGCCTCCAGCGTTTGGCGTGTTGACATAGGCGCGAAGAGAGTCTATTGGACCGCCGTGTGAGCCGATAACTTGGAGCGTGCACGATGTGGCAATGAGAAAAACAAAAAACCAAAAACTTTTACGCCCAACTGAAATCATCTTTCCGCGGATTGAGGAGATGAATGCGGCAACGCACAAAAGCGGCACGATCCAAATCGCAAGGCCAAAAAAGAGATAGCCATAGTAAGCGAAATTATCTCCGAGCGCGCCAATCCAGTTGGAGTGTGGCAACGGCGGCGAGCACATCGAAGGGATGGCACGCCAATCGTAGGTGAGAAGGGCGAGAAGCGGAAAAATAGCGAGAGGAGAGAGCAACATCGCGAGGATGTGCCGCGACTTTCCTCCGTCAGCGGGAGATTGATCTGTCATTTGTTGTGTGGCCGTTTTCTTTTACGGCAGTATCTTTGAGTGCGTGATAAAGAACTATCGCAAGCAGAAGTGCAATAAGCCTAAGACCCCAGTTGTTGAGTTTTCTCTTCATTTGCTAGAGGCTCCTTTCTGCAACTTCTTGTAGAGCTTAACGAGTGGGTTGTCGCGTTTGTCGTTGGAGATTGCCTTCGAGATCCACCTTTGAAGAGCAGTGCGATCGGCCTCTCCTGCGTAGCGCGTTATTTTTCCGTTGTGAGCTATGGACACAGAGCCAGACTCTTCGGAAACGGCAATAACCAATGCGTCGGTTTCTTCTGAAAGCCCTACTGCTGCGCGATGGCGCATTCCGCTGCTGATGAGCGAGGGGCTGTTGGAAACAGGGAACACGCAATGCGCCGCGGCGATGCGCCCGTTGCGGATGGTCACGCCTCCATCGTGAAGCGGCATTGGTGGCGTGAAGATAATTTCCATAAGCTCGCGTGAGAAGAGTGCGTCAGTTGCAACGCCTGTAGCCTCGTAGCCCCTAAGCGAAATGCCGCGTTCGATTGCGATTAATGCGCCAGTATTCTTTGCTGCAAGCTCGAGAATTACATCGACTACATATTTAGGATCGACTGCTCCGTCGGAGGAATGTTTTTGCCTTTCAAAAGTTCCGAACGCACCGAGCTGGCTGAGAATGCGGCGAATCTCCGGCTGGAAAATGACGACTGTCGAAATTGCCAAATACGCAAGAAGCGCACGGACTATCGTTGAGAGGACGTCAAAGTGAAATACATATGTGAAGAGAAACATAACGGCCGCTATAAGGCCAACTCCTGTGAGCGCCTGCCCGAAGCGCGAACCTCTTGCCGCCTTGAGTATCGAATAGATTACAGCGTATAGAATCGCAATCTGTGCTATGGCGGAGATGTCGATCTTGGACAGGATTTCGCTCATGCGTTTTCTCCTTCCGCAGTTTGTTCTGAGCTGTCTTTCTCTTTGCTGTTTTCCGCGGCGACTTCGCCGCGTATAAGACGCTCGACATCGCGTCCGTCCATGGTCTCTTTTTCAAGGAGAGCCTTGGCAAGCTCTTCGAGCTTTTCGCGATTTTCTTCGATAATCTTTTTAGCGTCGAGATAAGCTTCGGAAACCATAGACTTAACTTCAGCGTCAATCTCGCGTGAAGTTTCGTCGCTAAATGCAGGCGGATGGTTTGTTGCCGAGAAAGCGCTTTCTTCGATGAAGGATTGGAAGCCAAACTTCTCGCTCATTGCATAGCGGCAAACCATTTCTCTTGCAATCTGCGTTGCTTGCGCAATGTCTTGGGAAGCGCCAGTGGAGACATCGCCAAGGATGAGCTCTTCTGCAATTCTTCCGCCGCAGCAGATGCGCATTTGAGAGAGGAAGTATTTGCGCGTTCTGTTGAGAACATCTTTCTCGGGAAGAGACATTGTAACACCGAGGGCGCGGCCACGCGGAATGATGGTGACCTTGTGGAGAGGATCGGTGTTCGGGAGAAGCACCTGCAAAAGTGCGTGCCCAGCTTCGTGCCATGCTGTGTATTCGCGCTCCTTGGGCGAGTAGCCAGCAGATTTGCGCTCGCGGCCCCAAAGGACTTTGTCTCTTGCCTCGTCGAGCGTTTCCATATCTACGCCGTCGAGTTTCTTCCTGACGGACATAAGAGCTGCTTCGTTGAGAAGGTTCGCAAGGTCTGCTCCAGAAAAGCCTGGTGTGCCGCGCGCAACGCGATCGAGATCTGCGTCTGGGGTAAATGTAATTTTCTTTCCGTGGAGTTCAAGGATTTCTCTGCGCCCTTTAAGTGTGGGCAGCTCAACAACAACTTGGCGATCGAAGCGGCCTGGGCGGAGAAGGGCGGAATCGAGAGTGTCGGGGCGGTTTGTTGCCGCGATTACGATGACGCCTTCGTTTGCATTAAACCCGTCCATTTCAACAAGCATTGTGTTGAGTGTTTGCTCGTAGGCGTGCGTGCCGCCCATTGCGCCAGCGCCTGTGCGCTTCTGCCCGATTGAATCGATTTCGTCGATAAACACAATGCATGGCGCGCGCTTCTTCGCTTCAGAGAATACATCGCGCATACGGCTTGCGCCAACGCCGACAAACATCTCTTCAAAGTCTGAGCCGCTCATTGCAAAGAAGGGCACCTTTGCTTCGCCTGCAATAGCTTTTGCAAGAAGCGTCTTGCCGGTACCGGGAGGGCCAACGAGAAGAATGCCCTTGGGAATACGACCGCCGAGCTTTTTAAATACTTCGGGGTTTTTGAGGAACTCAACAATCTCCTGCACTTCTTCGCGCGCTTCGTCGATGCCGGCGACATCGGAGAAAGTTATTTTTTTAGAAGGGCCGTCTTCGTCGAGAAGCTTTGCTTTTGATTTGCCGAAGCCGAAGAGATTGCCGCCACCAGCGCGGCGGAACATAAGCCAATACAAAAGCCCCATCATCAGCACAAAAATGAGTATGTGCAAAATGGCAGGAGAAATAAAACTCTTCCGCTCTTCGAGTTTGACATTTATTCTGCTGTTGAGCAGATCGTCCATTACTTGCTCGTTTTCACCGGGAACGAGAGTGACGCGGTACTTGCGTTTTTTCGGAGAGCCATCTTTATTTAAGTCTCCGTTAAGCTCCATTTCTCCAGTGAAAAAAGTCTCGCCGCTACTGGCGTCTATCACGCGTGTGACAGGTTGTACGAGGCGACCTGTTTCTATCGCTTCGTAGAACTCAAGTAATGTTACATCGTCCGTCTTGGATGACGAATCTGGAGATGCCCTGTAGAGTGACACCAAAACGCCGATAATCAACGCGATCACAAGCCACGACCGCAATGTGGATTCTCCCTTTTTTGCCATAGGTGAATTATACCAAAAAACTTTGGTATAATATCCGTGTTATGAAAAAACCATCGTTTGAAATTTCCGATTTCGGAATGACGAAATACGGGCAGAAGGCAAGGAAATTTACTCTCCGCGGCAAAGGCGGCGTAGTGCTGGAAGTTTCCGATTACGGCGGAAAGGTTATAAGGCTTTTTACTCCCGACAAAAATGGGAAGTTGAAAGATGTTGTCGTGGGCTTCGACGACCCTTCTGGTTGGGATGGCGGAGACCCTTATTGGGGGTGTATCATTGGGCGTTATGGCAATAGAATTGCGCACGGTAAGTTTAAAATTGGGTCGAAGACTTATCGCTTGCCTGCGCTCAACAATGCGCCGGGTGGAATTGGATGTAATCTCCACGGAGGAGCGCGTGGGTGGGATGCGTATGTTTGGGGTGCCGAACCTTTTATTGAAGGAGATAATGTCGGCGTCGTATTTACGCATTTTTCGCCCGATGGTGACGAGGGCTTCCCTGGCAAGGTGGAAGTGAAGGTTGTGTACACGCTTACTGCGGATAATGTTTGGCGCGTTGAGTATGAGGCTTGCCCCGATAAGACTACGCCCATTAATATGACGCAGCATGTCTACTTCAACTTCAAGGGCGAAGCAGGCGGTACGATTGAAGACCATATCTTGAAAATTCCTGCAAAGACTTATCTTCCTACCGATTCTGGGCAGATTCCGACGGGCGAGATTCGCTCTGTGGTAGGAACTCCGTTTGATTTTCGCCGCGGAATGCGTATTGGCGAGAAGATTAATGCCGCCGATCGCGATCTTGAAATTGGCAAGGGGTACGACCATTGCTGGGTGCTTGATAAGGGTGAGATGGCTCGCGGGAAGCGCCCGCGCGCGCTTATTCATGCAGCTACTCTTTCTTGCCCTCTTAATGGGCGATATGTGGAAGTATCTACGAGCGAGCCTTGCATTCAAGTTTACACGGCAAACTGGGCTTCTTACGACCAGACTGCCAAGGGAGGAGAGCATCTTTCCTTTAGGTGTGGGTGCGCGCTCGAAACACAGCATGCGCCTGACTCGCCGAACAAGCCCAAGTGGCCGACGACATTCGTGAAGGCAGGGGAAAAATACAGGTCTGTTACGGAGTTTCGTTTTGGAGCCTGCTAAGAAAACAGTTTTTACTTACGAATTGAGCGAGGAGCAGCAGGCGCTGCTCGGAGCGATTGTTTCCGCCGGCAATTACCGGCCTCGCACAGTTCCGTACGCGCTTTGGTCTGTGGAGGGCGAGAAATTCAATGCCACCCTCTACGAAAAAGTGCGGCATGGGAAGCGAAAACTTTGCATTCAAGGGTCTAAAGCGGAGGATTTTGTTGTTTTCGTGTTAGAGCCGAATGTTCTTGGTGTGGCCAGTGTTGGGTATGAGGAAATTCTAGATCCTTCGTTGGTAGCGCCGCATGGGGGAAGTGACGAGTCTGGCAAGGGCGATTATTTTGGGCCGCTAGTTGTTTGTTGTGCGTATACTGACGAGAAATTGTCGGAAGAGATTAAGAAACTTGGAGTTAAAGACTGCAAACAGATGTCCGACAAGGCCGTTTTGACGGCTGGTGCGGCATTGCGCTCGATGCTTGGGCCTACTGGATATGCAGTAGTAAAGCTTGGGCCTCCTGCTTACAACAGGCTATATTTTAAGATGCGCAACATAAATCGCATGCTTGCGTGGGCGCACGGCACGGCGATTGAGGAGTTGCTGAAGCGTAGGCCTGATTGTCCAAGGGTTGTGGTCGATCAGTTTGCTCCGACGGAACAGACGATTTTGCGAGCGCTTAAGGAAAAGGGGCGGACGATCAAGATTGTGCAGCGGCATCGAGCTGAGGACGATATTGCTGTTGCGGCGGCGTCGGTGATTGCGCGTGAGATTTTCCTTAGGGATATTGCCGCGATGAGTGAAGAGATTTTCGGGCCGCCGCGTGAAGGGCGCGATCATGTGCCAGCAGGGTCGTCTGATCCGCGGGTGCGTCTTTTGGCGGAGGAGATGGTGCGCAAGATGGGGCCGGTGTGGCTGATGAATCATTGTAAGGCGCATTTTCAGACGACAGACAAGGTGCTTGAAGCTTGCGGATTTTCGAGGGCTGATCTTCCTGCGGAAGGGCAGGCTGTTTCCGCTGCTATGCGGTTATCTTAGGTTAACTAGATAGAACTGTATCCGATACAATTTTTGTACAGTGCCCTGTTGACAGCTAAACGCGGTTTTTGATATACTTCACACTCGTAAGCACCCGTGGTGAAATTGGCATACACGCCAGATTCAGGTTCTGGTGCCGCAAGGTGTGTGGGTTCAAATCCCACCGGGTGCACCAAAAAGAAGCTGGCCCCTTCGTCTATCGGCTAGGACATCTGGTTCTCATCCAGGAAAGAGGAGTTCGACTCTCCTAGGGGCTGCCATCCGGACACCGTATGAAAGGCAGAAGGATAGTGGGTAAAGTTAAGAGATTGCTCGCAATCCTTTGGAGGACGGTGGAGCTTGTAGTGTTGTGCGTGGCACTTTTTGCTGCGTATCTTTTATTTCGTCCCGTACATATCCCTGGCTCCTTCGTCAATTACTTAGCCGATAAATTTCTTTCAGAAACGCTTACCATCCGCGTTAGTGGCGCGTCGTTTGGTTTTATTGATGGATTGAGAGTTTTTGATTTAGGCGTTTATAAAGGCGAAGCTAATAAGGATAGTGATAAGCTTTTTTATACTTCGGAAATTTTAGTCCATCCGTTTCAGCGTTTTATCCGCATTTCTGATCTTACCGTTCCTCGCCTTCATGATGGGTATTACGAGGAGGGTAACTCAGAAAAGAATGAGGCGATCGAGTTTGAACTGCCAGAGATTTCTCGTTTCTCATTTGAGTTAATAAACCCCAATGTTCTTTCAGTATCACCTTGTAATGTGGTCGGAGAGATTTCTTCTAAGGGGAATGTTTTTACTGCCGACAGAGTTCACATTAAATGGACTAAAGAAAAAGAAAGATGCTTCCTTGATGGGGCATGTGCTGTAGATTTTCCAAGACAGCGTGTTTATGGAGATGTGCGTGGCTTTGTAAAGCAGCATCAGATTCGTCCTTTGCTCGAGACAATTGATATAACTTCGTCGCTTCCTTACATAGATGCCTTTACGGAAGTGAAGGGCACCGTTCCAGCGTCGTGTGAATGGAAGGTTAATCTAGTCAATAACGACTTTGATATGGATCTTGATCTTCATCCAGTCTTAGGAAAATACAATGGAGTTCCTCTTAAAAAGGCTGATGGCAAGATCAAGCTTCATGTTTACACCAGAGGCAATCACTTAAACTACTCTCATGTGTTTGGCCCTATCACGGCAGTAGGCACGGAAGGCGAGGATTTGTCGGGCACGGTTTTTGTCGATGGCTCTAATGGCTGGAACTCTGTTCGGGTTGAAGCAAAAAGCCTCCTTCCAGTTGCAGATCTTCTTAAAATAGGCGGCTTCGTTGGTGAGTATGTTGGGAGAGATGTGGTAGGCGATTCAAAGTGCAATTTGCTTTTTAACTTCCCGCGCGTGAAGAGCGATGATGTCGCTTATCTCAACGGCAGCGGATCTCTTTCCGTTAAAAATGGCCAGCTTATGCGCCTTAAAGGATTTACAGGCCTTGTTGAGCTTTTGGCAGATAAGCTCCCTGGCTTTTCAATGCTTACCGACTCGACAGACGCCTCTTGCAACTACACGATTGAAAATGGTGTTCTTAAAACAAACGATTTGTATATCGAAGGGTCGGTATTCTCAATAAAGATGTATGGAAAGTTCGATGCAGTTAATGATAAGCTTGATTTTACTGTGCGCGTGCAGTTTATGAAGAGAGACTCAATTGCAGGAAAGGTGTTGCACTCGCTTACTTGGCCTTTTACGAAACTGCTTTTGGAATACCGCCTTACGGGAAGCTCGTCAGCTCCTGAGTGGCAATATATCAGCGTCATAGACCGTCTGACGGGAGATAACGGAAAATGAATCTTACAAGTCCAAGTCAGGTGAAGGATTGGTGCATCAAAAATGGCTTCCATCCAAATCGCGTAATGGGGCAAAATTTTCTTGTCGATCGCAATGTTCTCTGCGCCATTGTTGATGCGGGGCTTTCTTCATGCGAAGATCCTCAGAATGCGAAGGCTCTTGAAATTGGGCCGGGGCTTGGCGTTATGACAGAAGAGATGTTGCAGAGAGGCTGCGCCGTTACAGCGATTGAGAAAGATCCTGCGCTTGCAGAGCGTCTTGCTGAATCGCTTGGCAATCCTCCTTCGCTTGAGGTGATTTCTGCCGACGCTCTCGATGTTGTCGCAAGTGGCGCTCTCGATTTGGTTTCATACGATTGTATGATATCGAATCTTCCATATCAGGCAGGTACTCGAATCTTGCTCGATATTGCCTCTACTCGTGCGTTGCCTTCAATCACTGTTATGGTGCAGACGGAAGTCGCCGAGCGCCTGGCGGCTCCGGAAGGCTCGAAAACGCGTGGCCTCGCAGGTGTGTGGGTGCAGCTCGATTACGATGTTAAGGTGATTCGCAAAGTTTCGGCATCGTGCTTTTGGCCTCGTCCCGAGGTTGGTTCGGCAGTGGTGCGGCTTGTTAGGCACGACAGGAACGCGTCTCTTCCTGAGAATGTCAGAGCGATGTATCGCCGTTTGGTAAAGAGGGCTTTTGAACATAGGCGCAAGCAGCTTGGTAGCGTTTTCCGCGGCATTATTGAGTCGACGGCGAGGGCGGAAGAGCTTTCGTGCGAAGAGTGGGTTTCTCTCGCTTCGGCGCTTACCGCCGAGGGCGCGGCAATTTGATTTAAGGATAAGGAGAAGATTATGGCAGGAGAATATCAGTTTAGTCTGATTGATGTAACCAAACAGCAGGGCACTAAGACTATTTTGAAAGATGTTAATCTTTCGTTTTTCTACGGTGCGCACATTGGTGTAATCGGCGGTAACGGCGCAGGTAAGTCGTCGCTTCTGAAAATCCTTGCGGGGATCGATACGGATCTTATGGGCACCGTTCAGGTGGCGAAGGGGACGAAGGTTGGCTATCTTCCTCAGGAGCCGGAGCTTGACGATTCCAAGACAGTTCTCGAAACTGTTATGGAAGGCGTTGCAGATGCTCAGGCGATGGTCTCAAGATACGAAGACTTGTGCTGCGAGCTTGACGACCCGAAGGCTGCTGCAGAGATGGAGAGACTTCAGGAAATCATCGATCGCAACGACTATTGGAATCTCGAGAATCTCGTAGAAAGGCGTATGGCTGATCTTTGCTGCCCTCCTGGAGATAGGAAGGTTGGCGTCCTTTCAGGCGGCGAGCGTCGCCGCGTTGCTATTGCAAGGCTTCTTCTTTCCAATCCTGATGTTCTGCTTCTTGACGAGCCAACAAACCATCTTGATGCAGAGACGACCTTTAGGTTGGAAGCGTATTTGAAGGAGTTTACCGGTACACTTATCGTTGTCACGCACGATCGATACTTCCTTTCCGATGTTACCGATTGGATTCTTGAGCTTGATCATGGTGTGTGCTATCCGTACAAGGGTAACTATGAGGAATGGCTTAAGCAGAAGGAAGCGATGCTTGCTCGCGAGGCAAAGGTTGAGAAGTCGCGCCAGAAGCTTCTTGAGAACGAATTGAAGTGGATTCAGACGAATCCTTCAGGCCGCCGCGCCAAATCCAAGGCTCGTGTCGAGAGGTACGAGGACTTGCAGAAGCAGGAGGTCTCGACACGCGAGGACGATCTC
>JAGBWQ010000116.1 GCA_017629735.1 Kiritimatiellia bacterium
GCATTATGTGGGTACGTTGACAAACGTTCGTCCACCTGACAGCCAGAAGTACTATCATGGCTAATGTTGCCAACATTAACGTTTTGTCAATAGCGATAACCAATATCTTCTGATAGGAGTGTTCGACATGATTGTCTATCTGGGATGTTATACGGATGAAGCGAATCCAAACGGGCTTAAGGCTCTTGAACTTGACCAGGCGACAGGTGTGATGTCCATATGCGCCGAGAGCCCCGTCTCTAACGCAATCTATCAGGGTCTTTCGCTGGACGGAAATTATTTATATTCATGCACCGGCGAAGGGCTTGTATCATTCAAGGTGAATGGGCAAGCTGATTCTCAACATATCTTGGAGCAGGTCGATTCCGTCAAGCTTGGCAACTGTGTATGCCATGTTGCTGTGATGCCGGACGGCAATCAGGTCGTTTTTGCCGATTATCTTGGCGGTTTTGCGGGCTCTATTGAAGTCGAAGATGGGAGAAAAAGTCGAAGGCGGGAGAGAGGAGTTGCGCTGGGGTACGAAAACCACATACGCGGCACACGAAAAACGCTGCACAAGTGCAGCTACACGAACGCTGCATAGAACGAGGATGAGGAGCGGAAAGTCGCCTTGACGACGTAATTCGAGACCTAAGCGCGTTTTGCACCAACGCGCATTTTATCCAGTGTCGAGAATTCCGAGGACGAAGAACTCATGAGTTCGTCCGCTCGGCAAGGCGAGCTTTCCGCACTGAAGCCGAAGTCGAAGGAAGGAATGGTTTAAATTCCACCATTATTCATTAATCATTAATCATTATTCATTGAGCCTAAGAGTCCAAATTACAAGTCACCCTGAAAACGCAACGCCTCAGAAGCCATGCCCGCACCGCCTGATGCGCGGCTTGATACCCACTCTATATTCTTGCCACTTCCTTCATAAAGTTTTTCGCAATTTGCGCCTCCACGGAAATCGCAAAATGCAACTCTCAAGTCGCCGCCGCGATGAACAATCACAGTGGACTTGCGCAAATTCATACGAGGATTATTGTAAAAGCCGCTATTAACTATTAATGCAGAGCTGCGAATATCATAGCCTATCTCCGCAGTATCAGCATAGCAACCATCAAAGACATTTGCTGGACCAATACTTTCAAATGCAACAGAATTGGGCAGCATTTCAGGAACACCCAACGCTAAATGCTGGCGCTCTTTCTCCGCCGTCCACTCGCCCTTCCCTTCAAGCACTTTGCGCAAAGCATACGCATCAGACCACGCCTTAAAGCTCATACCCTTGGGTGGCACAGTACCGCCCCATACATGACAGCGCGTAAATCTATTAGCTCCACCTGAAGAGCGAATGCCCTTGGTGTAATCGACCACAATGCAATCTGTAAAATGACAATCGGAAGTTTGGCAATCAATACCGATATTGCCAGCAAGAGAGCTTATCGTGCTTTTGCAATAGACATTGTTCGCTACAAGCTCATAAAGATGGCCGCCTGTTTCGCGCGTAATGCAAAGGCCGCTCTTAAGACCATTGTGCAATGTAATGTCGGCAATTGTGAAATGATGCGAATTTGCGATCGCCAAACAGCTGGCTAAGCCATTGCCATCAATATCTCCTCCTTTTATGAAGAGATTTGCGTTATCATAAACTGAACCATCAGGATTGAATATGGAAAGAGCATGGTAGTCTGCATTTCCGTCCCAAAAGATAACGTAGTCCATCTTAGCGCGAGCAACGAGGTGCGCTGCAGGATGCATAGAAAGCGAGCAGCGGTTTGTTATGGTAATACGCGTTGCAATATCGTATTCGCCTTTAGGAACGAGTAAGACACCATTGGCTGCCGCTGCTATGGCGCGATTAAAGCGCGGCGAGTCGTCTTTCTCGCCAGGAAGACGCGGATAATCGGCAAGATTCGCATCATAAAAATTAGACGCAAAAGCTGCTGAAGAGAAAAGTACTGCGGCAAGAGTAAGTAGTTTCATATTTATGTTGTTCAACGTTGACTGTTTTATTTTAAATCATTCATCAGCTCTTTGGAAGGTGAAAGATGCAATTCAACCCATTGTTCTCACGCGTAATCATGTTCCATATTTTAATATTGGGATTTGGCTTTGGATACCAAAATCCTTTTTGCGTGAGAGTAACCTCAGAGATATCGCCTTCAGTGCGCATAATGGCATAGCCAATATCGCCCCAATATCCCGCAGATGGAATACAAAGCGTCTGAACAGATTTTGTATCAGAATCATTCTTCACCATGCTCTGACGCCATCTATGCTTGTGGCCATAAATATAACCAAAGACATTGGGCGATTTCGCAAGAAGATTGGCAAAAGGCTCTTCGCCAACATTCAGGCTTTCAATAGGCCAATGAGAGCAGAAAGCAACAGGCTTCTTCCATTTAGGCAGTTCTGCCAAAAGCCAGTCTTGCTGATCCTTACAAAACATTCCATGTCCAGGGCCCATATCATTCATATTGCGATCGTCCGCCCCCACAAGGCCATCGAGCATAATATAGTCTATCGCACCTGCATCAACCACGCTAACTACTCGCCCAGGAATTTTTGTCGACTTTAAATATTCAGGATAGACTTCTAAGAACACACTGCGTCTATCGTGATTGCCGAGTAGCACAGTAAATTCGACACCTAAATCCGTAAGAGGCTTAAGAAGCTCGCGCGCAAGAACATAGTCTTGTTTATGTCCCCAAAGATAGGAAAAGTCTCCCAAACATACAATACGCTGAGGCAAGCATTCCATCTTTGCAATCTCAGCAACAATCTCGCAAAATGTCTGGCGAATGTGCTGTGGATGCTTATCAAGATAGCCATTGATATGGCAATCGCTCAGAAGAAGTGTTATCTTAGGATCTAATGTTGGCGTAACAATCTTTGCTTCAGTTGAAGCGAAAGAAGAAAACGCAGAACTTGCAGCATAATAAATGCCGCCCGCGCCAAACATCTTGAGGAAATCACGCCTTAACATTTTTACTCCTATGTTATGTTGATTTTTCACTTAAGAAACAATACTTCACGCCCTACAATAGCGCCAACTTCTTTGATGGCTTTCTCAAAGCCAAAAGCAGTAGCTTTCTCTGTGCGCTCAGCAACAACTCTCGAACCCTTCTCTGCTTTGACAGTAACCGATGCTCCCGAGACAGAAAAAGTAATCGTGCATACTTCTTCCTTAGGCTCTTCTTCCGACTCGACAGGCTCCGGCGGCTGCGGCTCTGGCGGCTTTTCACGCTCCTCAGGATCTTTTTCCATCTCCTTAAGAATCATTCTAGCGATCGATTCTATTTTCTTCTTTACGCTTGGGAAAAGCTGAGAATGTTGCTCTTGTGCATTTTCTGGCGCACTCCCTGCAACAGGCCAAAGCGTTGCATTCTTTGATTCTTCCCAACGCTTTTGCGTAGCGTCAGTAAGCATCGAAACAATCTCGTTCAAATCTGGCGTGCTTCGCCAAAAGCTGTCTTTGCGCTTAATAGACTCGGCAAGAACGCCAGGCATTTCCTGTTCGACTATTGAACTTTGCGCGGCAATTGCAGCACGCGCAAGCTCAAATGCCGCCGCAACTGCAGCATCAGCTTTCCCTTCGGTCTCTTCAAGTGCCACACGCCCTTCTGCAAGCGGCACAAGCGACGGAATATGCCGCCACGCTTTTACAGCATCTGCATAATCGCTGCGAGAAGAAATATCGTCGGCAGTTTCCGCATCGGGATACCATATGCGGCTATTAAGCTCGGGCCACACCTCGCCAAATTGCTTCTCAACAATTTGATTGCGCGTTTTACGCCAAAGCGGAACGAGATCTGAAGCAATGCGCGTATCAACTGCTTTTACAACGCTAACAACCCCCATGCGGCCTTTTAGATAATTAGCAAGCTCTGCACGTTCCTTTTCTGGCGCTGCCTTAACAGCAGCTGTTAGCGCATCGGCGAGAAGTTTTGCAGTAGATGCAGTCTTAATGATGCGCTCGCTCTCTACAGCGCAACGATGAGCTTTGATATTGCCAAGAATATCTTTTTCAAGCGATTGCTCTGTTACGCCAAGCGGAGTTTCTGCAATTGAAGCTTCGTAATGTCTGTCTATACGGCGCTCAACATTATTGCGAAGCGTTACATTTGTAACTGAAGGGAAAATATCCCACGCCATCGCTTTGTTCTGAGCTTGTGCCGCGCGTTCTGAAACATTGTCAGCAAGCTTAGATGCGATATCTGCCGAGAGCGCGGATGGCGAGAGCGAATCGCTCCTAACGCGCCTGACATATTCTGCCTGGCGCTTTTTCTCCTTGCGCACATCAGCAATAATCGGCTTTACCATTTGCTCAGAAATGTATTTGAAATTCTCCTCAAATACAGGGCGTGCTTGCGACTGGGCAATGCGCTTGGCGAGGGAAAGCTGAAGAGCCTTATCGTCGTCATTATCGGCCTCTATCATTGAAGGGCGAATTTGAAGCGCGATTCCTGCAGCCTGTTCTTCACACGCCTCTTTGCGAGCGTTAGAGAACGCATTCTTAAAAGAACCGTTCAAAATTGCACTCTTATCCTTTTCCGTCAAAACAGAAGCTGATACAACAAGATCTGTGGGAAATGCGTCTTCTATGCGCAGGTCCGTTGCGAGACGCGCAAAAACTGTGTTCACTTCCCTTTTCAGCTCCTCTGCGGAAGCCTTAAGAAATATCTCGCGGCACAATTTTTCAGCATCTGCGCGTTTTGCTGCCTTTGCTGGATCGGCAAGCATCGCTTCTTTAAGATCCTTCGACCAAGCAGTTGATTTGAGAATTCGCTCTTTAATACTCTTTACTGCGATGCGCGCGGCACCTTCTGCGGCAGAGCGATCGAATTCGCTATTCCCGAGCGCAAGCGACGAAGCTAAGACTACTGCCAACAAGCCCGTCATGGAAGCACCTCCGATCCAATCTCCTTAGAAATAAGTTCGAGACTTTTGTTTTTAAGTTCGATTTCGATTTCACTTGCAAACGAAGCAACATCGCCCTTGTCTGCGTATTTCAATGAAGAGAGTGATTTTGGATTTTCGATCCACTGCTTTTGGAGGCGCGCGGCAAGAGAGCGTTGCACACCTCTTACATCAAGCCTAAGAGACTCAACAGCCGATGTGACTTCGCGGCCAAACCATTCAACTTCATCTTCTTTAAGCTCTTCACGCGCAACTCCCGCAACGGAAAGAGCCTCGTCTTGCCAAGAAAGAACGAGTGACGCTTGATCGCGAAAATCTTGAGCTGCAGCCTTGCTGCCCTCAGAGAAAGCCTTCTTCACAGCAGGCGCAAGCGACAAGCGACCGCCGCGCACATGGCCAGATGGATCGAAAGTGCGCTTGCCATCAACGCCTTGCGTCATAAGAGCATTAAGACCATAGCGAATTCGTCCATCATCTACGAGCTTTTCAAGAGCAAGCGTAAGCTTCTGACGATTTAGCTCCATCACTTGCTCTTCGCGCTCTTTTTCAGTCTTGCCTACAAACATAAAGAAGGCAATCATAAAGACCATCAGAAGCGCAAACACAACTTGCAAGAGAAGCCCCTGCAATTCATCTGTGGTTGCACAGGGAGACGCTTCTTGTCTCGAAATTCGAGAGAGCGCGATTCTATCGGATTCGTTCATCTTCAGCCTTTAAGAGCATCTACAACGGCTTTGAGGCGTTTTTCCGAGCTCTCTGCGCGGCGTTCAAGCTCGTTCATTCTCCTCATAAAAAACTCGACATACTCTTTTTGTCTTGCATCAAACTCTTTCTCGTAATTTGCCAACCTCGCTTCAAAAGCCGCCTGATATGCTTTCTCACGCACATCAAATGCGTCTGTTGCATCGTTAAGACGAGCAATAAGCCTGTCGACAGCCGTGGCAAGGTCGCTATCGTCTTTTTTTTCGAGACCATTTGAGACAAGAAGCTTAGTGAAGAAAGGTCGAACGATTGGCCTATCAATCATAAACACCCAGACAAC
>JAGBWQ010000117.1 GCA_017629735.1 Kiritimatiellia bacterium
AATTGTCGGGATATCACTAAGCCCCAACTCAGAAAAAACAGCACGAGCCGCCCTAAGCTGAGTGATACCTCCATCGCAAACAAAAAGATCTGCCTGTGGAAGCGCATCTGCGACAGTCGACTCGGGAGAATATCTGCGCGCAACAACTTCTGCCATCGCTCGCGGATCATCTGCGCCAGAAAAAGACTTAATCTTAAACCTTCTATAAAGCCTACCGTCTGGGAGCCCGTCACGCGCAACCACGAGCGAGGCTACATTATATTCTCCAAACAGATTTGAAATATCAACACACTCAATGATACGCGGCACCTTCGGAAGATTTAAAACTGCCGCAAGCTCTTCGATCCCCTTCTCTGCGCTTTCGCGCCGCATTGAAGGATTCTTTCTAACAAAGTGCGCCTTTGTCATTTCCTTTAAGGCAAAGAGCGTATCCCTCAAGCGCGCCGCTTCTTCATAGTCGCCCGCGGCAGCCTTAGTACGCATCTGAGCATCAACTTCAGCAATAGCCTCTGGCCTCTTGCCATCAAGAAAAGCACAAGCCTCCTCAAATCTCTGGCGATATTCCTCTTCTGTCACTCGTCCAAGGCACGGAGCGCTGCATCTACGGATAACATGGGCAAGACAATGCCTATAAGCGTTCTCATCTGGAACAATGCATTTACACTCTCTTATTCCCCAGCGTCGCTCGACGAAATCTTTTGCCGCGCGAACAACACTCGCAGATGGGAAAGGTCCGAAATAACGCGCTCCATCATCGCGCACAATTCGACAACACGTAAAGCGAGGCCATTTGGCCAATGGATCTGCGCGTAACGAAAGGTATCGCTTGTCATCGCGCATCAAGATATTAAAATGAGGCTTATACTGCTTGATGAGAGACGCTTCCGTCAAAAGCGATTCCGCCTCATTCTTGACGGTCATGAATTCAAAATCGTGCACAAGATTAACCATCGAGCGCACTTTAGGAGGGTGCTTAGCACCTGGACGAAAATACGAAAGAACTCGCCGCCTTAAATTCTTGGCTTTTCCAATATAAATGATTGCACCCCGGCGATCTCGCATGAGATAACAACCGGGGCGCTCTGGAACGGTTTTAAGCCGCTCTCTGAGAAGATCGGTCAAGCCAGTTCCTTAGCGGGCTCTTCTGCCTTGGCCTGAGCTTCTTCGCTCTTTGCCTCTTCCTGCTCGCCTTCGACGAGACCCTTCTTAAACTCACCCTTTGCCTTGCCGATTGAGCGTGCCAATTCAGGGATCTTCTTGGCGCCGAAGAGAATCGCAATAATCGCGACGACAATCAATATCTGCCAAAGTCCTGGTCTCATTTCTTTTCTCCTTAAATATTTTCGCTGTTTGCCGTATTATATCATATTCTTTATAGCTCGTGCATTAGACCTTACGACATAAAATTTCTGCTCATGCCTAATTCTGATTTGCTTGTGGACGATAAACTCTGATATAATCTCACATAAATGGCATTACGCATGAAACGCGACATTATAGAAATACTTAGGCAGAGAGCCGATGAGTACGAGACGATCTCCTTCACGGAGAACGATCCGTCTAAATTCATGCACATGGCCAAGGGGAAAAGGAATCGCGAAGCAACTGCGTTCGTCGCCTCTGCCTTAAGCTTTGGAAGCCGCAAGCAATTTCTCCCAAAGATTCAATTTATTTTTGATTTGGCTAAAGGCAACATAGACAAATGGATTAGAGAAGGAAATTTTGAAGATGCCTTTCAGCCAAACGACATTCGCCCCTTCTATCGATTTTTTACCTTCGCGCAAATGAACGCATTCTTCCGCGCCTATAAATCAGCTCTTGATGAATACGACACTCTCGGAGCGCTCGTCGCATCTAAGGCAAAAGGCAATGCCGTTAATGCCGTAGAAGTAATTTGCACACACTTCCGGGAGCATGGCTCACGAGGTGTTATTCCTGCAGACGCCAAATCTGCTTGCAAAAGAGTTTGTATGTTTTTAAGATGGATGGTGAGAGATTCATCGCCTGTCGACATCGGGCTTTGGGCCAAATTCATCGATCGCAAAACGCTTGTTATTCCTCTCGATACTCATGTTCTCACACAAGCAGCATCTTTAGGATTGATTAAAAGCCCTTCTGCGTCAATGTCTGCCGCGAAAAAACTTACATCTGCTCTTGCAACTATTTTCCCTGACGACCCTGTGCGCGGCGACTTTGCCCTTTTTGGCTACGGAGTAAGCCAGCAGGGAAACTCTTAATTTGCGCGAAGGCGCTCGGAGGGGTCCATTGCATCTCCCACGGGATACGGAAACGCCCCAAGAGCAGATAATGCCGCGCCCGCAAGAAAGAGCGAACCGCAAATCAAAACTTCAACCGCGCCTGAACTAGAAGATGATGATGCTTTTCGCGCGCCTGAAACCTCAAGAGCTTCCTCCAATGAAGATGCCGCGCTAGCCTCAATCCCTACGCCTCTCATCAGCGATGCCGCTTCCTCTGCTGAAAGAGAACGAGGATTATCCGTGCGCACCGCAACAGCGCGCGATACATGAGGCGCAAGTGTACGGAGAACGAAATCTACATCTTTATCAGAGCAAAAGCCAGCTACAAGAACAACTTTTTTTCCATCTAACTGGGAAGAGAGCGAAGCTGCAAGAGCCTCAGCCGCTGGAGGATTGTGTGCACCATCAACGATAACGCCGCCAATGCGATGGAAACGCCCGGGCCAGACAACATCTGCCAAACCATCGGTTAAATTCTCAGCCGTTTTCAAAACACCAATCGACTCAAGCGTCTTCAAAGATGCTATTGCAGTAACGGCATTTTCGCGATTAAAAAGGCCTGAAAGAGAAAAGGCCGAAGGGATTTCCTCTTCACTTGCAATATCAGGCGCGTACACGAATGGCGCGTTTAATTCTCTCGCCCGTCTCTCAACAACTTCTCTTACGCGAGGATCATTCATTCCAAGAACAACCGGCACTCCCTCACGGATAATGCCTGCTTTTTCAAAAGCAACTTCCTCAAGAGTATTTCCAAGCCAGTCGCAATGATCAAGCCCTACACGCGTTATGACAGAAAGAACACTGTTGCACACATTAGTTGCATCAAGCCTACCGCCAAGGCCACACTCAAGAGCCGCCAAAGAAATTTTCTTTTGCGCAAAAAGAACGAACGCGGCCGCAGTTAACGTCTCAAAATAAGTAAGCGAAGCACACTCATTTGAAGCAAGAACACTCTCTGATGCGTCTTCAAGATCTTTATCGGAGACTTGCTCTCCATTGATAAAAAATCTCTCATTCACCTTCATGAGATGCGGGCTTGTATAACGCGCAACGCCTACCACGCCACGCGCACGAAAAGCCGCATCAAGAATTGCCGTAACTGCACCCTTGCCATTCGTTCCTGCAACATGAACAGCACGAAATAATTTCTCTGGATTGCCAAGCGCGGCACATGCCTTGCGCATTGGCTCAAGACCAAGTTTCATGCCACTCATTCCACGCGAAGCTAACTCCGCTACAAGGCGCGTCACAATATCCCCCCAACAATGCCTATCCCATTAGGCAAAACAACAAGCGCGGCGATTATTGCATAGCAGACAAGAACAAGCCACATGATCTTGTCGGAAAGAAGCAACTTGTCGGGGCGGCCGACGTCAGCAAGCGAATATGTAAGCCAGAGATAGCGAACAAGGCCTAACGCAACGGGAATTGCCGTAAGCGACAGCGCCCCGCCGCATTCATAGCGCGCTATCGTAGATGGAACAAGTGTATATGCCACATAAACCGATAGCGTGACCATGGCAGACGAGGCAATAAGCATATCGATGGTTGGCAGATGATACATCTTAAGCGCAGGACGAGATTCTTCGCAAAGAAGTTTTTCGTGGCGACGCTTACAAAGCGCAAGGAAAAGAGAAAGCGAAAATGCACAGAGCAAAAGCCACGGCGAAAGACGCACGCCAAGAACAGTTGTGCCGGCTATTGCACGAAGGACAAAGCCTGATGCAATAACAATAACATCAACATACGGAAGTCGCTTCAGGAAGCCCGTATAGCAAAGTTGCATTGCACTATATGCAATTACAACAGCAAGCATTGGCCACCTATCGATGTGACGCAAGAACATAACGAGCGACGGAATAAACCCAAGCACAAGAAGAAATGCCGACATTACTCTTGCAGCACGAATACTGATAAGAGAGGCAGCTATAGGACGAAAGCGTTTTACTGGATGGAGCCTATCGGAAGAAATGTCGCGAACATCATTCAGAAGATAGAAGGCCGAAGAGATAAGACAAAAACCTCCAAACATTCCAAGCATCAGCAAGACAGGTCTCCAGCCCGATGCCATTGCACGCTGCCCAGGGTCGCCCAACGCAAATAGCCACGCCGCAGGAATCAGAAGATTCTTCGTCCATTGGCTAAGGCGCAGAGCCCTTAACCAAACAATTAGTCTTTTAATGCACTCCATCTAATAAGCCCCCAGAGCAACGAATGAGAAACGCCCACAGGATCTTCCTCGCGCTCATAGAAAGTCCAAAACTTCGCCCAATTGCGATCTACAGCTGGGACATGGCGAATCGGGATGAGCGAGAGGAATCTGCTTCTCGCAACGCCATTTTCTTCTTTCGTTTCCCAAAACGGCCACAACCTAAAATAGTCTGCGCTCTTAACCCAAAACGGAAACACTCTCGTTTCGTTCGGCAATATCTCAACAAGACGCCAACCAAACCTCCTTGTAACATCTTCCACTGCGCCATCTGAATAACGCTTATTCTCAACGTACTCATAAAACGGGAAAATACTAAGACGCGAACGCTGAATAGTTGACTCGTATTCAAAGAAAGGCCACGGACAGCGCACTCTCATGCCGTAACGCGACGGCTTTTTAGGATCGCCAACTTTAGCATGAGAGAAAAACGGCGGAATAAAGAGAATCTGTTTTTCACGCGCTCGGTCTATGCACCCAAAAAGAGGCCAGACCATCAAAGAAAAACCCTCGCCTGATGTATCTCTATCTTCTGAATAAGATGCCCATGTCACAAAAGGCCACAATGCTGTCTCGTGAACACTTTCTCTCGAATTATTCTTCACATAAAGCGGCCACACTCCCCAGCTACCATCTTCGCGCCAATGGAAGAAAGGAAAGAGCACAGAATGCGAGCGCAACTTCTTATCGGCTCGAGGCGTTGTATAAGAATGATAAAGCGGCCACAATACGAAAGAGGCATCATTAAGGCCTAAGATATGTGGGTGACTTCCCCAAATTGGGAATAGACCAAAGTAACTGCTATCGTCTTTAGTCCCATTCCACCAAAGCGGAAAGAGAGAAAACTGATAGCCATGGTCGTTCTCAAGATAATGCGCTGCAAAACAAAAACGCCACCAATCGCGATGGGCGGTAAAAACCGGCCAAAGGACATCTGTGGTGTCTTGCGTCGAAGAGTAGATTGGGCGTAATGCGACTGAACCGTCCTCACCTTGTTGGTAGAACGGTCCAATCTGAAAAGCTACAGCAAGCAGTAGTTTACTTAGCACGCTTCTCCATCTCCATAAATTCGCGCTTCTCGTACTCCGTCAGCTCGGAAACACGAGAGCGAACCTTCCTAAGCGAAAGTCTCGCGCCCTTCTTATCTCCGCGGAGAATCTGCGCGCGTGCAAGCGAAGTCCAGACGCGGATATCTTCTTTCTCGACTCCGCTCTTCTTCTGGATCTCAATTGCCTGACGCACACACTTCTCCGCTTCTTCAGGATCCTTGCCGGCATCCATAAGAATAACACCAAGGGTTTCCCACACAAGATAAAACTCTGGAGCCTTCTTGGTGGCAAGCCTTGCATAACGCTCGGCCTCCTCGAACTTACCGCTTCTGCGAAGCACTTCTGCAAGGTCGTTCATTGCAAGCACATTGGGACGCGGCGCGTCAGCAGCCTTACGCAGATACATCTCTGCCTGCGAGTAGCTGCCCTTTCCGATGAAGAGCGAGCCCATCACATAGTTTGCAAGAGGAGCATCACGATTGCGATAGAGAACATCGCGCGCATGCACCTCTGCGCTTACCTCGTCGTCGAGAGAAATGTCGAGACCAAGCACCATATCGTGCGCAGCCATAGAATCGGGCCTTGCGCGAGCGGCCGCGGCGAATGCATCACGAGCGAGGCGAAGCTTGCCCTCGCCACTGCGCATCATAAGAAACGCCTTTGTGATCTGCACATAATAGTCGTAAGGATTGGTCGTGTTCTTTTCCATCGCAGGGAGATAAATGTCGGAAATCTCCTTGCGAAGAGCATCTCTTACTTTAGCATCCTTCGTCGCGTCCCACTGCTGCATAGAAACTGCCGCGAGGAACGACCAAGCGAGCATATCCTTAGGCGACTCGTCCGTGAGCTTAAGAAGAGTCTTCTTCGCTTCTGCGAGATTGCCCTTCATCATCGCAATCATTGCCAGTTCCATCTTTGCGCGGCGGCCTTCACCAGGAGATGCAGCAACTGCGCGTTCAAGATAGGAGAGAGCCGCTTTCTGATCGCCCTGCAAGAGCTCGAGACGCATCATGCCGATAAGTGCATCGTGATCGTCGGCCTTGGCCTGAAGCACCTTCTGATACATCTCGCGAGACTTAACGCTATCATTATCGTTCGCATAGAGAGCTGCCATCATATTAAGAAGAGCAAGCTGCTTCTCGCGCGGAACGAATTCGATTGCGCGGCGAATCTGCGCAAGAGCATCGCCTGGACGACCTGTACGCGCCCAGCTGAAGCCAAGTCTTACGAACATATCGGGGTTACGAATATAACCGTAGAACGACGAAAGTCTCCAGATCGCATAGCGCCGAGTCTTGTCGTCGATAAGAGCTTTAATTCGGCTTTCAAGTGCGGCGCGCTTTGCCTCTGCACCTTCGTGCTTGCGGCCAGCCATTTCGACCTCGTTGAAGAGCGCCGAAACATTGTCGGTATCGATCTCGCCAAGCACGCGCTCGAAGAACGCGAAAGCTTCATCATCGCGCTTCTGATCTTGCAGATATACGCCGCGGTTGTTCGCAACAAGACCAAAGTGACGACGAAGCGAATAGCGAAGACGTGTGATAGGATCGACTCCGCGCGACGACTTATAGCTGCCCCAACCTTCGGGAACAGAAAGAAGCTTGTCGTATTCGGGCCAGTCGCTCCAATCAGAAAGTGAAACCTTCTCGTCTGCGCCGAAGAAAAGGAATTCAGGAATTGGGCTAAAGCCTGCAGAGAACCACAAATCAGGCGCGCCCCAAACGGCAACCTTCTTCGTCACAGATGGGTCGCACGCAAGCCAGTCTTGCACGAAAGGAAGTACGCCCAAAGAAAGCGACATCGACAGATGCTCGTTCTTCGACCCACCAACGTTCTTCTCACGAATAAGCTTATCAAGATATTTAATGTACACCTGATCAGAATCGCGAGCAAGAGAAATAAGAGTTACATCTTTGCCCTGCTTCTGAGCCTGAAGAAGCAAGTGATGGTCGATAAGGCCATCGGTGATAAGCCAATTACGCTCGCCAAGATCTGCAAGAGCGCGAGATGCGATCTTATCGGCAAATGCGCCGCGGTTCCTGTCGAAGGTGAAGAAATTCCAAATGGACGCAAAGCCAAAAACGAACACGAGCACAGCGAACGAAGAGAACGCGAATGCATTGGATCTGCGAAGCCACCAGTATGATGCGAGATGGCCTGCAACAAATGCCGCGAACGCACTTGTAAACACAGGGAACTCGCCCCAAACATCCATCAAGGACGAAGGGGTGAAAGCCGTAGCAATAGAAAGCACCGCCAAAAGCGAAAGCGCGATCTGATAGATGAACTGGACGATGGACAAAGGCTCATTGTAAACGCGCTCGCTAGAGAAAAGAACCGCCACAAAAGGAAGTGTGGAAAATGCCGCCACAAAAATCCATCCGGGGCGCGTGCACTGAGAGATATCGCTGGAGCAATGAGCGATGTAGCCAGAGATGTCAAACCCAGCCAATGTAAACACGCTAAAGAAAAGCGCAAAGAAAGAGAAGATAAGAATCGCAAGCGCGATATAGGGGCTACGTCCTGCAAGAAGCTCCGAGCGAACAACGACAAATGTCGCGACAAGAAGAAGCGGCGCAAAGAACACGCTATCGCAAAAACCTGCGCCAGCAACTAATCCCGAAAGCGCGAGGAAAGCGTATGCTTTTCCGCTCGACTCTGAATGGGCATAGGAGATAAGGAAGGAGACGGAAACAAGAGCTATGACAGCTGCGAAAAGGCGCGGCTCAATGTGGGAAGCGGCACCACGCACTGCGGGCGAGAAAAGGAACACAACTGCCGCAACGACAGCCGCCATACGCGAAACCGACGGCGCCATTCTAAAGACGCTTTCACTGTGCAAACGCGCACGCGTAAACACAAGAACGCATCTATAAAGAAGCAAGACCGCGGCGATGCCGAGAATAGGAGCCATGAAGTTCGACGCGCCAAAGAAAGATGCGACGAACTTCATCACAGGATAATACACCGCCGACGAAACATCAAGGCCGCGCCACAACGCTTGCAAGCGCGCACTCTCTCCGGGATAGGCATATCCTGCCATCGAGAAGAAGTACACAGCCGCTGAAAGAACCGCAAGAATCACGCCTGCGATAAGATCGCGACGGCGGTCGGTTTTGATGATTTCGTCGTTCATACAATCGTCTCCTTTTATTATCAAACTTTTGCCAAGGCTTGCTTGAGATCGGCGATAAGATCGTCAGGATCTTCCAATCCGATGGAAAGCCTGATGAGATCTGGAGGAATGCCTGCCTCCATAAGCTGCTTGTCGGTAAGCTGGCGATGAGTGTGCGAAGCTGGGTGCAAGACGCAGCTCCATGCATCAGCCACATGCGTGACGATGCCAATCATCTTCAGCGCATCCATAAACTTGATCGAAGCTTTGCGCCCGCCCTTGATACCAAAGGTCATAACGCCGCAAGGTGAGTTGCCATCGAACTGCTTCTTGAGAAGCTTGCGATACTTCGAATCGGGAAGGCCTGCAAAGTTAACCCACGCAACCTTCTTCTGAGTCTTGAGCCATTTAGCAATTTTAAGAGCCGACTCCGCATGGCGGCGAATACGCACATGAAGAGACTCAAGGCCAAGATTTACGAGGAACGCATTGAACGGCGAGGGAATCGAACCGAAGTCGCGCATGAGCTGTGCGGTGCACTTTGTGATGAAAGCAAGCTTTCCAAACTTCTTCCAATAGCTCAAACCATGGTACGACTCATCTGGCTCAACAAGGCCTGGGAACTTGTCGGCATGCTCACCCCAATTGAAGTTGCCGCTATCGACAATGCACCCGCCGACCTGGCTGGAATGTCCATCCATATACTTCGTCGTAGCGTGAGTTACGATATCTGCACCAAACTCGATCGGCCTACAAAGAATAGGAGTCGGGAAAGTGTTGTCGACGATAAGAGGAACGCCATTCTTGTGGGCAATCTTCGCAAACTTGGCGATATCGAGAACAACGCCCGAAGGATTGGCCACTGTCTCTCCGAAAACACACTTCGTATTCGGACGAAACGCCGCCTGAATCGTCTTAGCATCCGCATCTGGGTCAACAAAAGTAAACTCAATGCCGAGCTTCTTCAGCGAGACGGCGAAAAGATTGAATGTACCGCCATAGATCTGCGCGGAAGAAACGACATGGTCGCCAGCAGAGCAGAGATTCAAAATGGAATAGGTAGACGCCGCCTGCCCCGAAGAGGTAAGCATTGCCGCAACGCCTCCTTCAAGAGCTGCAATCTTCTTCGCCACTTGATCGTTCGTGGGATTTGCAAGCCTTGTATAGAAATAGCCCGACGCTTTAAGGTCGAAAAGATCGGCCATGTGCTGCGTCGTATCGTATTTAAAGGTCGTTGTTTGATAAATAGGAACCTGTCGGGGCTCGCCGCATTCCGGACGATACCCTCCCTGCACGCAAAGAGTGTCAATTTTCATACTTGCGGTATTTTACCATAAATCACCGCTTTAGTGTGAAGAAATGTACTTGCGTGGGTGAAGGATAAATGCGGCAGCGAGAATGAATACAAAACCTGCCACCGAGAACATATCTGGGATTTGCCCAAAAAGCAGAAAGCCCAATGTTGCCGTAAAGAGAATATTTGAATAATCGTATACGGCGATGTCCTTCGGGGCGGCGCATCTATAAGCTATAGTAAGACCAAACTGCCCTGCCGCAGCAGCAACTCCTGCACCGAGCAAGATGACAACTTGCATAATAGTCATTGGATCGAAGCTTTGCACCATAAATGGTATTGAGGCAAGCATGGAAAATCCACTGAAGAAGAGAACTATCAATGAAGAATCTACCTCCATACGCCCAAGCGCCCTTACCGCGGCATATGCGCCGCCCGCAAAAGCACCTCCTAAGAGCGCAATAGTAAGAGGGAATGCGTCCGCGCCTGCAAATGCCGGTTTTGCCACAAACATCACGCCCAAAAGCGCAACTAGAAGCGCCCAAATGCGCCGCGCCGATGCCTTTTCGCCTAAAAACATCCACGCAAAAAGAACGGTAAAGAAAGGCGCTGTCTTATTGAGCGTCTGACATTCGGCAATCGAAACTTTCCCAAGCGCGTAAAAATTGGCAAAAATGCCGCAAGTTCCAAGAACTGATCTTAAAACAAGAATAAACGCCGCGCGAGGATTTTGGAATAAATGACGGATTTTAGCACCAATTTGTGTTTTTCCATCACTTTTTGCTCGCATAAAAACACAAAGCGCCACGAAAAAGGCTACAATGTTACGAAAAAAGCTTTTCTGGAAGCTGGAAACCTCTCCTCCAAAGTCATCGGAAAGGCGCACACAAGCAGCCATTACCGCAAATCCAAGTGCGCTTGCAGTTATAGCTAGCGCCCCTTTCGAGCGCCCCGTCTTGGCATTAGAATCGGATGATCCTTTCCCACGCCTTGATCTGACCAAGAAAAGCGAGGTGGGAATCGCAAAAAGAAGCGCGAAGACCACTGCACCAACTGCCCCTTCAGCGGCAAGGCTCCATGGAATGACGAAATAATGAGGCATGCCAGGCCAATGCGCAGAAGTGATCCCTGCAAAATACCAACCGACAAAAGCTCCGATTGGAAGGCCAAACGCAATTCCCCAAATAGCCGTCTTAAGCGCGGAAGAGATAAGGCGCACTCCTATTTGCAATGAGGTAGCGCCTACTGCACGAAGAACGGCAAACTCCTGACGGCGCGCATCAGTCTCTGCGACAAGCATCGCAATAAAGCCAATTGCAAGAACAGCAAGGAACACAAAAGGAACTCTTGCAACCTGCCCTATAACATTCGTTCCTCTCGCAAGTGTGCCGTCTGCAATCTCATCCCGAGCATGGAGGCGAACGGTCGCCTGCGTTGGATTGCCGAGCAATCGGACAATCTCCTTCTCAACAAGCCTCCCTGCTCCAAAGACACCATGCTTCGCAAGGAAGTCCTCTTTGTAATCGACCCACAAATGAGTCATCGGTGCAGAAAGCGCAGGATCCACCATAAAAGTGGAAGGATCAATTTCACCCATAGTATCGAGAGAACAAAAGACAGGCCCATCCGTCATGGGAGAAGCGCCTTTAAGCCCTCGCACGAGCCCGCGACTTGTGACCATGTGCCAGTTTACATCGACTACTCCAGCAATTGGAAATTTTAAAGTTTCCTCTTTTCCGCCGCGGCGCGATTTCTTCAAGACGGAAAGCTCGCCGCCTAAATGCAAATCGTACGCACGAGAAAGCATCAAATCCACAACAACGCCTCTACCTGAAAAAATTGCTTCAGACGCACTCTTCCAATCGCCCTCCTTAAATGTAAAGGAAGGCAAATATTCGGCAGCGAGAAAAAGAACATTTCTTGGACGCTCGCCCGCGGAAGGAAGAGAAAGATTAAGCTGCCGCGGAACAAGCTCCGAAACCCTCTTAACACCTTCTGCCTTGCGTAGCGCATCAACCTCATAGCTCGATACACCCCCCGGGAGAAGCGAGACAATTGCATCTGGCCATTGGCGAGAAGGTACGAATGCTCGCATCAGCGAAGCACCCCACACTTCTACTGCAATAAACGCGGCAAAACCACACGCGTAGGCGATTACCATTCCACGCCGCGCCGAACGCTTGCGTGATGAAGCAGCATCCATTCCTCTGACACGCAAAACTGGAGAGAGCGAAAAGAGAACAGAAAGAAAAGTTACGACGGGAAGCAGCGCGAGAGAAATTACTATACGCTTAACATCTATCGCCATGGAAAAGAAATATTCCGACGAGAGCGACACATAAGCAAACAGTGCAAGAAGAGAGACAGTTACACCTACCGCCCAACCAATGAATGCCGAAAAGGAAGACTCAAGCATCGCAAACAAGACAAGCCCCTTTCGCGTAAGCCCTATGGCTCTCAGCTTAGCAAGCTCAACTTTATTCGCCTCCACGGAAAGCAGAAGAGAATTTACGAGAAGAGAAAGCGCAGTTAAAAACGCCGCGATAATCATCAATGGGCGAACATAATCCATGTGCCTTTGCCCATCGTCCTTAAACGACTCCACGACTGTTTGACTTTGGGGAGTTAGATAATCTCCATCAGGCGGAAGTTCTCTAAAAAACGAAACGCGCCCAATTGATTCCTCGCCAACTAGCTCAAATGCTTTCTTATTCGCAAAAACTGTTGGGAACTCGCGCGGCAAACGACCACCGGAAAGATACCCAACAACCTTTGCCGACATCGTTCCTTTTGCGCCAACAAACTTAACCTCATCTCCAATTTTAGGAACTTCGCCTTTGCCAGATCGCTGCAATACCTTCTTTACACAAACAACTTCCGCCTGCGAAGAATTTTCATCGACCCACCTTCCCTCTTCAAGAGTTACATTGCGGTATGGATTCAATCGAGGAGCGGATGCGAAAAGAACTCTGACAGGCGGACCTTGCATCACATGTCCACCAGGTCTTAAGTCGACTGTAAGCGGCAGCGCCCTAAGCGAAAGCACCGCCCCACGAGGAATGCCCTTTTCCTTCGCTTTAACTTCCTTGCGATCACTTAGCGGCGCTTTTGCCGCGCCACGACGCCGAGGAAAATGTATCGAGTCGACCTTCCACGCAACAAAAGGCGCAGCGGCTTTTTCTGCCGCCTGCGGCGCTTGCGCAGCATTCGTTTGCGCTAATGATGAGGTAAAGACTAATGCGCCTACGGCGGCGGCGACACCTGCGACTGCACACGCTACACGCGCCTTGCCAGTCTTCATGCCGTTTAGCACAAGTTTAAAAAGCATCTTATTATCCTCTATCTCGGCAAAGGGGAAAATCAACCGAACGCCTCAAGATAAAGAGACGAAACATTGGCCGGATCGTGCTTGGTATCGTGCGACGAAAGAACTCGCCCATCACCAAGGAAGCATACTTTGTCGGCAACAGACGCAACCACCGGATCGTGAGTTACCATGAGAATCGCCGTCTTCTCCCTGACATTTAAGCCTTTGAAAATTCCACAAAGCTCTCGCGCAGATTTCGCATCGAGATTTCCTGTCGGCTCATCTGCAAGAATAATCCTAGGCTTCATGTAAAGAGCGCGAGCTACGGCAACGCGTTGTCTTTCGCCGCCAGAAAGAGACAAGACGCTCTCCCCGCCACGACTAGAAAGACCAAGAGAATCCAGCAACTCATTCACTCTCTTCTCATCGACTTTACGATGATCGAGCTTTGCCGGAAGAGAAACATTCTCCGCAACTGTAAGAGACTCGACGAGATTGTACGCTTGAAATACGACGCCCTCATGCCTGCGACGAAAGCGAGCTGCAGCAGCATCTCCCATCGAGGATATCTCTACTCCCCCAACCTCTATCCTACCTGAATCGGGAAGAAGCAATCCTGCAGAAAGGTGAAGCAATGTAGACTTACCACTTCCGCTCGGCCCCATCAGAGCAACGAAGCCCGCTTCTTCAACCTCAAGAGAAAAGTCTTTTAGCACTTCTCTTCTTGATGCGAGCGAGCCATAAGACATCGAAACATTCTCGGCTTTTAAAGCAACCACTTCAAACCCTCCCAAGCGAAAAACAAAGCGCAACTCTTGCGCGCAGTTTTAAAGCACCACAACGCGTCTGCGGCACGCCCAGCACATATATGCGACCGTAACAAAGAAAGAAGCAGGCAATCTTGCTTTTGCCGCCGCCTTCACACCTAGAAGCGTTGTGCGGCCGCCCAAGCCCATCGGCCCTATGCCAAAAGCATTAGCCTCTTGCAAGACTTCCTTTTCAAGCTTTCTCAATGCAGCATCATTTGGAGTTTTTCTTTCTGCCTTCTCATTGAGAGGACGCAAGAGCTGCATCTTGGCAGTCTCAAATCCTGTGGCACGATCGCCTCCAATGCACACGCCCAAAATACCAGGCGCGCAACCATAGCCAAGGATTTTCTTAACCGCATCAAGAAGACACGCCTTAACGCCTGCCATGTCGCGCCCAGCCCCCAAAGACGCATCTGGGAGAGAATACTGGCGAGACATATTCTCGCTGCCGCCGCCCTTCATCACAAGGCACACTCCACGAGGAGGAAGCATGGGCACCTCTTCGGGATCCACATAATGGATAACTGGGGCGCCGTCGGCACAATTGTCGTCGTATGATTTACCGCTTATCGAATCAATAGCATTGCGGCGCAAATAACCAGCCTCAGTAGCCTTCGCTACGGCCTTTCGCACGACGGCAACCGAAACTTTTTTGCGCAAGGCAGCATCGATAAAAAATGTAAGCGTGCCTGTATCCTGACAAATCGGGACTGCGTTTTTCTTCGCGAGCGCACAATTGTCGAGAATAGTTTTAAGAACCACCTCCGCAGACGAGCCGCGCTCTTCCTTGCGCGAAGAGGTCGCTATTGCTTTAAGCACATCTTCAGGAAGCGAAGAAGATGTATCACGAATGAGATTGAATATTGTATCGACTGCTGTCATCTTTTTCCTCGAATCAAAGTAGCCCGCGCGCGCGAAGGTTACGCAACGCTTTCCTATAAGCAAGCTTTGCCTCAGGACTTGTAGATGCAAGAAGTGCATCTGCATTCCTACGCGTAAGAAAATCGGTCTGCCAGCTTCCGTCTGGATTCTGCGTGCGAATTATTTCATCGATGGCTTCGTGCGATTTCTCTTCGGCAAGCATAAACGCTGTAAGCTTGCGCTTTTCAATTTTCTGCGCAACTGCGCCTTCCGAAGAAATTGGACGCGAGAACAAACTAGATACAGAAACGCAAATGCCGCCTATCAGCGCAATAAGCGAAGCCGCTGCGAGAAGCGAGGGCCTTTTCCAAAAGGACGGCTTCACAACCTCCTTCTCAGCAAAAGCATCTTTCATGCGGGAAACCATTTGGCTGTATTCAGGCCCAAGTTCCGCCAATGTCTCTTCAAGATCTTTCGTCATCGAAAATCTCCTTGAGTTTTTTTAGCGCGTTCGACATTCTTGATTTCACCGTACCTACCGGAATCGAAAGTATTTGCGATATCTCAGCATACGGCAAGTCTTGAAAGACCCCGAGCTCAACAACCTCTCTCAACGGCTCTGAGAGTTTAGAGACAGCCCATCGAACATCACCTTTATCGCCTGGCGACTTCGGTGTATCAATTGTCGGCTGAGCCTTACCCCATTCTTCCTCTCTTGCAACGCGCCGTTCAGATTTACGCAGAGCGTCAATCCTAACCTGCCGCGCTATGAGAAAAAGAAATGTTGAAAGCTTTGCCGTTTGTTCGTAGCGATCACGATACTCCCAAAGACGAAGAAATGTCTCTTGGACGAGATCCTCCCCTTCAGAGTATTCAACGCCCTGGCGCCAAAAAAAGTTCAAAAGTTTTTTCTCGAATCTGCATGCTTCGAGAAGGAGGTCTTCACCCGACATATCTTGCGACCTCCGAAGCCAAATGGGAATATTCGAGAAAAAGCCCCGAAAATGCCCATCCTACGGGCAGAAGAGCGCCTAGGATCAAGCCAGAAAGAAAACCGAAAATCGAATCTGCAGGCTGCGCAAGAAGTCCATTAACGAGCTTCCTAACCAAAACCCTGACAATCCAAAAAGCGAAGAGTACCGCAAGAAGCACGGCAAGGCCTCTCGCCCACAGAACCTCGAAATATATCTCCGAAAAATTCCACGCCAAAGAGCCTACGGAAATAGCGGCAACCGAAGCAAGCGCAAACGCAAGCATTCCAGAAAAGCCGCGGAAAAGCCCCATAACCGAAAACACCACTGCCAATACGGCAATGACATAATCGGCTGGCTGGAACAATTCTATCATTTGCGTTTAATAGGCTTAATCATTTCACGATAGCGCTGGTACGCTGCCGCTTGTTTCTTAAGGCCATCAAGTTTAACAAGCGCACGAATAAGACCATCAAGCGCATCAATCGACTGCGCATCTGCAGCGACCGCACGCGAATATATCTCGCGAGCTTCGGCATGGCGACCAAGACGCGCAGCAAGAGCGCCTGCCGTAAGATAAGTCGAAACTGCTCCAGCTCTTAAGGTGCACGCAGCTCTGTATGCTTCAAAAACACGCGAGGAAGATGCTTGCTTCTGCTTTTCAAGAGCCTTGGCCAAACCGAGAGCAGCGGGATAAGAAAGAGTGTCGAGCTTAAAGGCTTCCTCGTATTTCGATGCAGCCGTCTTATACTCGCCCTTCCTGTATGCACTCTCGGCAGAAGAAAGCGCTGATGCGCTTGCAGCGCTATTTCTCTTGGACGCGCCAGGGCGCTCGGCGAGAGCGCGGCGGATTGAATCCTGCAATCCAGGGATTACCGTCCTTTGAACCTTTGCCATGCGAGGAGTGGCCTCCGTATCAAGGCGGACATAGATATTCAAGTTCTCAAGCGCCGCTTCAAGATACCCGAATGCATCGCGATAGAGGATACCAAGATTATACCACGCGGCAGCATTTTTGCGATCGAGCCTAATTGCCGTAAGAAACGCAATGCGCGCCATATCAGGTTCGTCGCATGTCGTTGCCACAACTCCGCGACCACACCAAGCCTGCGACCTTATTGCTGCATCGTTTGAAAGATTATCGGAAACCTCCTTATAGAGCTTTTCTGCTTTAGAATAATCCTTCATATGCCATGCAATTTGCGCGGCAAGCAACTTCACATCGACATCGTCGGCAGGATAATTGCTCGCAGTGGAAATCGCGTTTTCTGCGCCATCAAGATCGGCAAGAGCAAGCTTGGCGAGCGCCATATAGACGAGAGTGTCGGTTCTGCCAGGCACATCTTCAAGGCTCTTCGCAAGAAGCTTCTCCGCTCTCTTGAAATCGCCGGCCTCGTATGCCGCCTTACCAGAAGCAAGATCGGAAAGCCCATCTGACGGGCCACACCCCGTAAGCATACCAGCTGCAGCAGCCGATATGACAAAACTCTTAAGCGCGAATGAGAGCGAGAATTTCATCGCGTTTTGCCTCCATTGTCTCTTTAGTCTTTCCTTCAAGATTAAGCCTTACGAGCGGTTCGGTGTTGCTCATTCTTACATTCGCCCACCAGCCTTCGCTCTCCCAAGCATCGACACTCGTTCCGTCAAGAGAAAAGACCTTCGCTTTGTCGGCATAGGTCTTGCCGATGCGCTCGAGAACTTCCGCAGGAGGAGTGGTGGTGACGGTGTTTATTTCACCCGACTGGAAATATTTGCGAAGAGGAGCAACAAGCTCGCTAAGCGGCACTTCAGATGCACTTACTATATTTGCAAGCGCATATGTTGCCATCGCGCTCGACTCCGCAGTGGAGTTGGCCTTGAAATAATAGTGACCCGAAAGCTCGCCTGCGAAAATCGCATCGTTTTGGCGCATCTGATCCTTAATAAAGCTGTGCCCAACGCGAGACATCATAGGCTTACCGCCAGCAGCCATGATTGTCTCTTCGCACACGCGGCTCGAACGCAGATCGTAGAAGCAAACAGCACCAGGGGTCTGCGCAAGCAAATCTTTGGAGATAAGAGCCGTCACAAAATCCATGGGGATAACATCGCCCTTTTCGTCGAGGAAGCCCGCTCTGTCGGCATCACCATCGTAAGCAACGCCAAAGGCATACTTACCTGCGTTTGCGCGCATAAGAGACTGGAGATCTTTGAGAGTTTCGACATGAAGCGGATTTGCATCGTGATTCGGGAAGTCTCCGTCATACTCGCCATAGAGTGCATCGAAGGAAAGATCGCCACCTTTAAGAGCAACGCTCTCTGCAATTCCCATTCCGTTTGCAAAATCGACGGCAATATGCAAAGGCTTTTTCATTCTGGCAAAAGTCTTCACATGTTCTGCGTACGCTGCAGCCACATCAACAGTAGACACACTGCCGCGGCCTACGGGCGGCTCGTGGAGATTAATCTCACCTGCAATGCGCTCGATATCCTTAATGCCTGTCGCACCGGAAATCGGAACTGCCTGAGCGCGGCAAAGTTTGCAACCATTCCATTCCTTCGTATTGTGCGAAGCAGTTATCATCACCGAACCATCAGCACCGAGATAAGCATTGGCAAAATAGCTCATCGGCGTGGAAGCAAGCCCAATGTCGAGAACATCAACGCCTTCATCAACCAAACCCTGCGCAAATGCAGTAAATAAGGCGTCTGATGATTTGCGGCAGTCGCGAGCGACCACTACCTTTGCGCCGCGCCCCGAAAGGCCAAGGAAACGCGAATAAGCGCGAGCTATTCTGTAAAAATCGCGATCGAAGAGTTCAACTCCATAAACGCCGCGAATGTCATAAGCTTTATATATTCCCATATTTTCTCCGTTTTAAATTTTCAAAATTCCTCACTCAAAAAACTTAAGAATCCTCCCAGTTTCGTCGAGCTCGACTCCATGTGGGTGGTGCCCATATGCCCAGCGTTTATCAACCGTGATGTTGCCGCCAGCTTGCTTGAAATTCTTCAAGAAAACTTCACAGTTAAGCTTGGGATCAACTGTCTGATCCTGCCCGCCATAGAGAAGCAAAACAGGGATTTTCGCCGCAGCGATCTTGCCCGCGAGATTAATGGGCATTCTAGGATCGTTTGCCCATTTGCCGCCCGCAGGTGCTTTTGCCGCCCAAGGTCCTTTTTTCTTGGCAGCCTCCGTAGGAGCCACAAATGGCACAAAATTGTCGAATGTCAAAAGAGGAGCATCGAGATATATGCGCCTGACATTCGCAGGGTGCGCCGCCGCATAGCGAATAGAGAAGAACCCGCCCCAACTCATACCAATCAAGTTAGCCTTCGGTGCGAAGGAAAGCTTCTCAACAAGATATTTCTGAAAGGCGGCGGCCGCGGCAACACCTTCATCGTTCATTCGCGTCTCAAAAAGCTCTATTGTAGCGTGATGATAGCCCTTTGCCAATGCATCTGGCACGCCGGTGCGCTTAACAAAGGCCTCGGCCCACTGCATTGTCCATGTCCAAGGCCGACCTTCAATCGGCTTTACAGACGGCTCAACCACCCAAGCGACAAAACCATTAAAGGAAAACTTCGTCCTATTAAAACCGTACCAATTATCTTTCGCAATTATCTTATGATCCTTGGCGATAGTTTCAGCAAGAGAAGCACGAGGCTCTGCGGAAAGAACATTTCTTCCGCTCAGGACAAAAATGAGAATGGCAAAGATAGCCGAAAAAGCGCCCTTCATGATCCCCTCTGTTGTAGGTTTATGCACATACAGTTGAATGAAGTGCAATTATACCATATCTAGAGGGGTTTGTGGGCAGATTTAACTAACTATCACGATGACCAGTCGGCATCGTACTGTGCCTGCTTGGCAGTATTCCCTTCTGGGTCGATTACACCAACAAACGATACGGCAGATCCACTATTGCCTGTCCCAGCATTCTGCTTGAAAACGAGAAGATAATTGCGATAATGCTTCTTATCGAGCGTAGGGCAGCGTGGCGCGTTCTCGAAAAACTTAGTCGTAGCCTCACAATCGCGCCCAAGCCCAAACACATAAAGCTTGCAGCAAATTCCCTTGGAATAATATGTAGCAGGATCTGTCTGACTAAGCCCACTAACATTATATGTGGAAGCATAGTCGAGTCCTAAGTCACGATAAATTGATTCGCAAGCGGCTGGATTTAAAACTGCAACAGCCGAACCGTTTGTAAGAACTACTGGATAGCATGCGCTAAGATCGGCTCGATGGCCAGGCCCGCCACCAGTCGAATGAAGCCCCATATGCGTGTAATAGACGCTAGAATTCCAATTAAGACCGCTAGACTGCGCATTTGAATAGTTATGACGCGTAACAATACTAATTCCAGCATCTCTCAACGCCGCAATATCTTTTTCTGCAAGATAGTAAAGGCAAAGCTTTGCTGGCAGGCTCTGTCCTTTCGATTGCGTCGCTTTCGCCATTGCTTCAAGACCGACATTTTCTTCGTGAGCAGCAGGAATGTCAGCTATCTCGCCAGTTCCGACACCATTAGCATTAACAACTAAAGAAGTGCGCTTAATGCCGCAATAAATACCAGGGACGATACCTCCTGCACCATCATACCACGCATTCTCACAGCGATAAGTGCCCTCAGGGCCTACTGCATCTCCACCGCCAAGCGCAGAATCGACAAGCGACTCTGCATACGCAAACATTCCGCGATGCGTATCGCCATCAATGCGCGCAATCTCCGTGTTGATTGTGCGCGTAATGTTCTTGATGTTCGCGACATTCACTCTGCGCGAAGATTCCTTGCGCAAGTCTGCAAACTTACCTACTGCGATTGCGGAGACAATCGCTATTACGGCAACAACGAGAATAAGCTCTATGAGAGTAAATCCATTTTTCGTTTTCATTTGCACTGCGCCTTTCACGTTCATTTTACGCTTACAAGCTCTTTATCACATGCTGCGCTGCGCGCACCGTATTGCCGCAGCAATCGAGAACGCCTGCGAACTCAGGCACAAGCGACGAAACAGACCCCGAGCCTGCATTCCTAAGACGGAAAAGAAGAATGTAACGCGAATAGTACCTCTTATCGACATATGTTGCATACGGCACAGACTCAAGGCCTGCATTTGCATTTCCTACAATCGTTGCAAGATCATTAAGACCAAATGCGATAAGAAGCCCACCCTTAAGATCAACTTCTGCTCTTACCTCAGATTCGGTGTATATTTCGTTCCACTTTTTCGTAGAAAGATATTCACCTCCAAACGACTGATAAACCGTGCGTCCAAGATGTGTGGACGGATCGATTGCCGCAACTACAAGACCATTTGTGACGCTCTTTGTGATGCAAGAGGCAAGATTCGGATCAAGCCCGTCAGAGGCGCCGGGAACCGTGCCATCGTCTCCACGGTCATAACCATTGGAGGAAGGATATCCCTGCGCCTTTTCATAATGGCGCACCACATACCTAAGTCCGAGACGATCAATCAATGCAGACGCTTCAGCCTTATTCAATCTATACAAACAAAGCAAGCTTCTCAAATCGGGGTGAATACCCGCGTTCTTATCTGCAACAGATGCGGCATCAAGATTGCCAAGATCAGATGGGCCGAAATAAACAGTGGAATCTCCCATAGTCTGATCGTTAAACTCTATCCTCGCGCCAGCCGAAGTATAATCGCTTTGCTCTGCATCCGCAGTGCAATTTGCATACATAAGATTATCAAGCCTATTAAGCTTCCCTCCTGAAACGAGAAATGCCTCAACAGCCCTTTCAACTGCCTTCTGGTTTGCAAGCGAGACTTTTCGCGCTGCGGCCTCGCGTACCCCGCCAACTTTGGAGACGGCGAGCGTTGAAATTATCGCAATGATTGCGATAACCATAAGAAGTTCTATCAGTGTGAATGCTTTTTTCATTTTCTTGTTTCCCTTTACTTAATTTAAAACGAAGCTGACCGCAAAAAGGTTCACTTAATTAAATTTGCGGCATCATCAGTTAAATTGCGCTCTTTAAGAGCTCCTGATTCTGGATCGCGATGAATCATCATAGACGACCTTGTATCTCGCGCTGGGTGCGCAGAAAGAGCCTTAAGAAGCTCTTGTGAAGCCTTTCCTCCTTCGTATGGAGTCATAATCACACACGGCCTTATAAGAACAACAAGTTCCGTACGCCTCTTTACCTTTTCGGTGCCGCGGAAAAGCCAACCCAAGAGCGGAACCGATCCAAGAATCGGCGTACGGAAATACCTTTCCGATTCTACTTCATTGATAAGGCCGCCAGCCATAACCGCCATTCCATCTTTCGCCACAAATGTGCCTGCAAGCGAACGAGAGACAACGTATTCAATCTCTTTGTTCTCGCCCTTGCCGCCCGTAACGGGAATAGAAACCTTTTCAGGACTGATAGATGAATTCTCTTGAAGAAGACGCAACGTCACAGTCCTATCAGAATTGATGCTCGGCGTAATCAGAAGCATATTGCCGACATCTTTGCGTTCAATCTCAACTGTCGGCTCTGTATTTTCAATAACGCCCTGTGTCGACGTAGTCTCGCCAACAGTCCACCCTGTAACGATTGGATATTCCTTGCCATCAAATATGCGAGAGACTTCGTTGTTCGCAGAAAGGAGCGTTGGCGTGGCAAGCGTCTTAACCTTTCCATCTTTCTGCATAAGCTCAATTTTAGTTATCAAATCAGAGCTTAAAGTCTTGAAGGCAAATGTAGGCGTAAACGAATCCATAGCAGACGATGCTCCCTGCGCAATATCGGCAAAAAGATTTTCGCCTTTAGATCCACTTACTGCCTTTGATCTTCCATTAAACGAATACTCAAACGATGCATTAAAGTCGTCCGTGATATCAAGCTCAAGAACCTTTACTTCCATAAGAACCATCGGTGTTGGAACATCGAGCCTCTTAACGAGATGGCGTATCTCGTCCATCACCTTTACATCGCTCGTCCTGACGATAAGCATATTGTTCTTGCGTGACATCGACACAAAAATATTCGCTGCGCCAAAAAGGCGACGCCCTTTCACCGTGTCCCACATATTTGTGTCGCCGCCAAGCAACGCCTCATCAATGAGCTTTGCCTCCGAAGCACTCAAGCCTCTCCCATCAGCCATTCTCTGACGGCGCGAGCCAAGCGCATCCCACTGCGAGAGGCGAGAGAGAACATCGCCACGGCTGAACGAAAATGCGCCTGCGCCGGAACGCGAACCAGAAGATGTCGTGCGAGGCGACTGCATTTCCATAAACTGCGAATTGCCGTTCTCCTCAATCACGCGGAAGCGACGGAAGCGACGCGAAAGATCATATTCGTCATCCTCCTCAAATTCCTTCTCACCGAGAGAGAGAAGTGTTCTGTCTGGATAGAGGCTGTAAATTGCCGAGGCGACTTCCATCACATTCGGATAAAGAAGCGTAAAAGTCTCCGTAGTCTCCTCGCGGAAAGTGGTGAGACTTTCGGTGTATTCCTCCATTGTCGTAATGCGTATTACATTACCCTTCGTATCATAGCGATACCACAGCGAAGTTGCGCGGCAGATTTCCTCGACAGCATCTTGCGCGGCGATATTGCGCAAAAAGATCGAAACTGTTTTGCCGGCCGTCGCATCTGAGGATGAGATGTTTACACCTGTCTGATCGGCAATAAGGCGCATGAGTATGCTGATAGGAGTTTTGTCGCATTCAAGATAACGCAAGAAAGCATCCGGCATTTTCTCGGGCGCGGGAAGCGGAGTATAAGAGCCTGGCACAAGAACACTCTTCCCTGCGGCAGGCGCGAATTCGACACCCTCTTCACTTACCTTCGAAACAGGAAGCGCAACTCTTACGCCATCGACGACTTCTCTTGCCACACTTCCGCGGCGAAGCACAACAGCAGACGAGACAGCCTTTCCAACAAGAGACGCGCCCTCGCCGCCCTTTCCGACAACAAGCGCGTGAATCTTAAGGCTTCCGTCTCCTGCAAGACGGCGAGCAATCGCTTCTGCCATAGCGTCTGTCGCCTTCGTAGGATCGATGTTCGTGGCATGCGCGGACGAGAACGAAAGAACCGCGGAAACGATTATCAATATTTTCTTGATTTTCATGATGCTCCTGCTATTGCGAATATTGCTGTGAAAAATGCTATATAAACAAAACCGACTATAAGACCTGTAATGACGATGACCACGGGCTCGATCAGCATTCCAAAACGCTTAACCGCCACGGCAAGCATCATCTCATGAAGACGCGCTGTCTCTGCGAATGTTTCAGGAAGCGCACCGCTCTCCTCTCCCACCGCCGCCATGTGGCGAAGCATCGGAGGAAACTCAGATGCTCCAACAAGAGAGACCGCGAGAGGCGAACCATTTAGAACACCCGCGTGCGCTTCGAGAATACGACGGCGAAACCTAAAATTGGACATAAGAGAAGCCGCCGTTGAAAGTGCATCGAGAAGAGCCACGCCCGACTCCGTCATTATCTGCATCGATCTTGCAAAAAGCGATGTTCCAGAAAGGCGCAATATGCCGCCGGTCACAGGAATGCGGAGAAGAAACGCATCTTCAAGATCTCTTCCTTTCGGATACAAACGAATTGCCCACCAAACCGCAGCAAACGCGGCAATCCAAACGGGAATAAAAAGACCGTTCGTAGAAAGCCACTGAGAAAAATCAACGAGCATTTGTGTCACTTGCGGCAACTGCGCTCCGCCTGCCTCAAGAAAATCCGCTATCTTGGGAATAACAGCAAGAACGAGATACACGCTCACTCCAATTGCTGCAAGAACGACAAACGCAGGATACATAAGAGCGTTTATCACAGCCGAGCGCAAATTGCGCCGCGCCTCAAGTTGATCTGCCGCGCGCGCAACAGAAATGTAAAGTTCGCCAGAGCGCGCGCCCACTTCACAAAGACGCACAACAACATCACTAAATTGACGAGGCCTAGAAGAAAGAGCTTCTGCAAATGAAGTTCCCCCAAGTACACGCTCGGCGACGCTCATCCACATTTTCTTTGCGCGCGGCGAAGGCGACTGCTCCGCCATTGTTCTCAAACCCTGAAGAAGAGTAACACCACTTTTGAGCATTGAGGAAAGTGCACGAAGGCCCGTCTCAATATCGATCATTCTAATTGGACGCAACCAAGAAGGATGCCAAAGCGGCGGAAGATATGTCGAGGAGTCTGCACATTCCTTCAAGCCGAGAACCAACCAATTTTCGTAACGAAGGGTAGATACAACTTCATCACGCGAAGTGCCGCTGCGCATGAAAACGCGTCGCACTCCGTTTGCATCTGCCGCTGTTACCGAAAATGTTTTCATTCAAAAGCAACCTTTATGGCTTCAGCCTCTGTAGTGAGCCCTGCTGCAACTTTCGAGCGAACATCTTCTGCAAGCAAGACAAATCCAGATTTTCTCGCCTCTTCCAAGATGCGCTCCTCCGAAGCTCCGTCCGCAATAAGACGCGAGGTCTCTGCGTCGGGCTTGAAAATCTCGAAAACGCCAGTGCGCCCTTTTGTGCCGCGCCCAGAACATTCGCCGCAGCCTTTTCCTGAACATTCCTTACACACGGTACGCACGAGGCGCTGAGCGATTGACAAGCGCAAGGTAGCTGAAATAAGATGATTGGCAAGCCCCATATTTCTTAATCTCGTTACCGCTGCTATTGCACCATTGGCGTGGAGAGTAGAAAGAACAAGGTGCCCTGTAAGAGCAGACTTTATTGCAACATCAAGCGACTGAGCATCTCTAATTTCGCCAATCATCACAACATCCGGATCGTGACGAAGTATCGATTTAAGAGCTTTGTCGAAATTGACCTTATCGGAAGAATCGACCTCAGCCTGTGATACACCTGGAATTTCGTATTCAACCGGGTCCTCCACCGTCATTATGTTTTTTGGCGAGCCTTTAAGAAGCTCTCCTATAAAAGCATAAAGCGTAGTTGTCTTGCCCGAACCGGTTGGACCTGTTAAGAGAACAAGTCCCTGTGGACGCGCGAGCACACCATCGACCACTGAACGAGCTGATCCAGAAAGCCCAATATCATCTAGCGTAAACCGCTTTCCGCCAACTTCCAAAAGGCGCAACGTAATTCTCTCGCCGTGACGCACAGGAAGCGTTGCCATTCGAATGTCAAGAGGCCCAGAAAACGGAGCTCCCGGTATATTCATTCTCCACGAAAATCCACCATCTTGCGGAGCGCGCCTTTCTGCAATGTCCAAGGAAGCAAGAACTTTAAGCCTGCCTGTCACGGCGCTTTGCATTGTAGAAGGAATACGAAGGACTTCCTCTAATTCACCGTCAATTCTAAAGCGCACTCTAACATATCCCTCGAAAGGATCAAAGTGCACATCGGAAGCGCGCATGAGAAGCCCTGCTCGCAAGATGCGATCGACGAGGCCTACCGGATCTGAAATCCGATCGGCATGCATAAGAAGATCAGCGGCCGATAGCATTTAGCCTCCCTTTGAGAATTTCAGGATTCTTCGAAATGGCAAGTGCGTTGCGCTCTGAAATTTTCCCTGCCGCAAAAAGCTCAACAAGCGAGCTATCAAGCGTGCGCATTCCATAAGGAGTGCCAGTCTCAATTACCGAATAAAGCTGCGCCGATCTTCCAGTCGCAATTAGATTGGCAGATGCAGATGTGTTCACAAGAATCTCGCATGCGGGAGACCTCGACTTCCCGTCAGGCGATGGCAAAAGATGCTGTGCGCAAATGCCGCGCAAAACTAACGCTAGCTGACGCCTTGCGCTATTTTGCTCATCTGCAGGAAAGATTGAAATAAGCCGCTCCACCGCTCCTGCGCAATCTCCAGCGTGGAGTGTCGCGAAAACTAAATGCCCTGTCTCCGCGGCACGAAGAGCTGTGCGCACAGTATCAAGATCTCTCATTTCGCCGACAAGAATTACATCAGGATCCTGTCTTAAGGATTCAACGAGCGCTGAGTTGAAGCTGACCGCATCGCGTCCAATCTGCCTCTGGTTAACGAAGCACATTTCAGAGACATGCTCAAATTCAACAGGATCTTCAATCGTAATAATATGGCCTGGCCGACTCTTGTTGATTGAGTTAATCATTGTGGCAAGCGTTGTAGTCTTGCCCGACCCAGTGGGGCCTGTCACAATAACAAGGCCATCACGCTCCTTGCAAAAGCCAGAAACTCTTTCTGGAAGACCAAGCTCGGAATATGATCTAAATGTTGAATCAAGCCTACGAAGCGCTACTGCGTGCCTGCCCGATTCTCTATAAATGTTAAATCTGTAACGCGCTCCGGAGGGAGATGTAAGCGCGCCATCAATTGAACCTTCCTTCATCAAAAGCATGCGAACCTTTTCCGTTCCATCCGGGCTTCCAAGTGGCAATGTAAAAAGGCCAAGCTCCATGACGATCGCATCCACTGCCTTAACATCAAAGGGCGAGAAATCTCCTTTTACCACAAGCGATCCACGCAATCTGAAGCGCGGCGCAAAACCGGCCGTTAGGTGAATATCGCTCGCACCATATTCCTCGCAAAGCGAAAGAAGGCATTCAAGTATTGGCGACATTTTTTACTTCCCCTTAAAGTGATGTGTTTACTAAAATGCGCGATGGCGGAGTGAACGAAACCGACACCGGAACAACCGCAAGCTTCTCGTCCGCTATCGCCTTAAATGCGTTGAGAAGCGAGAAGTACGACCCCTCCAAAGCCCAAAGTCTTCCCGTGGGCGATGGACGCGTTCCTGTTGCGCGAAGAGTCGCGCATGATCTCCCCTCGCCCGGAACAACATCACAGCGCACAATCCCAAGCCCTGCTTTTCTAAAGACAGCAGCAAGAATTCGAGAGCGCTCAGCTTCCGATTCAGAAGGTGATGCATTTATCTCGCTAGCAGGTTGAGGCGCACTCTTTTCAAGAGCAAGCTCCTTTTGCGCTTCAGCAGCGCGCTTGCGCGCAAGAGAGATAGCGTCATCAAATTCTTCTTCTGAAACAAGCGAGATAATCTCGCTGCGCATTGACTTTATCTGAGAAGCGACTTTATTTCTCCAAAGGTGAAAATAAAGCCCCGCCGCAAGTACTGGCACGAGAACGAGCGCAAAAACGATATCTTTTTGTCTCACTTCAATCATACGCCACCTCACATTCAAAAACGGCAGTCTCGTCATCTGCGCCGGCTACCGTAGAGCCAGGAACAACTCGCCACTTCTTATCGTTCGCTCCAGCAGAAAGATTTGCCATCACATCTGCAGCTGCTTGCGGAGAAACTGCCGTTGCCTTCATTCGCGCACTAAAGGGTGCTTTTGAAGAAACTTCCGTAACCACTGCATTGCCGCCGCAAGAAGAGGCAATCTGCGAGAGAATTCCATGCCATGCTAAACGCAATTTAGCCGCCTTCTCTTGCGCATCTGCAGCATTCTTGCGAGAGATACGGATTCTTTGAGCTTCATCGCGTGCGGCTTTTTCTGCGCGGACAATACTCTTAACTTTCTCATCAAGATGCCTTCTTGCAACAAGCTCCTTTTTAAGCGAGGAGAGCTCTCTTAAGGTAAAAGCAGCATCAACTATAATCGCACAAAGAATCGCCACCCCAACTGCGGAAAGAATTTTTATCGTACGCTTTCCTGTCGAAACTTTTCCTGCTCCTCCTCTCCGCACCGCGACATCATAAACGCAAACAGAAGGATCCTCGTCTGCAATAACAATATACTGTACTTCCGCCTCTGCGGCAGGAATGCCAGAGACAGGCTCAAGCTCGTATGCGAGCGCCATCTCAATCTCATGCTTGGCAAGCCCAGCGGTCTGAACAGACGACATTCGCACTTGGCGGCGAAAAGCGGACGGATCGTCCATTACTGATTGGTGCATTTTATTTTTCACGGAATTTCGATCTCCAGCAAATTGTCCCCTGGAAGAATTTCCACAAGCCTCACAACTGGCACTGAAGAACCTGCCTTCGCCGCCGTCACGATCCGATTCCCGGGAGTAAGTCCTTCAAAAGTGTGCTGAACATTGGCGGAAACAGTTTTAACACATCCTGTTATCATGCCCGACGCGGGCCCATACCATGCAAGTTTGACATCTCCTGAAAGGCCGTTGCCTCTCGCCCAGACGGTAAGAGATGAAGAGGAATAATTTTTAGGAAGAATATCTACTGTGCGCTTATCAGCAATACGACCATTCGCGCCATAATGAGAAACTTGCGCGGCATAAAGAAGATTTGTAAGCGTAATGCGCGGCAAATGCGCTTCATCAAATAGCTCAATCGCATTGCCCCAGGGATCGCGCAATTTTGTTCGCCCGCTTTTAAGGCGAATGTATGGGCCTCTCCAACCAGCAGGAACACGAATGGACGACGCGGCAAGAGCAGGATCTACTCCAGAGGCAAGATTCGCCGCGGACGCGGGCCTTAGGCGATATTCAAGGACATCATCAGGCTTTGCCCACAATTCACTTAGCGTTCCATTTGTAACTGACACGGGGCGACCTACATCAGAAAGAAAAGCCAAAGATGCCTTGCGAATTTCTTCAAGCTGACTATCTGCCGCTGAGACGAGCTTTTCGTTGCGAATATGCGCCACTTCGCGCACAGCAAGGTGTGTGGCAAGCGCAATTACAAGAAGCACCACAACAAGCTCAAGAAGAGTGAAGGCCTTTTTCATTTTTCCTCCTCCCCTTCATCAATATCGTTACGCACCAAAAAGAGAATTATATCATCGCCTCTTGCCGCCACTCCGCGATCATCGCGACCTGCCTGACGCGAAAGACGCCGGAAAGATTCCGACCATGTTGTATCCCAATGGTTCGTCTTGTTCAAGGCGAAACACGGTGTTGAAAGCCTTCCGTCGGGGCCTGCAGAAACCACGCGCGCGTAGCGAAAACGAATTTCGTCGGACAAGTTTGTATTTACCCCCTCGAAAGCTTGCGCAGGCGGAATTTGCAACACATACGGATTGCCCCAAGGATCGATAACGGCAGGCTCGCCAGGAAAACCATAAACTGAGCACCCCCCCTCGCGTCGCGTAAATACTTCTGGGAGACGCAAGTTATCAAGGGGCGGGAAGAAGCCACGCTCTTCAAAAGACGCATCTTCGCTGAATCTTCGCGCAGACTCCGTGGGGAAATCGCCTGCCCATGTGTTTATGTATGGCCCTCTCCAACCTCTTTCTGCATCTGCATTCCACTTAGTGAAAGCCTCGTGCGGCGCGCAGCCGTCTGGATTTTGAACTCTATTTGGATCATCAACACGGAAACCCACCTTCAAAGTGGCATCAGATTCGACAACGCCAAACAAATTTGTAGGCATCATCAAATTGGCAATGCGAAGATAACCCAAAGAAAAACCAGGAATATTCCCCATATCGCGGAGATAACCTGACTCTTCTGACATAAATGCTTCGCGAAGAGTTGCAAGATCGCGTTCTGCGGCGGAAATTTTCGCTTTTTCAGCTACGGAGGAAATTTTTGTAACAGCAAAGACTGCGATAATTGACAATATCGCAACAACCGCCACGAGTTCTATTAAAGTAAACCCGTCGCGAAACTGAGATTTTCTTTGCTCCATCGCACATTTAAACGAAGCAAAGCTCAAAAAGGTTCACTTTAATCCTCGTCAACTTCTTTCAGAAGTTCGAAATGGTTCTTGCGAGCGGAGATGACCCCTCGCTTACACAACTTACCTATTTCTGCTGAAAGCGCGCTTCGCTCAACACAAAGAAAATCTGCAAGAGCCTGCCTATCGAAAGGAATCTCAAATTTGAGTGAATTGTTACGGATTGACTGGCCATGAAGGTATGTAAGTAATCGTCTCTCAATCGTGCGATGCGAGAGAATTGAAATCTTCCTACCAAGCATCACAGCTTTCTCTGCAAGATTTATGGTCAAGTTCCTAAGGAAGCGCAAGTGCACAGGATCTGGAACTCTACCGGGGCAAAGGACACGAGCGACATCAAATAAAAGAACTTCAGTTTTTTCCTTCGCCTCAACCGACACTCGAAGGCGCTCAACTCCTGCTATTGAGAGCGCAACAGCAGCCGTTCCCATAGGATCAACTTGCTCGACGATATTGCGATGCCCATTAACATCGTATCTCGACACTGCAAGCACACCCGAGAGAACAATTGCAAAATGATCTGCCTTAAAGCCAGTGCGAAAAAGCACTTCTCCTTTACGAAGAGTTTTTATGCTCGCCCCGAGTCGCTCAATTAGCGGCTCAACCTCCTCAGGAGGAACACTTTTAAAGAGCTTACACAAAAGCGGCAGAGTAGTTAGATTTCTTGTCATGCGAGAATTTTACCAAATTTTTCTATTCCGTTGGAATCACAACATAACCAAAGAAAAAAATTATGTACATTATCCACCGTCCGGGAATAATCCCGAACGAAAGGAGTAAACCTATGGAAAATAAAATGTTCTGCTACCAGTGTCAGGAAACCGCAGGAGGAGAAGGCTGCACCTTCATTGGCGTATGCGGCAAAAAGAGTGAGCTTGCAAATCTCCAAGACCTTCTCGTATGGAACACGAAGGGCTTGTCGCAGATTACAACACGCTTACGCGATGAAGGCAAGAGCGTCGATGAGAGCATCAATCATCTGGTGACAACGAACCTCTTTATGACCATCACAAACGCAAACTTTGATTCGCTTGCAATTACTGATGCCATTACAAAGACGCTCGCTGCCAAACGCACTCTTCTAGCAAAGCTTTGTGATCGTACAAATCTCCACGAAGCAGCACTTTGGCATGGAGATGAATCGACATACTCCACCAAGGCTGCGGCTGTTGGAGTACTCTCCTCAATTGGAATTGATGAAGATGTGCGCTCTCTTCGTGAGCTTATCACTTATGGAATCAAGGGGCTATCTGCGTATATGAAGCACGCGAATGCGCTTAAGTATGATTGCGAGAAATGCAATGCCTTCCTGCAGCGCGCACTTGCCGCGACACTAGACAGCTCGCTCGGCACAAACGCTCTTACCGACCTCGCTCTTGAAACGGGAAGGTTTGGCATTAAAACGATGGCGCTTCTCGACAAGGCGAATACATCGCACTTTGGCAGTCCTGAGATTTCGAAGGTCTCTCTTGGCGTTCGAAAAAATCCTGGGATTTTAGTTTCAGGTCATGATCTCGGCGACTTGAAAATGCTTCTTGAGCAATCGAAAGATTCAAACGTCGACATTTACACTCACTGCGAAATGCTTCCTGCGCACTGCTATCCGACATTTAAGAAATATCCGCATCTTGCTGGCAATTACGGGAATGCTTGGTGGCAGCAAAAAGAAGAATTCGAAAAATTTAATGGTCCAATTTTGATGACTTCGAACTGCATCGTGCCTCCAGCGCCAAATGCTGCATACGCAAATCGTTTTTGGACTACCGGCGCGGCAGGCTATCCGAACTGCCGCCACATCAAACGCGACAAATATGGGCGAAAGGATTTCTCGGGGATAATCAAACAGGCAAAATCTTGCAGACCACCGGAGATGCTTGAAGACGGCACGATCACAGGCGGCTTTGCGCATGCACAGACATTATCGCTCGCGGACAAAATCGTTGATGCGGTAAAATCTGGTGCCGTGCGTAAATTTGTTGTGATGGCAGGCTGCGATGGGAGAATGAAAAATCGCGCCTATTACACTGAGTTTGCCGAAGCGCTTCCGAAAGATGCGATCATTCTCACGGCAGGTTGCGCGAAGTTTAAGTACAACAAATTAAACTTGGGCGATATTGGAGGAATCCCACGCGTCCTTGATGCAGGCCAATGCAACGACTCTTATTCTCTCGTAGTAATTGCGCTTAAACTCAAGGAGGTGTTTGGGCTCGATGATATCAACAAGCTCCCGATTGTGTACAATATCGCCTGGTACGAGCAGAAGGCCGTTATCGTACTTCTTGCGCTATTGCATCTCGGAATAAAAAATATCCATCTTGGTCCAACCCTCCCAGCGTTTCTCTCTCCAAACGTCAAGAAGTTGCTGATAGACAACTTCGGCATCTCCTCCATCAGCACCGTAGATGCTGACATAAAAAAATTCTTCTGAAATAGCAACACTACGGCATCAACATCTCTATCATGACAACCAAGAATCTTGAGGCGATGAGAATTCGAGCTTTTTGCCAGTGCGGGGGTGGATGAATGCAAGACGCAAGGAGTGTAAATAGAGCCTGTCTGAAGGTGCGGCGCCATACTTAACATCTCCAACGACTGGGTGCCCCGCTTCCGAAAAATGAACGCGGATCTGATTCTTTCGACCAGACTTCAAATACACCTCAACAAGTGTAGTCGTGCCCACCCGGGAGAGCTTCTTCCACTCCGTTCTAGCCTTGCGAGCGCCAGGTACATTCTGTGCAACAGATCGAACTTTGTATCCACGCGAATCCTCGAGCAACATACTCTCGAAAACTCCACTATCCTCTTTTATCTCGCCTTCCACACGCGCGCGATATGTCTTCTCTGTAAGCAAATTCCAATTCGATCGAAACTTCTCTGCAACTTCCGGACTCTTGGCAAACATCATTACGCCACTCGTCTCACGATCAAGCCGATGAACAAGCCATACCCTAAGCGAGCTACGCCTCTGCCCCTTGCGCAAATAATCATTTAGCGCATTCTCCACCGTCATCTGCTCTTCTCTCGCAGCTCGCGTATGCAGTTTCGTGTGCGTGGAAAGCACACCTTCTGGCTTATCCACCACAATCACATCACGATCCTCATAAAGGATCCTGTCCGCAATTAGCGAAGATGGACGCACTCTGCGCGAGACTCTCACTTGCCACCCCCTGACTTTTTGCGCACTATCAAAGTCCTCGAAGCGCGTGAAGACGAAACTTCCTTCCATCCGCGAAAGAGACCTGCGCTCGACGCAGGAAACACCTCGCACTCTCGCGCATTTAAGGTGCGAAGTATGGATAGGCACAACCTTCCGTCAACTTCGCGCGATGAAACCTTCTGCGTAATCCATACATTTGAAGACGATGATCCGCCAAAAGAGAATTCAAAGTCCTCAGGAACGCTCTCTACTTGCGTATATCCCTTGGGGAACTTTACAACTATCTCGTGGCGTGAAAAATCATCTGCTGGCACGCAAATTGAAGTCTTTCTCTGTGCATCTTCGAGCTGAGGAATATTGCAAGGCAATGGCGGCAGCTCAATCTTCAAAAAATCTCCGGAGACTACTGCGAAATCCTTTGCACCACACACAAAAGAGCGCTTCGCAGGATAACCGTCCGTATCACACTTTAAATCACTCTTTGCAACTGCCGCCTGCGAGTACGAGCAGACTAGCCCTTGATAGTGTCGCTTAAACGCCTCAGGGAGCATCTCCTTGTATCTCTTTCTAAAGCCCTCAACTCCCACACCAAAAATCTCCTGCTCGCTCGATATCTCAACAGATCCATCTTCCTTAACATCAAAGACGGTCTTCTCTTTAAGAGCATCAACAAACCTCTCTTCGGCCACGCTCACAATTCCAAACTCTCCTTTGCTCGGATCATAAAAATCTGAATGAGCAAATTCAGCAGGGCCGATTGGCGCATAATGACTTTCCGTTCCGATAAAAATTGTCTTCTCCCCATCACTCACGCGACAAAGCGGAAGAGCAAAAGCTCTCACATTCCCATCTGCCGCCTTTTGCTTGCGCCGAATCTCTTTCTCTTCCGTTGCATTGCCAGCCGAAAAAACTATGTCAGCATCAAAACCCGCACCTCTCAACAAAGCGGCAAGCGTGCGGATATAATCAAGGCGCGTAGCATAGCGCTCGCGAAGAACTTCATTTGGTGATGTTATCGCACTCTCGAGCGGCAACTCCCACATCCCAGGACCTGCAATCTTTACATTCTTTGACATCCAGTCGCGAACATCTTTAATCGAAAGCGAAGTTACCTTCTCCCCAAATATTGCCTTCGGAGAAAGCGCTTCCACATCAGCTATTTTGCGGAGCCTTTCACGCACCGAATCAAAGCCGCCTTTTGAAACAGCAACGACATCGCGCCAGAGCAATCCATTAGGCTGAAAGTTTTCATCTTGATGACGAACTGGCGAAATCTCCTCTCTTCCCCAGTCATCGACTTTCACTTCAATCCTATCTGTCGGCTCATATGAGTCGAAATAATATTCGGCGCGGAATGGCGAGGGCGAATTTGTAACACTCCTGACAACCGTCCAGGAAACGACGCTTCCAATCTCGACAGACGGAAGATTGACGATCAGCGTTTTAGAGGCGGGATAACGCGGAGCTGCCGCAACCCAACCTGCGTCCATTACATTCTTCTCACGCTCTGAGGCATGAACAACGCGGCTCTCTCCATTACTCACCCACGCCTCAACTAAATCAATCGAGCACACAGCGGGATTAAACGAAAAGCTCAACTCTGAGTTATCCTTCTTCCCAGCATAAGTAAGAATCTTCTTAACGACCTTATTTGTCGTGACCCAAGCTTTATCGGAGATAATATGCGTCTCACGCGAAACACTAATATTTCGCTCGTCCGCATCTGCCTCGTCATCGTTCGCAAAAAACGGCATTCTCTTCCCGATCCTCTCGCTCTCCTCAAGAGCCTTGCGCAGCGCGGCGTATTCATTCGGCGAAAACTCCACTGCCGATATTCTCACATCACGCTCCGCAATCATTACATCTCCTGTAACAGAGAGTGTTCTGATAAGAGAATATTTTCCTTCAACAGAACTTTTTAACCGCCCTTCAGGATTAAGATATTTCCCTGCTCCATCATCAAGCGTAATTTTTATCTTCTCCTTCACCCCTGCCGTTGAATCAAGCACAAGCGGATATTTTCTCTCCAAAAGAGATGTGTTGTCGCGAAAGAGAAAGTTTGCAAGCCCAAGTTTAGCACCAATAAATGGTACCGAAAGTTCAGTACCTGTTTTGCCGCGGAGTGCCGCCTCTGGGAGACGCGCCTTTATCGAAAACTCGAGCGGCTTTTCCGTATCGCTCATATCGTCGCTCAAGAAAACGCACTCTAAAACTTCTGCTCCAGGCGAGATACTTTTAAGTATACGCGTAATAAGTTTTATGCGTTCTTTCTTCGTTCTCTTGATTAGCGCATGGCGATATGCAATATCATTTATCCCCTTGCACGATACGACTGCATCAAGAAACATCGATCCATCAGAAGCAACCGTACATTTTGAATCAACAGAAAGCAAATTATGCTCAGGCGTGGCAACTGGCGATGTGAGAAGAGTTTCGCCCTCAGGCCGCGCCACGAGATAACTTTTATCGCCAAGATACGATGGGAACATATCAACAGTACTCTCGTCCGTCGGATCCATAAGGATATATTCATCTGCTGGATTTTCCTCGACCGCAACAATCGCATGATTAAAGAACGGTTGCGGCACATCAGGATCCATCTTAGCTCCCGCATGAATAAGAACAGGAAACGCCTTAAACCCAGCCATACGCAACAATGCCGCGAGAAGCGCCGCCTTGTCGCGGCAAACACCATAGCGATTATCGAAGGTCACATCAACATCGTGCGGCGCATAGCCGGGCGATGTCTCCTCCATCGTAAGCCCCATGTATCTTACTTCTTGCGAGACAAAGCGAAATATCCTACGCATCAAATCAAGGCGCGATGAACCACTCTGGACACGAGCGCTCTCAACAAACGCAGCCATCGCGGCATTCGTCTTCGAAAGATGATTCTCGCAAAGCTTCCAGTACCATTTCGAAATATCTCTCCAATCTTCTGCCGTCGAAACTGCCACACGCTGCACTTGCGTGTAAAGCGGAGGCATATCGGGCTCGGGGAAACAACGCGGCGAATTTGTACAAACGAAAGTGTGAACAATTTCTCCGCCAGGCAATTTCTTTGAAGAGGAAACAATATTGCCAAGTTCATTGCGTATTGAAATCTTTCGCAATGGTCTATCGGCGGGAGCAACAACTTCATAGACGGATCGAATGATGGGGCATGTCCACTCCATAACTGAAATATCACCCCACACACCCTCGCAATGCGGCTTGAGCGTACGCCTGAAAGTTTTTACGCGAAGCACATCGCCTATCTTAAGCCCAGGAACTGTGCACTTAATTACGCGATCAAGCGGGTCGTAAATATTTGCCACCATCGAGCTATTGTCGGTGGACTCCTTAGATAATGATCTTACATCAACAGCACGCTCAACACCATCTGCACCCGTAATCCCAACGAACTCAATCGCGGCCTCACCATAACGCTTTGAATAATGGAGAGTAACCACGCTCTCTTGGCGGCGAGCGCGCTCCGTTAAAATCTTCGTGCGCGACTCTTCATGAGACTCATAAGTTCCATCGGGATTATACCTTACACGCTCTATCTCTTCGAGCAAAACAGAATCTGCATCTGGATATTCTTCAATTGTGATATCGCCAGCCTTTGCAACCACCGCCACAAATGCTGCAAGAATAGAAAGTATTATCATATTCACCTTCTTCTTCATAATCAACAAAATGCTACACACAGTTATCGCTAGTGCAATAAGGTTTACTCCCTCTTCCTGAGAGAAAAGGCAAGTTCCTGAAAACACGAAAAGCGCAAAAAGCATTAGCGCGACAGACGCAGGTCTTGCGCCACGCATCACACCGCGCACTATTTTGCTCTCGCGAAATGCATCAAGCGAGGCAAAGGCGCAATAGGCGAGAACCGAGCCAGGGAGTAAAAGGCAAGACGACGCCACGATAGCGCCCAAAATCCCATGAAGCTTAAAGCCAAAGAAAGTTGCCGCGTTCACACCAATTGGCCCTGGCGTCATTTGCGTGAGCGCCATAAGATCTGCGAATTCACTTTCGGCAATCTGCAAGAATGGAGCTGCGGAGCCGACAAAATCTTCGCAGTACATTGGAAGGAGCACGAAGCCTCCGCCAAAGCACAACGCTCCGTATTTCAAGAAGACAAGTAGCGGTAAAAGAGATGATTTTACCTGAACGCCGCTCTTCTCACGAGGAGATGCAAACACGAGAAGCAGAGACGCAAGAATCGCCGAAAGAATTACAGCCCATACACTCGCACCAAGAAAAAGCGCAGCAAGAGCAACAAACATGAGAGAGAACGAGAACATATCAGGAAGACTTCTCTTCCAGCCGCGAATTAAGGTTGCGGCTATGATACCGACAAGAGCCGAGCGCAAACCTGTAAATGCAGAATCAAGAATTGGAGAGTTGATTGGAACTGCGCTATAACAACACGAGACAATTGTAAATATAACTATGCTCGGCAAGGCAACTGCCAGCACGCCAAGAAATGCGCCAGGGATCCCTGACAATTTCCGCCCGACATATACTGCCGTGTGCGTCGCAATAAGACCTGGAATCATCTGGAAAACAGGAAGCGCGTCTACCAACTCGCCTTCTTTCGTCCATTTCTTTTTCGCGCAGACATCATCAGCGACGGCGATTATTGCATAGCCGCCGCCAATAACAAAAAGGGAAACTTTGAACATTTCCCAAAAGAACTCGATTAGCTTTCTCACGCGCGGAATTCAGCGCAACTGTCGAGCGTCTCCCAGACCTTGACGGAAGAGAGCGACGGTATGCGCTTTTTCAACTCGCCAAAGAAAAGTTTCGCGAGATTCTCGGCCGTGGAGCGAAACGGCACGGGAGCCGTACGCATTCCATGGCGCTCAACAACCGCTGCGATTTCGCACTCGCCCTCTGATGCCGTATTGTAGATGAAGGCGTGGTCGAACTTCTCGCAGATAACTTCGTTCGCAATATTTTTGATATCCTTAAAATCCATAACCATATCGCTTTGGCTGCCTTCCTCCTGTGCGACAGAAACATCTACGCGATACGTATGACCATGAAGATTCTTGCACAATCCGCCGTGGTTGGTAAGAACATGCGCGGCATCGAAACGAACGGTTTTTGTGACTGTTATCATAAAATGATGATTTTATTTTTTAGGCGGATCTACCCGCAACGGACGAGAAACGACATCTATCACATTGACGCAATTGCGAAGCTGAAGAATTATCTGCTCCACCACTCTCTTTGAACCAATGACATCAATGCGCATACGCGAGAGTGTGCAATCCTTCGTCGGCCCAACATTAAGCTTATGAATGTTGTAGCCGCGCCCTGAAATCAAACCCACGATTCTTGCAAGAACGCCAGGCTTGTTTTCCACATGGCAGTCGAGACGATGTATTGAAATCTTCATACTTGAGCCTCCGAATCTACCGAAACTTCAATAAGCACTGGCTCAGACAATTTAACAGCTTTTGCGACTGCCGCCTCAAGCTTTTTCAAGGAAGTTGCCTTAAAGCCACGCACACCACAAGCAGATGCCATCTTCACAAAATCGGGACAGCGCATTTCTGTCGCAAACGCCCGCCCGCCCTTACGAGAAAGCTGCATCTGCCTCACTAAACCAAGAGAGTTATTTTCAAACACAATGAAAAGAACCGGCAACGAATGTTCTGCCGCAACGACAAGCTCCTCAAAGGTCATC
>JAGBWQ010000118.1 GCA_017629735.1 Kiritimatiellia bacterium
AGGCTTCTCGAAATAGCGGTCGTCGCGAAGCTTCTTGATGAGGCCCTCCTTATCGAGGACTCTTTTAAGACGCTTAAGACCGCGCTCGACAGACTCGCCCTTCTTGAGCTTAAGAACGATAGCCATTATTTCACCTCCTTCGCCGGCTCTTCGGTCGCAGGTGCAGCAGCTTCCGCAGCCGTCACCCACTGAAGGATGCACATCTCAGCTGCGTCGCCCTTGCGGGTGCCGAGCTTAATGATGCGGGTGTAGCCGCCCTTGCGATCCTTCATCGCAGGAGCAACCTTGTCGAAAAGCTTCTGGACAGCCTTGGGGTCGAGAAGACGGGATGCCGCGAGACGACGGGCAGAAAGATTGCCCTTCTTCGCGATCGTAACCATCTTGTCGGCGTCCTTGCGGGCCTCCTTGGCTTTGGGCAGAGTCGTCTTGATGGACTCTGCGAGAATGAGATTGGTGACGAGGCTCTTCATGAGCATCTTGCGATGCTTAGTGGAGCGCCCGAACTTTTTCATTACTCTCTGATGACGCATAACTTAAACTTCCTTATTTCTTCTGGTCGAGCAGATTCGCATCGAACTTATATCCGAGTGACAGTCCGAGCGAAACGAGCTTGTTCTTGATTTCGTCGAGCGACTTCCTGCCGAAGTTACGATACTTAAGCATGTCAGCCTCGGTCTTGAGGACCAACTCACCAACAGTAGCGATGCTCGCATTGTTGAGGCAGTTGGCTGCGCGGACGGACAATTCGATTTCGTTGACCGACATGTTGAGAAGCTTTTTGAGCCTCTCGCGCTCGCCGGCATCCTTGTCTCCGAGGTCCTCGAATTCGAGGGTCTGCTTACCGGCATAATCGACGAACACGTCGATGTGACGGCGGAGAACTGCACCTGCGGTCTGAAGAGCCTCCTCAGGGGAGACGCGACCGTCGGTCCAGATGTCGAGGACGAGCTTCTCGTAGTCGGTACGATCGTCGACGCGTGTGTTCTCCACGAGGAAGTTGACACGCGTAACAGGCGAGAATATCGAATCGATAGCGATACGGCCAATTTCCTGGCCAGAACGCTTATTTCCGTCGGCAAGACAGAAACCGCGACCAGTCCTGATCTCGCACTCCATTTCGATAGAACCATCAACATCGAGCGTGCAGATCACCTGCTTGGGGTTGAGCACCTCAACATTGTTGTCCTTAGCAAAATCACCTGCACAAACCTCGCACGGGCCCTTGGCCTTGAGAGTAAGCGTCTGGCTTTCTCTCGTGCTGGTCTTGATGAGCGTGCGCTTGAGATTGAGAATGATGTCGGTGACATCTTCTGCGCAGCCAGGAATGCAGGAAAACTCGTGATTTACGCCTTTAATTTTGACAGACGAAATAGCGGCACCCTCGATCGAGCTAAGAAGAACTCGACGGAGAGAGTTACCGATCGTCCGTGCATACCCGATTTCGAAAGGCTCGGCAACGAACCTGGTGTACGTATCGGTTTTGGTCGATTCGTTCACCTGAACGCTTTTAGGCATCTCAAACGGGCTCAAACGGATAGGCATGTTTTACCTCCCTGATGAAAGACTGTAAACTATTAACGAGAGAAGAATTCGACGATGAGCTGCATCTCGATATTCTCAGGAATGTCCGAGCGAGAAGGAACAGCAAGAAGCGAACCCTGCATCGTTGCGGCATCCCAGCTGAGCCAGTTAACAAGAGCCGGCTGACGCTTGAGAGATTCAATGACTGCGATCATATCGCGATCCTTCTCGCGCAGGGAGATGACATCTCCGGGACGGATGATTGCGCTCGGAACATTGCACACGCGACCGTTGACGGTGACATGGCGGTGGGTAACGAGCTGACGAGCACCCGCACGCGTCGGGGAAAGACCGAGACGATAGACGATATTGTCGAGACGGCACTCGCAGAGAGCAAGCATGACATCGCCCGTAACGCCCTCTTTGGAAAGAGCACGCTTGAAGAACAGGCGGAACTGCTTCTCGCGCATTCCGTAGATAGCCTTGGCTTTCTGCTTCTCACGAAGCTGAATGCCGTATTCAGACATCTTCTTGCCGCGGCGCTTGTTAGGACCGTGCTGCCCGGGAGGGTTGGGACGGTTGGCGAGAACTTTATCGGGACCGAAAATCGGCTCGCCGAAACGACGCGAAATCTTGCTTCTAGGACCTGTATAACGACCCATAATCAAACCCTCCTGCGCTTGCGGGCGCGGCAACCGTTATGAGGAACGGGCGTCGTGTCCGTGATCTGTGTGACGCGAATACCGGCAGCCTGGATCGCCCTGACCGCGCTCTCGCGGCCTGCTCCGGCGCCCTGCATCCTCACTTCGCACTCGTGCATACCCTTGGCAACCGCAACGCGCGCTGCATCCTGAGCCACCATAGTAGCGGCGAACGCAGTGGACTTACGGGAGCCCTTGAAGCCAGCCTTGCCAGCGGAGCTCCAGCTGATAACGCCTCCGCGTGCATCGGCGATGGAAACCTGGGTGTTGTTAAATGTGGAACGGATGAAAGCAATTCCAGCAGGAATCGACTTTCCGCTCTTCTTCTTGGCGGCCTCGCCTTCTGCCACGGGTGCAGCAGCCTCGGCGGGCACTTCGGCCTTCTTAATATCTTCGCTCATTTCAAGAAACCTCTCTTAATTAGCGGCCGGCCTGCTTGGGCATCGCGATAGAAACGCGCTTGCCACCCTTGCGGGTGCGGGCATTAGTCTTAGTGCGCTGACCGCGAACAGGAAGACCCTTCTTATGACGGAGACCGCGGTAGGAACCGATCTGGATCAAACGGCGGATATTCTGCGAAACCTCACGGCGCAGATCACCCTCGACCCTGAAGTGGTCCTGGATGAAAGTCGTGATCGCGTGGATCTCGTCTTGCGTTACGTCGTCCGCTTTCTTCATCGGATCGACATTGACCGCCGCAAGCACGTCATCGGCGCGCTTCGGCCCAATACCGTGAATATACCTAAGAGCGAAGCGAATATGCTTCTTTCCAGGAATATCCACACCCATCAGTCTAGGCATAGTTTTCAGTTACCTTTCTTAACCCTGGCACTGCTTGTGACGCGGGTTGGTGCAGATCACGCGCACAATGCCTTTGCGGCGGATTATGCGGCAGTTCTCGCAAATGCGACGAACGGAGCTACGTACTTTCATGATTTTTTTATTACTCTTTAGAGTGGTCGAATATCTGTGTAGTATATCAAAAATGCGTCTAATCGCGCAAGGGGGTAATTTTACTAAAATTTAACCTTCTTACTTGATAACTTGTCCATCGGCAATAAGACGAGAGGAAAGTTTGGCATAATCGACATCTTGAACCGGTTTATCTTCATTTATCGCGAAAGCCGCCGCGGTCGCGGCTGCCTGACCTAACGCAAAGAACACAGGTTCCATGCGAATTGAACCAAACGCGATATGTGAAGATGAGATAGCGACAGGCACAAGAAGATTTGTGCATTCTGCGCGTTTAGGAAGAATTGCACCGTAATCTATTCCGTATGGCTTCATTCTAGTCTTGCCATCTGCGGAGAGCCAATCTTCGACATTTCCTTCATTACGGACAAATCCATCTTTAGTCTCGACGCGGCGGACATGGTGCGAATCCATCGTGTATGCGGCCATCGCAACTGGACGGGCGGCCTTCTCGGCTCCGCGGCAATGCTTTTCCGTCATCACGCACTCGCCAATCATACGACGCGCCTCGCGCACATAAAGCTGGCTCTGCCACCCATCTCCTGCTCCATCGGCAAATTCGTCGCGGCAAGTTCCCCAATTGGAGAAATACGCGCGCAAATCGGCAGGAACGCGCTGATGGTTGGCAAGCGTCCACATCAAACCACGCTGATAACGAAGGTGTTCGTCGTAAATCTTCTGGCGCTCATCATACGTTGCTTCTGCCCAATCCCAGTTCCTTCCAATAAAATCGCTAGACACGCCTGTGCGGTTATTGGAGTCTGTCTTTCCGTTTGGCATGCGCGACATGATAAACGGAATTCTCGAAAAGCCATTCGTTCCGAAGAGGCAGCCGGCAACTTTAACGGAAGGATTTGCCTCAAGCGCAGCAAGCTCTCTAAAAAGAAGCTCATATTCCTTCTCGTCGTAACCTTCAGGCTTCTTAAACGGGATTCTGTTGGCAGGAACATCTGTCAAACACATACGGAAGCAATATGCCTGAACGCGCTTATCGCCATCGCCAACCTTCTCCGAAGGATTGTAGGGCTCGATGCCAGGAAGAAGACCTGAGCTTTTATCTCCCTCGACTACATACGCAGAGACGCCCGCATGCAAATTGTGGTGCCACGCGCCATTCGCGAAGGGAGCGTTTCCGTTAATCGTCTCACCATAGACGCTATTGGCCTCGCGCCCGACCGTGTACGAAACTCCTGCCGCGGCAAGAAGATCGCCCTCGTATGTGGCATCGATAAAAACTTTTCCCTTAAAGACGCGTCCGCTTTCGGTGCGGAACGAAACGATACGGCCATTCTCAACCTTAACGCCGCCCTCAGAGCGATCGAGCCTTTCGCCGCGAAGGACAGTGAGATTATCGCGCTTAATCCAACCTTCAAGAACATTAAGAGCGGCAGACGGCTCGAAGGTCCACATCGTTCCGCCTGTCTTAGAGCCTGCACACTGGCCATCAGGGAAGTAATTCTCCATCTTCTGATGCTTCCAGTTGCGCGGATCGGAATAATATGTTGCAATATCACGATAGAACTCAACTGTAATTCCACCAAAGGCCGACTTATTTCCAATATCAGTCTGTCCCAAGCCGCCCGTGGTCAAGCCGCCGATGCGCTTGTCCGGCGAAACGATAATCGCGCTCACTCCCATTCTTTTTGCCTGAACGGCAGCCGAGAACGCCGCAGGAGTTCCGCCGTAGATTATTACATCAGCACACTTTGAGGCACATGAGAAATAAGATGCCAAGAAAAAGCCAACGCCAGCAGACGCACACAGAACAACAATCTTAAAGAACTTCTTTGACATAAAACTAACCTTTTATAACTTTTTATTTTTTGTAACCATCCGCCTTTGCATTCCACGCGCACATAAAGAGCGCCATGCCTAAAAGCGCGAAAAGCGAGAACGAACAAAGAGTCGCGCCCCAGCCGTAATGCGTCTTAATAAAGGCAACGCCAATACCAGAGACGAGCGTCGACAAATACCCCATAATGCCCGTAAAGCCGTTGGCCATTGCGGCAGCCTCCTTTGTTGCCTGATTTGCCGCAACAATACCAATCAGAGCCTGAGGCCCATAGATGCAAAAACCTGCACCCATCAAAAGTATCGTTGCCTGCCAAATAGGCGCACCATTGGGAAGATACCAAAACCCGAACGCAAAGAGCGCGGCAAAGAGCATACAAAAGACGCAAGTGCGCACACCACGACCTTTGAACCACTTGTCTGTAATCCAGCCTGCAAAAATAGTTCCGACGACAGCGGCAAGCTCGAAGGCAATCGTCATAAGACCGCCCTTCGCGACGGGAATGCCCTTGAACTGCTTCAAGAATGTCGGACCCCAATCGAGGAATCCAAAGCGGACGATGTAGACGAAAAAGTTTGCAAGCGCGATAAGCCAAATTACGCGATTGCCGAAAACGAGGCGACGGCGCTCTGCAAATGTAACAGACGAGACAGCCTCGCAATCTTTCTTACCCCCTTCTATCTCAAGCTCTTCAACGCCAGCTTCTGCAGGAGAATCTTTAACCTTAAAGAAGCAGAAGATTGCAACAAGAGCCGCAAGAACAGCAGGCACATAGAAACACCAACGCCACCCAAGGCACAGAGGCCCTAAAAGAAGCGAGCACAAGCCTAACGCCATCACAGCGCCGAAAGAATGAGATGTATTCCACGCCGACATTTTCGTCGCAAGCTCTTTGGGGTGAATCCAATGCGTTAACATCTTCGCGCAAGGAGGAAAGCCCATGCCTTGAGTCCAGCCGTTCAGGACCCAAAAGACGGCAAAGAGAATCGACACCGACGAGCAGCCGAACAAGAAGTTCATAAGCGCCGACGCGGCAAGACCGATTGTCATGAAAACGCGCCCATTGAGGCGATCAGCCCAAAAGCCATTAACGAAACGGCTTAATCCATAAATGATTCCATGGACGGAAAGCATCGTGCCAAGAGCGTATGTGGAGATGACGCCCTCTTCGAGCATTCCCGGCTGAGCCATTGAAAGATTTTTTCGCGTCAGATAAAAGAACGCATAAACGAGCGCGCTTGAGAAGATAAAAGTTCTCTGTGCCTTGCGGAAGGATTCTTCGTCTTTCATTTGAGCCTCTTTTACTTTGCGTCAACCATATCAAAAGTGTCGACTACAATTGCTGGTGCTGTGCCTGTGTATTTTTCAAGATCCTCTTTCGTAGTCTCACCTGAAAGAACACAGACAAAATCAACTCCTGCATTGTCGGCAATAGCCTTGTCGGTATAGAGCCTATCGCCTACAACAGCAATCTCCTCTGGCGCAAAGCGGTCAAGAACAGTCTTAAGAAGCGATGGCGAAGGCTTGCCGAAAACATGTGTCGGCTTCATTCCGTTTGTTATCTCAAGAAACTTAAGCATTCCTCCGACATCTGGTATAGGCCCGCGCTCACTAGGACAGCAATTATCGGGGTGCGTAGCAACAAAATCAATAGGTTCCTTATTCTCAGTCCTAACAGGGCACATTGGACTGGGCGGCACATTGCGCATATTCCAAAGGCTTGTCGCATCAGCAAGCTTGGCGTATGTAAGCTCCTTGTCGTATGCCAAAGCAATAAGCTCGTTCTTCTCGGGATCGAACTCGAAAGAAACGCCTACATCTGCAAGACGCTTTTCCATGTGCGAGACAACTTTTTCGCTCGCCAAGAGATATACGGATTTGTAGCCCTTCTCACGAATGTACGCCTCAAGCGTTATAAGCGGAGTTAAAATCTGCTCGGGCTTTACCGGTATCGCCGCGCCTGAGATTTTTGTCATGTATTCCTCTGGCGTCTTTGAAGTATTGTTCGTCAAATAAAAAAAGGAAAATCTCTCACTCTTAGTAGACTCAATGACGAAATCAACCGCTCCCTTGATTGGCTGACCGCCCATAAAGAGCGTTCCATCAAGATCGCAGACAAAAGCCTTCTTTTTTGCGATATCAAACATTCCTACCTCTTACATATTTGCAGTTGCTACCACATTAACTCCAGTACCGGCAACGGACTCTATTATAACATCACCAGTCTTAACTGGCAACTGCACCGTCATCTGATGCATCGCAAAAAGGACAGCATCTATCGAGCCTTTCGGCACAGGACTAGCTGTTTTTACCGGCAAAGGCTTGCGCATACCAGCCACTCTAACAAGACCTGTCACCATGCGAGTTGGATTTATAAGCTCGCTCTCGCCATAATCCTTGCCGCGCGGACAAGCATTTCCCGCAACAACAACCTCATCGCCGTTCTTTGAAACATCAAGCTCGCAACCACGCGGACAGCTAATGCAAATCATCTTCATACTTAAGCCTCCTCACACCTTTGAATTTAACGCGTATTGCGCGGCAGAACGCCCAGCAATCTCAGAGTCGCGGCTGACCCAGTCGACAAGATCATAGACCTTTACGACATTTCCGCCTGCAAAGATGCCAGGAACGCTCGTTGCCATATTCGCATCGACTTTTGGCCCGCGCGTTTTTTCGTCCATCTCGACACCTGCTTTTTTCGTAAGCTCATTCTCAGGAATAAGACCACAGGAAAGAACTAGCGTATCGCAATCGTAGTGAATTTCCGTGCCAGCAATAGGCTGCATCTTATCGTCCACTTCGGCGACTGTAACGCCAGTTACATGATCGCGCCCTTCTACATTTGTCACAGTATGCGAAAGAAGAAGCGGAATATCGTAGTCGTTAAGACACTGAACAACATTTCGCATAAGACCTGAAGACTTCTTCATAATCTCAACACACGCAAGAACTTTCGCTCCTGAGAATGTAAGACGCCGCGCCATAATAAGACCGATATCGCCAGAGCCAAGAATAACGACTCTCTTGCCGGGCATAATGCCGTCCATATTAACAAGCCTTTGCACCGTTCCTGCCGTATACACACCTGCCGGGCGCGTACCAGGAGTCATAAGAGCTCCGCGCGGTCTTTCGCGGCAGCCCATCGCAAGAACAACTGAACGCGTGCGATGAATCTTAAGGCCACCTCGTGGGCTCATCACAGTAACATGGCTTGTTCCATCTGCTTCTGGAGTAATATCAAGGACCATCGTGCCACATACAACGCTAATGCCGCGCTCTTGAGCCATATCGACGAAACGCTGCGCGTATTCAGGCCCTGTAAGCTCCTCCTTAAAGCGATGGAGACCAAATCCGTTGTGAATGCACTGCTGAAGAATTCCGCCTGGAGCATCGTCGCGCTCGACAACAAGAATGTCTTTAGCCCCTGCGTCCTTCGCGGCGCATGCAGCGGCAAGCCCTGCAGGGCCTGCACCGACCACTATCACATCGCAAACGCCTCCAGCGCAACCACAGCCGCGCGTTGGCTTTTTAAGCGCTACGGGTGCCGTTTTGCGCGAAAGCAAAAACGCCTCGGGCGGGAGTCCAAGCTCCGAACCAAGGATCTCGATTAAACGCGGCGTGCAGAAACCTCCTTGGCAGCGCCCCATGCCGCTGCGAGTGCGACGCTTTATACCATCGAGCGTTCTCGCGCCGACACGTGCGCGAATTGCCGCGCGAATCTCGCCTTCCGTCACTTCCTCGCATCGACAAACGATACGGCCAAATGAAGGATCGCGCTCGACAAGTTCTGCAAGTTCAGCGGGATTCATCTCGCGTGTTTTTGGCCACCAGCTGACATCTTTAGAAATAAGAGAAGGATTCCTGCGCGAAGCTCCTAGCTTTGCGGCAACCTTCGCTGCCATCCATACGCCAATGGCGGGAGCAGAAGTAAGGCCTGGAGACTCAACGCCTACGGCATTGAAAAACGCTTCAGCATCGGGAGCTTCACCAAGAATGAAATCGCCAACCGTCGTCTCATGCGCACGAAGGCCCGAGAACTCTGCTATCACCTTTGAGAGAGGAAGTTTGGGATAAGTTCTTTTCGCCCCCTTCCTTACGTTCTCAAGTCCTCCGAATGTCGTTGCCTTGTCGTCCTTGTCATCAATATCTTCAGCCGTCGGCCCTACGATAACAGTACCGTCAACCGTTGGAGAGACTAAGATTCCCTTGCCCATCTTTGAAGGACACTGGAACATTGTAGCGGAGAAAACTCCATCTTCATCTCTGTCGAGCATCAAATATTCGCCGCGACGCGCTTTGATGGAGTACTTAACATTACTTACGAGGTTATTGATCTCATCGGACTTTATGCCTGCACAGTTTACAACTGCCTTTGCCGTAAAAACGCGCGAATCGGCACAAACAACCTTCCAGCCACCCTCAATCTTTTCGATAGATACGACTTGTGCATCAAAGAAAAATTCAGCACCATTTGCCGCGGCATTCTCTGCATAACGGAAGGTGAGTTCGTATGGGCAGCATATTCCGCCTGTCGGCGCCCAGAGCGCAGAGATAGCCTCCTCAGAAACATTCTTCTCGCGGCGACGAAGCTCTTCCTGCGAAATAATCTCTACTGGCACAGAATTTTCTTCGGCGCGCTCTTTGAGCGACTGCAGAACCTTTTCGTCTTCCGCGTCGAATGCGAGAACTAAAGATCCGTTGCGCCTAAAAGGAACTTTCAATTCGCGGCAGACATCTTCAAACATCCTGTTGCCAAGAACATTGAACTTAGCTTTATTCGTACCAGGCTTGGCATCAAACCCAGCATGAACAATGGCACTATTTGCCTTAGATGCGCCTTCTGCCACATCGCTTGCCGCGTCTATCGCAACAACATTGATATTGAAACGAGTCAGTTCTCGTGCAACAGCACACCCAACAACTCCAGTACCGATAACCAAAACATCGCTTTTCATAGTGTGAATATTATGAACTCTTTTATTTCAGAACGCAATAGCAAAGAATTGTAAATTTGCGGAGCTGATTGTGTTTTTCGCTCATTAATGGTAAAATTGAAGCATGAAAACCACAAATGTACTTCTTCTCATCACCCCTTCGTCGCCTGGGCGCTTTAATGGGGTCACCGATTTTGCAAGAGCAAACGGTTGGCACCTTACTGTATCAGACCGACTGACGCACACACTTGACGGGTGGACCGGAGATGGAGCGCTTGTCACACTGCGCGATGATCCTGAAATGGAACGCAAAGTAAAGTCTATGCGCCGCAAGGGAATCCCAATTGTGGATTTAAGCTATTCTCGCCCAGATATCCGCCTTCCTCGCGTGGCTGGCGACAACAAGCTCATCGGTCAGATTGCAGCAAAGCACTTTAAAGAGCGATGCTTCAAGAATGTTGCGTGGTTTTCAACAAAGTGGGGCGTGCAACACGAATTAAGGTGTAATGCTTTCTCGGAAGGCTCTCTTACGACTCCCGAACGCTGGATATGGGAGAAAGCTCCCTTACGCACAAAGTCGTATGACTGGAAATCCCTTTCGAAATACCTTACAAACAATCTCGCCGCAATTGAAAAGCCTGCCGCGATATTTTGTTTCGACGATGCCGATGCTTCATGCGTAGAATCTGCCGCGATTGCCGCGGGATATTCGATTCCCGATGAAATTGCAATCCTCGGCGCTGGCGACGACGAACCTCTTTGCGAAAGCCAAATCATACCCATATCTTCTGTTCGCCACGATCTTGCAAGAATTGGATATGAAGGAGCCAAACTTCTCGCCTCAATCATGAAAGGCGAGAAAAAGCCTGAGAAGCCAATTCTCATTCCACCAAGAGGAATTGCAGAGCGCGCGTCTTCCGACACGCTCGCCACACCCAAAGGGCTTACAGGGCGCGCGAAGAAAATATACCAAGACAACATTGCAAATCCACCATCCACAGAAATGCTCGCATCAGCGCTTGGAGTTTCACGCGCAACACTCGACAGAGCATTTGCCACAGATATCGGGATGTCGCCTGGGAAGCTTCTCTCTCGCCTTAGAATGGACGAGGCAAAGAGAATCCTTCGCCACAGAAACCTTTCAGTTTCAGAATTGGCGCAATCACTTGGATACTGCAATTCCGCCTACTTCGTGAATGTCTTCAAGAAAGAAACTGGCGTTTCGCCGCGGCGATGGAAACTCTCTCACCAGCGTCTCGTCCACCCAGAAGAGGCTCCTCCCCTGAATGGCGGCGTGCGAGAGAACCCTCCTGTAGACTGATACGCTGGATTAAAAAGATTCCTGCGCTTCTCTACAAGCTGCGGAGGGATCTCTTTAAGGAAGATAGACTCCTCCACAGGGAACATTCCGCCATCAGAAGTTTTCCTGATGGTGGGCGAATAGAGATGGAGAAAATCCTTCGCTCTTGTCACCACGACATAAAATAGGCGTCTCTCCTCGTCGGCGCGATTTTCCTCTGCCGCCTTGGCAGATGGGAAAAGCCCCTCCGAAAGCCACGGAACGAACACGACGGGCCACTCCATACCCTTTGCCTGATGGATTGTGGAGAGAGTCAATTTATCGGTATTTGTATCGTTGCGCTTCGCATCGAGATTCGTAAGAAGCGCGACATCTTGAAGGAATGCCTCAAGCTTTTGACGACCGCCGCCAGTAGACTCTGCCGCGGCTATCTGCCCTGCAAGTTCTGCGATATCTTCAAGTCTATCTTCCGCGTCCTTCTCGTCCCATTCTCTGCGCAAATGATCTTCGTAATAAAGATCGACAAAGTCCTCAATCACATCGCCCACCTCGTCGTTGTCGAGATGCTCGTTTGCAATCTCAAGGCACTTCGATACTGCAGGCCAATAAGGCTTGGCCTTGGCTCCAAAGAGCGAACCCAAAGTCTCTCTATCTTCGCGGCGCGAAGCATCGAACATTGAGCCGAGCTTGCTCCACATCTTCTCTGCGCCCTTCTCGCCTACGCCAGGGAAAAGCCGCACGAAGCGCATAAAAGAAAGCTCGTCGCGCGGGTTGAGAATAAGGCGAAGATACGAAAGAATATCCTTTACATGTATCTGCTCGAAAACGCCGACGCCCGATGTGATACGGAACGGCACACCTGCGCGCGCAAGCGTCATCTGAATATCGATAGACTGGAAGTGGCTGCGGTAGAGAACCGCCATGTCGCTAAGATGATAGCCCGAGGAGCGCATTTCAGCAACTACGCGCATTATCTCTGAGGCTTGCTCACGAGAATCGTATACTCGATGGACGCAAGGCTTGCCGCCTATTGCATCTCGCCGCGCCTTAAGATGCTTCTCAAACTGCTTTGGCGCATCTTTCATAACAACATTGGCTATATCGAGAATGCCAGGAACTGATCTGTAATTTTCCTCAAGCTTTACGATGCGACAGCCCGACCAACGAGACGGAAAATCGAGGATATTCTCGATACGCGCGCCGCGCCATGTGTAAATGCACTGGAAATCGTCGCCAACAGCGAGGATATTGCGGTGCTTTGCAGCCAAGATATCCGTAAACTCCGCCTGAAGCGTATTTGTATCTTGATATTCGTCGACAAGAACATGGAGAAAATGCTCTTGAAGCATTTCTCTAACTCCATCACATTCTTTAAGAAGACGCAATCCATTGACGAGAAGATCATCGAAATCCATCGCGCCAAGCTCCTGCTTGCGAGCGACGTATTTCTTGGCTATTGCATCGATTGCTTCAGGATCAATCTGCGCAGTCTTTGTAAGCCACCTCGACGCAACGAACGCGACAGACACACCCTCATTGGCCGCCTCGGATATAATCTTTGCGATAATATCCTTTTTCGGAAACTCCTTGGGATCGGCAACTGACGATTTAATTATATCGCCAATAAGCTTTTTCTGATCTTCTTCGTCGAGAATCAAAAAGGACGGCGAATATCCAAGCGAGCTTCCATACCTTCTGAGCAATCTGGCGCAAATCGAGTGGAATGTGCCGCTCCATATTGAATGGACTGCATCTCCCACAAGCAAACCTGCGCGGTCGCGCATTTCGCGCGCCGCACGATTCGTAAAGGTAAGAAGCAATATGCGATCGGGAGATACGCCCTGCTCAACAAGATAAGCTACACGATGAACGAGAGTACGCGTCTTACCTGTGCCTGCGGCTGCAAGAACGAGCAATGGCCCATCTGAAGCCGTGGCTGCCGTAAGCTGCCCCGGATTGAGGAGTTTCGAAAAATCTGTCATCAGACGGAGAGCTGAGTAGAATCTTTTTTGATTTCGCTATCGCTCTTAAAGCCCATCGACGAGAGACCAACTGGCGTGATCTCAACAGGGCGACCGCTCTTCCACGCGCCCGATGTGAAATCGGGAATATCCTGCGACTGCGAACGGTTGCGCACAGACTTTTCAGAAAGCTCGCAGATTGAGCACCATGCCGCAAGATCATAGACATCCATATCGAGCGGGAGACCGTTCTGCAAGCAGTAGCAAAGGCGAAGTATCATAAGGAAATCCATGCCGCCGTGTCCGCCAACGAGCTTGGCAAACTCGCCCGCTTCCTTCCAAAGCGGGTGCATATAGCGATTCTTGATCTCATCAGCCTTGGCCTGCGCAGCCCACGAATGTGCGCCATCGCCCGGCTTTTCAGCAAGAGCGACCTGATAAGGATAATCCTTAATAATTCCGCGCGTACCAGAGACGAGATTAATTCTCGAATACGGACGAGGAGAGGTGACATCGTGCTGAACCATGATGCTGCGCCCCTTCACCGTCTTAATGAGCGTTGTGTTCATATCGCCCATCTCTGGAGAATATTTCGCCTTCCAAGACTGTGGGAAGAGCTTCGATGCGTAATCCTTGAAGCCAAAAGCCTTGCTCTCGAGAGAGACGAGATAATCAAGACGATCGCCGCGGTTGACATCGAAGTACCAGCACACCGGACCAAGCCCATGCGTCGGATACTGATTGCCCTTGTGGGTAAGATTCCATTTCAAGCGCCAGTAATCCATGTATCCGCTGACACCGTAACCAGGATTCTTAACATCAGGATCCTGATAGCAACATTCGCGCAAATCGTGAATGTAGGCACATTCCGCATGGAGAAGATCGCCCAAAAGACCCTTGCGAGCCATATTGAGAGTAAGCATTTCTATCTCACCGTAGCAGCAATTCTCAAGCTGCATACAATGGCGGCGCGCGCGCTCGCTCGTCTCAACAAGCTTCCAGCAATCCTCAACCGTGAATGCCGCGGGAACTTCCGTTGCGACATGCTTGCCATGCTCCATCGCATAAAGCGCGATCGGCACATGCAAATCCCATGGAGTAGCGCTGTAAACCAAATCGATATCGGAAGATTCGCAGAGCCTCTTGTACCCTTCGTCGCCAGAGAACTCCAAACGCGCAGGACGGTGGCCATTTTCGCGCAGCCACGTCTGCTGCATCGCAACGCGCTCAGGGTGCTTGTCGCAGAGAGCCACAATCTCAACGCCGGGAATGATGGCGAGAATATGAACCGCGCCTGGGCCGCGCATACCAAGCCCGATAACGCCAACACGAAGCTTCTTGATGGGTTTATCGGCCCAATTCATCATCGTGCCGCCGCCAGTAATTTTAAGACCACCCGACATGCAGCCGGCAGCCATTGCCGTAACCCCCATCCAGGCTGTACCCTTAAGGAAATCTCTTCTCGTGTTGCTCATAATATATCTCCTATGCTTTTGATGTAAATTTTAATTACTTGACGGCTTCACAAAGCTCGTCGTGAGCCTTTTTAAGCTTTGCCGCGTCGAACTTAAGAACCTTGCGGTCGTATGTCATAAGGCCGTTGATCTCTGCCTCGACATCTGTCGTCTGAGTATAAACTGCACCGCCAAGACCCTTCTTTACAAGGCCAAGGACATGAGCCGTAAGCTCAATATACTTCTTCTCGACCGCCGCGCGATCGGTGTCGCTGCCAGTATTGCCATAGCCCCAGGCATTCTCCGTCCAGAGATGGCCAGGAACGCGGCAGCCGATACCGCCATATTCACCGAGCAAGCTGACTCTGTGAGGATTTACCGCATGCATCGTAGGCCTAAACGAGTAATCGTGCCTATCAATCACATCGCAGCTTTCATCCTCACCCACGCCCTTATGCTTCGACCAGCACCTTTCAGCATCGCTATGGCCTTTATCGCCTCCTTCGAAATCGCGCCAACCGCTTGGGCCGTCAACGAGCCTTCCAGAAGGATCGTACGCAGATGTCCAGCGAAGCATATCGGCTGTAAGAACATCGCAAGGCTGCGTCCACTGCTCGTTGTAAGGCACCCACATGATGATGGAAGGAACGGCCATAAGATCGTCCATTATGCTCTTCCACTCGCGGCGAACTGCACCATAGGCGAAATTCGCGTGAGAGAAATCAAAGAGCTTTGTGCTGTCGCCAGAGGGCATATCTTGAATGACGAGAATGCCGAGCTTATCGCATAGCCAATAATAACGCATCGGCTCCACCTTGATGTGCTTGCGCATCATATTGTAGCCGCACTTCTTAAGCGTAAGAATATCGTGCTTCATCGCCTCGTCAGACGGAGGCGTAAGCAAGCCATCTGGCCACCAGCCCTGATCGAGAGTGCCGATGATGAAATACGGCTTGTTGTTCAAGAAGAACCTAAGAACGCCATCTTTATCCTTGCCCTTCGAGAACTTGCGCATCGCAAAGTAGCCGCGAATGGAATCTTTGCCGCACTTGGCAGTGAAGTTGTAGAGATTCGGCTCTTCAGGGCTCCAGAGGAGGAAGTTCTTTGGCATCTTGGCGGAGAATCTGCGCCCGCCCTCACCTTCTGTCTTTGCAACGACAACAGAAGAACGGGAAGATGCAGCATCAAAAATTTCTACTTCCACCTCTTCAGTAGGATCGCACCCGCGAACATCGAAAATAAAATCGACCTTCCCGTTGTCGATGTCGGCAATTGCATTAAAGCTCTCGATCCACGTAGAAGGAACATCTTCCAACCACACGCTCTTCCAAATACCGGAAACACGCGTATAGAAGCACCCATGGGGCTTAAGCGCCTGCTTGCCGAGCGAATTGACAAAGCCTTCCGTCGGATCCCACACGCGAACTAAAAGATCGTTAGATCCAGCGCGTACTAAAGATGTGATATCATACGAAAAGGCAGCCTGCGCACCTTCATGCGGGATACCGGCCTCAACTCCGTTGACAAAAACCTGCGTACGATAATCGACGCCGTCGAAACGCAAAATCTGGCGACGCCCCTTTGCCGGCTTTGCTTCAAAAGTGCGGCGATATTCAATCATCTCATCTTTCTCGGTGAGGCGAGAAACGCCAGAAAGCGCCGATTCTATCGCAAAAGGAACGAGAATCTTGCCTGATACCTTTTCGCGGACAATACCTTCGCCATCGGAAGCGACGACCTTGTAATCCCAATTGCCGTTAAGGCAAGTCCACCCTTCGCGCACAAGCTGAGGACGCGGATATTCGCGCCAAGCATTTTCCGGAGTCACCTTTTCACCGAACTGGGTCATCATCGCCGCAGCAACAAGAACACTTATCATCAAACTTCCTTTCCAAATTTGCGGTAACGCTGTATTTTTCCTTTTGCCGTATTATATCAAAAAAAGACCAGGGCAGACACTCGCCGAATCGGGGTTCACCCACTCAAAAGGAAAAGTTCGGCACTTATCTGGCTTAACTTCGTTTATCGTGCAAAGATTCTCGCTATTAAGATAGACGCACTCGCCATTGGGGCGGCTGCGAAGAATAAGCCCTTGGCGATCTGGCGAAAGATCAGTATGATCCTTTATGAATTCATCTTCAGAAATTTGAAGATAGCGTGCTATTCGTGAAATCTCATCTGCATTGACGCGCACGATGCCGTCCTTTATGCGGCAGCACGCCCCACACATCTGGCACTTAAAATGACGCATCATTCAAAACGCATCCAGTCGACAGCAACGCGCGCGTGCATCACCTGACAAGCTTCAAACCAAAGTTCATTTATTACGCCATTCCAGTCGGGACAACGCGTCAAATCAACTCGATACTCATGAAATTTACCATCCACCTTAACAGGCACGGAAGCAACTCGTTTCGTATTATCTACGACAACGCCCTTCTCAATGATCGGATTTTCCGCCGTTCCCCATTTAATGCGCATATCAGGGGTTGTGACATTACCAAGACCAGAGCTTGGATTGGGTGTTATGCGCATACGCACGACAAACGAGCGATACTTCGATGCATCAAAGGGCATAACCCTCTGACGAATATTGAAGTTGCGGCGCGCCCATGTAACCCAGAAGTTAAGACACCCCTCTTTTACTTCAAGTTCTCCGCCTCCATAAGGCTGGCGATACCACCCTTCCGTTGTGGAGTCGAAATCCCATTTCTGGACGGAAGAGCGAAAGAGCGGCGGGTAATCATACGGACCGAGCCCAACATCAGAAGGCCTCATGTTGCGCGGCCAGCCATCTTTGGGCTTTTCGCAGAAAGCATCACGAATGGCCTCGTACATTTTAAATCCAAACTCTTCGTTCGGCTCGATGTAGCTGCCCTCCTGCCACTCGTTAATCGGGTGAATGATGATGTTCTTAATGTTGTGCTTGTCGCAAAACTCCCTTGCCGAGCGGCAGATTGCGGCAAATTTCTCAGGCGTGCGCCCTTGAATAATCGTTGAGTGAGCGAACGAACGAGGACGATCGTCCCAACCCGTAGGAAGCGGCAACGACCATTTAAGATCGCGCCCAACGCACATTCTATTCCACACCTTTTCAATTGCCTCAGCAACCATATCGTATGTTCTGCCCTTCTGCTTGGCCGCGGCGATTGGCGCCAATTTGCGCACCTCATACACCAAGCCATAGCTGATTGCAGATTGAAAACCGCACTTCAAATATAAATCGGCAACTTATTTGTTGTAATCAACAACTCTCCACATAACTTGCCAATGTATGCCAGGCAAGCCAACTTCTTTAACCATCTTCTCGCTTATTGCAAAGGCTCTGCGAATACCTTCGCCCTTGGCAAGAGTTTCGCCGCGCGCTGCCGCCTCGGCAATGAAATCGCGGTCGATGTTGTTTGGATCCCAAATACAAACTACTGGATTGCCATCGATCTTGTAATACTCTTCTGTCGTAAAATAATTATCAATCCAGAACTTTGTAACAGCCTTCTGATCATCTGTTGAATGCGAGAGCGGCTGATTGTGGTTGGCATACATCATGTACCACTTGAGATACTTGCGGTATTTGGCCTTGTAATACCCCTTCACCCAATGATCAAGACGGCGAAAACCCTTGTTCCAATACCAGTCGACGCAGAAGTTGGAAATTCCATTTTCTACCGCCCATTTAATCTGCCAATCAATCGCCTCGGGATTGCCTTCGTCATACCAACCAAGAAGAGGCTTGCGCTCGGGGCAAGTCTGGTCGATCATATCCCATTCCGACATTTGCTCGGTACCAGGATAGTAGACGGCGGTAATCTCAACAGCAGATTTTACTGGGCGCGGCTCCGGCACATATCCTGCACAAAGCGAAGAAGCGAGCGTCACCGCTAGAAAGAGCGCGACAGATTTCATTGCAAAAGATATATTCATAAGAGTCTCCTTTAAATCTTAATTTAGCTTTCGCCTTAGCACTTCCCGTCGACAAAGTAGTTCTGCGCCTCAAGCCTCTTACGAAGCTCAGGATAGGAGATTGCCCCCACATCGCATTTTGTCGAATCAAGGGAGAGCGCCGCGGCCGTCCCCGCAACCTGACCAGTTATCAAGCAGTGAGGCTGCATTCTTATGGTTTTTACATAATCTTCCTCTACCGATATGCAAAGGCCACAAGCAAGAACATTTGAGAAATCGACTGGCACCAAAGCCCCGTACGGAACACCGCCAAGGCCGTCTTTCTTGCCGTGCACATCTCCACCGAAACCATTTTTCATGCTGGCCGCATGCTCGCCCCATTCACGCACGAAAGGCATGATTGGATCGTCCGGCATCGCGGCAGTTGTGACCAAACGGCGATCGACCGTTGCTCGGCCAACGATATGACGACCTGAGCGGCAGCCTACTTGATGAATAGCCGTCTCGATATAAGTGTCTTCAAAGCCCTTAAGTTCGCGCTTGTAACATTCAAGGAGCTCAAAATTGCGCCTGCGCATTTCTGCGTCCATGCGCGTCATCTCACGGGAATCGCAACCATTACCATTTACATAGGCGTTGGCAAGGCCAATTGCAAGGTACGGCCAAACTTGATCGGGCAAGCGCTTGCGATCTTCAAGATAGAGCTTGCGGAAAATGCGCCTATTCTCATTAAAGCCTTCAACCGTAAAGTGAGGTCCAGGAGAGAGCTTCGCCCAAATTGACTTGTGCATCGTCTTA
>JAGBWQ010000119.1 GCA_017629735.1 Kiritimatiellia bacterium
AAAGAGTGTATTTGCGCCCCCAAAGATTCCAGCACATAAACGCGCGCTCAGGATCTTTAGGAACGACAAAGCGAACATCTTTGTATGTCGTTATAGAGCCGTCTTCTCTCTGGAACTCTTTTACGAATGCGCGCGACTTTGAAACTATCTCTTTTATGAGTTCTTTGTCGTCTGCATAGCGAGCTCCAGCAATAAGACCGAGGGTATTCTTCCCCCAATACTCATTCTGCCAAAAACCGTAGTCTGGATGAATCGTGTCATCGTAATGAGTGCGGAACGCTTCAAGAGTCTCTTCGTAAAAAGGCCCTCTAGCGTCTTCACTCTGACAACGCTCCTTTACGAGCGCGTCAAATTTTGCGCCCACCATTCCCTTAAAGCGCACTTGCACGCCAGAGATCTCTTCAGGAGTGGCGCTCTTTGTGCAACCCATTGAAAATGCCGCGGCGCAAAGCGCAACGGCATAAAGAACGACTTTCATATCGCCTTCCTCTCGCTTCAAATATCGAAGCCGAAATAACGCTTTGCGTTCCCGAAGGAAACATCGCGCACGATAGAGCCGAGCCATTTAATATCGGCAGGAATCTCTCCGCGCTCGACTTCTTCGCCGATCTTGGCGCAAAGAATTCTGCGGAAATATTCGTGGCGCGTGTAAGAAAGGAAGGAACGCGAATCTGTAAGCATGCCGATGAAGTTGCCAAGGCAGCCGAGAGATTCGAGCGCAGCAATCTGCTGGCGCATTCCATCCATGTGATCGAGGAACCACCACGCACTTCCGAGCTGGAGCTTGCCAACCACAGGGCCTTTCTGGAACGAGCCCATAAGAGAGGCGAGCGGAGCGAAGTCTGCCGGATTGAGCGAGTAGATAATCGTCTTCGGGAGAAGATCTTCCCTTTCGAGACGATCGAAAAGCTCTGCAAGAGCGCCAAAGCCACCAGACTCACCGATGAAATCGAACCCTGTATCAGGGCCGAGAGCAGCGAACATCTTGGAGTTGGGATTGCGAATGCAGTTAAAGTGGAGCTGCGATGCCCAGCCAGCCTTCGCATCGAGCTTCATACATTCGACAAGAAGATCCTGGAACCTTCCCTTCGGAGGAATCGCCGTGATGCCGTATCAGAAAGAACGCAACCATGCTTTGCAAAATAGTCGTGCCTTTCAGCAAGATGCTTCATCGGATCTTTACGCTTGAGAAGAGCTTCCTTCAAAATCCTATCAGGTCTCCAAGTAGGAAGCACCTTCACTTCTTTGAAGGACTTAGCAATTTTGCTGTGCCATTCAAGATTATCGTCTGGGTCGTCCGTCGTGCAAACAACTTCGACGTTCGACTTGACCATAAGCTGACGCGCAGAAAAGCCTTCGCTCTTAACAACAGCGTTGCACTTATCCCAAATCTTTGCGGCCGTTGCGGACGAAAGGCGACCATTCACGCCGAAGTAACGCTTAAGCTCAAGATGCGACCAATCGAAGAGAGGATTCTTGACGAGCTTCTCCATCGTCTCGGCATACTTCATAAACTTCTCGCGCCCAGGCACAGATCCTGTGCAATATTCCTCTGGCACGCCATTGGAGCGCATCTGCCTCCACTTGTAGTGATCGCCGCCGAGCCAGACTTCCGCGATATCGTTCCACCTTTTATCCTCGGCAATCTCGCGAGGAGGAAGATGGCAGTGATAGTCTATGATCGGTTCGCCTTCCGCATAACGGTGGTAAAGTTCCCTAGCGAAATCGGTCGTGAGCAGATAATCTTTGGATATGAAGTTTTTCATATCCGTATTATACCACATTTTACGCGATCATCTGACCTTCAAAAGGACCAAAAGCAAAATAGGCATCACAAGAAGCTGCAGAAGCACAAAGCGCATAAGAACTTGCGCGTTCGACCATTTGAGATTCTTTTTGCAGTGGTCATGAAGAGGGAATCTAACTTTGCGAATTATGTTCCCTTCTCCAATATCAAGACCAACACGCTTTGCGAGGCGCAAGAGGACAAGCTTACCAAGCCCGCCGCCGCCATTAACGAGGACGATTGGGGCGAGAGCCAAAATAATAAAAGGATTGCCTGTCATAAGTGACGCGGTGGCTGTGAGAATGCCGAGGAATCGGCTACCAGCATCGCCCATCAAAATTTTAGACGGCTCTGCATTATACCAAAGATACCCGGCAAATCCGCCTGCAACAGTCATAACGACAATTGCCCAACGCGCCGCCTCTGAATAAACGGGAATAAGGAAATAATGAGCGACAGGACGGTAACCAACAACGACATAAAGAACGAATGCAAGCATTACGAGCGCGATGACAGTGAGAGTGCCTGCGAGTCCATCGACACCATCGGAGCAGTTCGTAGCATTCATTGTAAACCAAAGAATAAATGCAGCCCCAGGCACATAAATATACCAAGGCAAATACCAAACACCTTTAATAAAGGGAAGCCATGTTATCATCACAGGTTGCGAGCCAGCAACAGATTCGGCATGCCCAAGAAAAACGAAAACGGCAATGGCAATTGAGACTACTGCATCGAGAAGCCCTTTACGAAGCTCGCCCCACGGATTCTCGGCCTTGTCATCGAGATAGCCGAAAAGCATCGCGAGATAGAGCGAGAAAAATGCTGCTGCGTCAAAGAACTTAAGAGGCGCAAAGATAATGACAGCCGGCAAAACTACACGAGAGACGATAAGCCCCGTCCCCGTAGGTTTGCCTGCACTCTGCATTCCGCCGACATCTCCACAGAGCGCCTTGCCGCGGTCGCGCGGAAGACGCGACCAAAAGCGAGGGAGCGCTATGTACGCGCACAATGCAGAAGTAAAGGCACCGCACGCGAGGAGAAAAACATGCGACTGGAGGAGGCGGAAAGGCCCCCACCACTCTTTGAGATGTTCAGCAAGAAAATAGAGCATGGCTAATTAGCTTTTTACGGGACGCAAAAGCCCCGTCGTCCACTCGCCGATAGTCTTGGAGGAAATCTCTTCGAAACCTCTTTGACGATAAGCGGCAAGCACCTCTGGGTAAAACTCAGTCAAAATACCGGAAATAACGAGCCTGGATCCGACGCACGGAGCAATCTCGTCTGCGAATCTGATAAGCAACGGCCCAAGGATATTGGCTACAACCACATCAGAAACGCCAAGGTCGCGCTTATGCTTCGAGCCTAACGCATACTTGAAAAACTCGGCCTCGACGCCATTCTTGGCGGCATTCTCAATTGACGATTCAACTGCTGCAACATCGAGATCGAAACCACGAACAGACGTGTAGCCAAGCTTTGCCGCGGCAATCGAAAGTATTCCAGAGCCGCACCCCATATCGAGGAAGGATGAACCACGAAACTCATCGGAAAGTTCGTCGATAAACTGAAGAGATGCTTTCGTTGTTTCGTGCTTGCCTGTTCCGAACGCAAGCCCTGGGTCGAACTTGATGACTGCAAGCTCTTCCCACTCAGGCTGAACGACAATTCTCCTGCTCACATGCTCCGTCTTGAAATGACGGCGATAGGCGAACTTCCAATCTTCGTCGGCAACCTCTTCCGAGAAAAGCTCTGCTTTAGCACCCACGATCTCAAGCGCCTGCTCAAGCGCGGGACGAGGATCGCCCTCCTCGAAGTAAATCCTCATCTCCGCAAGGTCAGACTCGACATCGCGGTATGAAGACAAAACGAATTCCCCTCCGTCGAAAACCTCGAAGAGGGGATTCACGAATCGCTCGGGAACCGAGCAGTAAAGTTTAGTCATCGCCGGACGCGAGACAGAAGAAAGCCTTAGGCCTTCTTGCCCTTGGCGACGATCTTCTTGACGAGCGTAGGACGCTGCACGAGCACGCGCACGGCCTCAGCTTCCATCAACTTCACCTGTTCGGCATCCATACCGAACTTGACCAGGCGAGCGCGCTGAGCCTTGGAACGGCGAGCCTTGCCTGCAGGCGTCTTGCACGGACGGACGTGCGATTCTTTTCGTAGTGTACGACCAGTACCCATTTCTATCTACCTCTACTTTCTGTCAGGAATGAAAATTTTGACGCGTATTATACCTAATCTGGCGAATAAACGCAAGGAGGAAAAGCGCACACCCTACCATAGAGCAAAATACAGTAGAAACGGCAAGCCCCACATGACGCCACTCCTGCGGCAAAAATACCACAGCAAGAATGTTCAAAATAGCATTCATAACAACAGTTATAAGCGTCACGCGAAGAGGAGTTTTCATGTCGCGCTGTGCCTGAAAATAAGGAACAAGGCATTTATAGATGGAGAAAAAGCAAAGCCCAATACCGTACACGGAAAGCGCTCTTGCAACGCGCGTAGTTGCAACAGAGTCAAACGCCCGCCCTTCGTAGATTAAGGAAACTATCCAATCAGAACAGAAAAATGTTACGACCGAAGCTGGCAACATCACGACGAGCATTTGAAGAATGGATGTTTTAAGAGCCTTCCTCGCGCCAAGCTCATCTCCCCTCGCGAAGCACCCAGAGAATGTCGGCAAAAGAACCGTGCCGAAAGCCACCCCAACAACACCTAATGGCAGATCCATAAGCCGCTCGGCATAGCCTATTACACCTGCCGCCCACGGCGCGGCACACTGGCCGAGAATTTGGTCGAGCATGTAGTTTATCTGCACGGCTCCCGCACCGACTGCACCAAGAAAAGTATTTTTCCAAACCAAATTGAATTTAGGGTTTCGAAAATCTGGGAGACGGAAGCGAAATGAATACCCTCTTTTTGCCATGCAGCGCATCAAAAAAAGCATTTGAAAAAGGCCGCCAAAAAGAATCGCCCAACAAACGACTGAAACGCGCGTGGTAATTGGAACGGAGGGGAAAAACCAAAGTCCAACTAATGCGGCAATCCACACTACATTGAGCATCGCCGGCATAAACGCCCCTTCAGCAAATCTGCCAAGCGAATTTAACGCACCCATGCCAAATGCGGCACCGCAAATAAAAATCATATACGGAAGAAGTATCCGCACAAGCCGAACAGATAAGTCGGCACGCACAGATACGCCTTCGGCAGCTTCTAGCCAAATGCTAAGCGCCGCAACACCAAGAGCGACTGCAGCACCAAGCACAAAAAGAACGCTGCTTAACACCATACGGGCGAGAAGAAGAGCTTCTTCCTTATTCCCCTTCTCGACCTCACCCTTAAAAATCGGAACGAATGCAGCGGTAAGAGCTCCTTCTCCGAAAAGCTTCCTCGCCATGTTTGGAATGGCAAAGGCAAGCGTGAACGCGCTCTGCTCCAC
>JAGBWQ010000120.1 GCA_017629735.1 Kiritimatiellia bacterium
ATGGCAACGAGGAACGCGGCAGTTTTGCCAGAACCTGTCTGAGCCTTGCCTGCAATATTTTTGCCCGAAAGAGCCTGCTCAAGCGAGAGAGACTGAATTTCGGTGCAATACTTAAACCCGAGATCGAATACGCCGTGCATGACCTCGGACGGAAGATCAAAATCGTGAAAACGCTTCTTGCCCTCTTGCGGCTCAACCACGAACGAGGACGGATCCCACTTCTGGTGGGCCAAACGAAACTTCTCTATCTCAGCGCGCGAAAACTCTCCACCTGGGCGCATCTCACCTGCCGCAGTGTTGACTGGAGCAGGTCCACGACCACGACGGTCGCCATGCCCATTGCGGCGTTGCGCACGATCAGGCTGCTGAGGACGAGAATTCTTCTGCTTCTGCTGATTCTTCTGCTTGAATGGCTGTTGCTGCTGACGACCATTCTGGGCATTCTGCTGGGAATTGTTCCCTTTGGCGTGCCTGTGCCCACCACGGCGGCGCTTCTTCTTCGCCCCATCTCCCTTCGACGGGGGGGATTTCTTCCCCCCGCCGATGAGAATAGCGGCGATTTTCTTGAGAAAACCGAACGCCCTTTGAATTAACGCTTCGAGAACTGGAAGCGCTTACGAGCTCCGGGCTGACCGGGTTTCTTACGTTCCTTCATGCGGCTATCACGCGTCATGCAGCCAGCCTTCTTGAGGGCTGCACGAGTGGACTCGTCGGCCGCCACGAGAGCGCGAGCAAGGCCGTGACGGATAGCTCCGGCCTGACCGGAGATGCCGCCGCCCTTAGCGAAGATGATGACATCGACATTAGCCATGTCGTAACCAGAGATCGCGATAGGCTGCTTGAGATAATCGCGGAGAGCTTCGGAAGGCAGATATGCCTCGAGAGCGACTCCATTGACCATCCACTGGCCCTTGCCTTCGACGAGATTCACGCGAGCGGTCGCAGTTTTGCGGCGGCCCGTACCGGCGGAAATTGCTTTCTTCGTAGCCATTTTAAAAATTCCTTGGATTAGAGCTTGATTTCGACCGGCTTTTGGGCGGCGTGGGTGTGTTCAGCGCCAGCGAAAACGCGAACGCGCGTCATCATCTTGCGGGCGATGTTGTTCTTGGGAAGCATTCCCCAAACAGCCTCCTTGATCATGCGATCAGGGTGCTTTGCGCGCATTTCAGCAGCGCTGAAACGCTTCAAGCCGTTCCTCCAGCCGCTGTAACGCTGATATTCTTTCTGCTCTTCCTTCTTGCCGGTAAGTTTGACGGAAGCGGCGTTCGTCACGATAACGAAAGCACCTGCGTCAACGGAAGGATCAAAAGTAGGGAGATCCTTGGCACGGAGTTTGTTGGCAACTACGACTGCGAGCCTGCCGAGCGGCTGGTCCTTCGCGTCGATAAGGAACCACTGACGATTATCGCCGGGGTTCGGAGCGCGATAGCTCTTCTGCATTTTTATTTTCCTTTTCTTTTTTGCGGATTTGTGCCCTTTATCCGGGGTTTTGTCCGCTGTTTACCTGCCGATACCGGTTAGCCCCCGATAGCGGTTGAATGCAAAGTATATCAAATCCCGCCCAAATCGGTCAAGTTGACATGATGTAGCAGTGCGCTCAGCACCTTCTTATGATATAATTCCTCCTCCAATATGAGTAAAAAAGCAAAAGTCGCAGGTTCGGTGGTGGCGGGGTTTCCTTCGCCAGCCGAACAATACTTTGAGCCACCGCTTGATTTGAACGAGCTTCTCGTCAAGCGACCGGCCGCCACATATTTCGTTAGAGTCGAGGGAGATTCCATGATCAATGCAGGGATCAACGATGGCGATCTTCTGGTTGTCGACCGATCACTTAGCCCCGCTAACGGAGATATCATAATCGCCAGCGTAGACGGAGACTTTACCGTCAAAAGATTAAGGATCGGGAAGAGGGAAAAGGGAAACGGGACGAAGCACGAGGGGGCGGACATACGGCTTGAGCCTGGCAATCCGAAATACCCGACAATTGTCCTTGAACATGGCCAAGAACTTGATTATTTCGGTAAGGTTACCGCCTGCATTCATCAATTCTAATTATGATCGGTCTTGTTGACGGCAACAACTTCTTCGTCTCCTGCGAACGCGTATTCAACCGCCGTCTCGTAGGCCGCCCTGTTGCCGTTCTCTCCAACAACGATGGGTGCTGCGTTGCTCGCTCAAATGAGTTCAAAGCTCTCGGCATCCCTATGGGGACACCATACTTCAAGCTCAAGCACCGCGAAAAATCAGGCGAGATATCATTCTGCTCCTCAAACTACGAGCTTTATGGAGATATGTCGAATAGGATCATTTCTATTCTTCGAGAAGAAGCCGTTGATGTCGAACAATATTCTATTGATGAGGCTTTTATATACCCTCCTACCACTGCCGCGGCAGATTACATCTCTTACGGCAAACACCTCCGCGCAAAAGTTCTCAAATGGGTCGGAATCCCTTGCGGCGTTGGTTTCGCTCCAACCAAAACTCTCGCCAAAATCGCAAACCATATCGCAAAGAAACAACCAGACGGCGTATATCTCTTACCCGATGATCCAACTGAAATACTCGCGAACCTCCCGTGCAGCGAGATATGGGGCATAGGGCGGCATCTTGCACCTAAGCTCAAAGCTGAGCGCATTCTAACGGCTCAACACCTTCGAGATGCATCAAACGATACTCTTCGCGCCATAGGCGGCGTTACACTTCTTCGCACGGCAATTGAGTTAAGAGGCGTTTCCTGCCATGAGGAGCGCGATTACGATGCCGACCCTGACTCTATTTCTTGCTCGCGTTCCTTCGGCGAGCCCGCAACAACTTTAGAAGCTCTAGCCGAATCTCTAGCGTCTTTCTCCGCACAAGCGGCTTCGAAACTACGCCGCCACGGCCTTCTCGCCGCAGGCTGCAACATCTATGCGCAAATCTTCGCAGATGGAGGCGGTGGAGAATGTATTGGACGGACAATCGTCTTTGCAACGCCCTCAGACGCAACAAATGAGATACTCCGGGCAATAAGCCAAGAAGTTAAATATCTCTACAATCCTTGCGTTCGCTACCGCAAGACGGGCATTGTATTCTTTGGGCTCGAAAAACCTGGCACGGCGCACCAAATTGATCTATTTCCCCTTTCATCTTCCCAGCTCCCGAATCCCTCTTCCCTTGATAAAGCCGTGGACACTCTCAATGCCCGCTTCGGAAAAGGGAAAATTTTCTCTGCCGCAGAAGGCATCGGCAAAAAGTCTTGGCACATGAAGCGCGAAAAACTCTCACCTCGCCCCACAACAAGGTGGGACGAACTTATGAGAGTGCGATAAAAAGCGTTAACCTTAAGCTCTTATCAATCGAGCTCGAATTCAAGAACACCGCCTGAAACGAGCTTCGCATGCGATATCCTGCGAGAAGAGAGCTCTTCTCCATTGAAGCACACACGAACTGTGCGCCACGCATTCTTAGAAGACTTCTTCACGCGAATTTTGAGAACCCCACCTTTAACCTGAATTTCCGCCCCATCAACAAGAGGCGCTCCAAGCTCGTATTCGCCAGAGGCAGGATCGAGAGGATAAAAACCAAGAGACGAAAGAATATACCAAGAGCTCATCGCACCGCAATCTTCGTTTCCGTCGAAACCGCGGCGAGTAGAAGAATAGCAGCGCGTCAGAATATCGCGAACGCGGCGGCATGTCTTATCAAGTGCTCCAATTCTGTTATAGAGATACGCGACATGATGGCAAGTTTCGTTTCCGTGGACAGAAAGATTTCCAACTGTATCGGTGCGATAAAATTCTTTCTCAAAAAATCCATCAAGCTCGCGCTCAAATACTTCTTTTCCTCCCATCAATTCCACAAGTTTTTCAACATCGTGAGGAACGCACCAGCGAGCAGAGCGCTTGTCAGTCTCGACATAGGCGCGCGTATTCCAAACAAGCTGACTGGGGTTTACCCACGACCTATCACGATTACGCGGAAGAAAGGCCCCTTCTGCCTCATTCCATAGATTCGTGAAATTCAAAGCTCTTGATGCGAACCTACGAGCCTCGTCCTTCTTGCCGAGAGCTGCGGCAAACTTCGAAATAGACGAGTCTGCAAGAGAAAAATCAAGCGTTCTTGAAACGGATTCGCGCGTCAGATCTTGCGCTACATAACCATGCTTAAGATACCAAGTAAGCCCGCCTCTCGTCTCAGGGCAACCAGGCATATCCCGCCCACTATCGTCCCAATTGCGATCCATATCATCGGGCTGCGGAACATCTGCGTTTTTAAGAACCGCGGCAAAAGCCTCTTCAACATTAAACCCACGGAAGCCCTTCACGTAAGCCTCGGAAAGGACAACTGCCGCAGGATCGCCAATCATAACTCCAGTATATCCAGGATTGGGCCAAATCGGAAGCCACCCACCATAGCGATACATCTCGACAAGAGACTGCATCATATCATCTACCCTATCAGGTGCGACTATCGTCAAGAGCGGGTGCTCGCTACGATAAGTATCCCAAAGGGAGAAGCAACTATACCCTGGCCCCTTGCGGAACGAATCGTCGACCGCGCTGTAATAAGTGCCGCATTTTTCAGATAGCTTGCGCGGATAGAGAAGCGAGTGATAGAGCCCTGTGTAGAAAATCTTCTTAACATCATCCGACGCGTTAATTTTAATTCTTGCAAAATACTTCTGCCACGAATCATACGCAGAAGATGCAAGAGAATCAACGCCAGCATTCAATGCTTCTTCAGCGGCAGCTGCTGCATTCTTGGCACTAACGAGAGAAACACCAACCACGACAAGGCGCTTGCCTTGAGGGAGAGAGCGTGTAAACTTCCTCCAATGACACTTAAAGCGGCTCATAGGCCTCATCGAAACACGGAATGTGCGAGCAGTAGTAGAGCCGATATCGGCAAGAGCGTCTCCAAAATGAGGATCGTCCGTAAGGACTGCAATAGCGTGAGAGGAAGAGGCAAGTTCAAATGTACGCCCGCCTGCCTTTATCGTAGTTTTCCATGGGTGAGCATCAATACTCTCCATTTCAAGGGGCTTTTCAAGCGGCACAACTACCGCACCAAACTCACCCATCCAAATTGCTGGCTGACGAGAAACTACAAACCCAAGAAGATTGCGGTCGAGAGCATTAAACCAAGTCCTTCCGACACCATTTGTCCTTGTCATTGGCACAAGATGCATCGAGCCAAACGGAACGCCCGTCATAGGTGTCATACCGCCATACTCACTCCCCGTTCCTTCCGTGCCGATCATCGGGTCTACAAAAGAAAGCGCTGCCGCTAAAATAAAGAACATTTTTCCCCTTTCTGATACTATTAAATCATAAAAGAGCTCACTTCAAAAGGCGATATCCGACGCGGCGTTGATGCACTATCAACTCACCGGCAGGCCCGAGCTTTTTTCTCAAATTCGAAATATGCTGATAAAGCATCGCGATATCGCAAGGCGACCCTCGCATGCGCATGGCATCTAAAATTTCTTCTGTCGAAAGCGAACGCCCACCAGCATCGTACAACGATGCAAGAGCATCCATCTCGCCGCGAGTTAGGCGATCGGCATAGTCTGCAGAGTCTGTCACAACCAATGTATCGGTGTCAACAGATACTTTGCCAAGTTTAAGAATTGCAGGCAGCCCCCCGCGCCCCTCGGAAGAGATGGACGAGACTTTCTCCGATCTTTCAAGGGCACGGCGAATACGCGAAAGAAGAACGCTTGGCGAATCCATCTTTGAGCAAAAAGAATCAGCTCCAAGCTGAAGCGCGCGCACCTCATTAGCGTCTGTATCTCCTGCAGTAAGAATCAAGACAGGAACAAGAGCGTCTACTTCGCGAATTCTCTCGCAAACACGATAACCTGAAAGCTTTGGCATATCAAGGTCGAGCACCACAATATCAGGGCGCTTTTCCTCAAAAGCTTCAAGCGCGGCCGCACCATCGCGAACCGCGCGCACTGAATATCCTTCGCTTTCAAAGAGCGCAACATACTGCGCACGCACAATGCGTTCGTCTTCAGCTAAAAGGATATCCGCCATTACTTCGCCGCCAACGCAGCCTTAATTTCCTTGATTTCGGCCTTAAGCTTCTGGATCATCTTTGGCGCGAGAGTAATCGCAGCCATGTCCTTCATCGACATAGCAGGAGATCCAATAACATACTTGGACGAGCCGTCAAGCGACTGAGGAACACCGCACTGCGGCCCAACCTGTACGCCATCTGCAATCTTGATGTGCCCAGAAATTCCAGCCTGTGCCCAAATAAGACAGCCGTAACCGATTTCGGTAGACCCAGCAACGCCAGACTGCGCAATAAGACCAGAATAGCCCTTGACCTTGACATTGTGCCCAATCTGAACGAGATTGTCGATCTTGGTCATAGGACCAATGTAAGTGCGACCAATGCGAGCGCGATCGATTGTGGTGTTCGATCCAATTTCAACACCATCGCCAATTTCAACGATACCGAGCTGAGGAATCTTCTCGATAACAACTGTGCCATCTTCACCACGCGAATTCGTGAAGCCATAGCCATCGCCACCAAGTCTCACGCCGCAATGAATAATGCAATCCTTACCAAGAACAGTGCCTTCGCGGAGAGTAACCTGCGGATAGATATGCGTTCCTTCTCCAACCGAGCAACCCTCGCCGATGAAAACTTGCGCTTCAATAATAGCACCCTTACCAATCTTTGCGCCCTTCTCAATAACGGTGAAAGGCCCAATATGCACGCCCTCGCCCATTTCGACTGAAGCATCAATAACGGCAGTTGGGTGAACTCCCGGCGCGCGGACAGGCTCAGGCGGAGCGAGAAGCTTTGCCGCCGTCATGCATGCACGATCGGGGCTGGAGACGCGAATAGAAGTGCAAGGGCACTCGGCGCTCCAATCTTCTGGCAGGAACACCGCAGATGCGGCCGTTGAACCAACCATCGCAGTGTGCTTGGGATCTTTGCAAAAGCTCACATCACCAGAACGAGCCTCTTCAAGCCCTGCGCACGCAAAAATTTCGACATCTTCGCCACAAAGGACGCCGCCGACAGCTTTCGCCAAATCACTTGCTTTCATCGCGACCCTTCGCCTTTCCTGGTTCAACACCCATGTCCTTAAGAAGAGCATCCGTAACTTCGAGCGACTCGCGCGAATAAGGTGCTGCGTTCTTATCGAAAATCATATCATAACCATTGTCCGTAGCGAACTTGGCAATGCGCTTACGAAGGTCGTCTGTCGTCGCCTTAAGAAGCCTTCCTTCATCTTCCTGAAGTTCCTGACGGATACGCAATGCCTCAGCGCGGTAATTCTGCTCGATCTTCATGAGGCTCTGCTGAATCTCCATGAGCTGCTTCTCAAGAGGAGCCTTGGCCTTATCAGAGAGCATCGGGTTGCGGAACTGCTCAGCCAGCTTGCGCCCTTCTGCTTGAAGGTCGTCGCCCTCCTTCTTCATAGCGGCGAGCTTTTTCTGACCGTCTTTATCCTTGTCGGAAAGGAACGTCTTATTTCTTTCGTAATCAGGATGATTCCTAACAAGAAGCATAAGATCAACAGTTCCAAATTTCATTTCAGCGCTGGCAACCGAGCAGATTGCAACAGCAAGCGCAAACATAAGCTTTTTCATTCCAAACCCTTTCGTCATTAAATGTTAAACATTAGAAATCGTATCCAACAGTAAACGAGAAGACTTCCTTCTCTGCCATCTCAGGCTCCTCAATGGGAGCGGCAAAGTCGAGACGGATTGGGAACATAGGCAAATCGAGCCTGAAACCAATACCGACCGTCCAAGCAAAAGTGTCGGAAATATCGAAGTCAAATTCGTCTACTGCAACACCACCAAGATCGCTGAAGAGAGCCACACGGAACATCTTCACGATTGGCACTGTATATTCTGCGTTGAGGCAGAAGAGCGTCTGGCCGCCCCAAGGTGCTGTATCACCGCCGCCATTCTTGTTGCGCGAGACGAGAGGTGAGGCATTGCGATATTCAATACCGCGAATCGACTTAGGTCCGCCGAGGAACATTCTGTTGTAAATCGGGACATCGCCATTAAACGCATCGATTGTCTCTGCGCGAAGCCCGAGCATAAACACATGCCCATAGCGCTTCCACACATTGAAATAGCTGCGGTGGTTGACGCCCACTCTCCAATACTCGTTGTCTCCGCCTGGAGCAATATCCGCAAAGATCTTCGAGCGCGAACCCGTAGTGGGAATGCGGAAGCTGTCGCGCGTATCACGCGACCAGAAAACATGGAGAACTGGCTCGAATGCGCCATCATGACGGCGAGCTTCGTCTACAAATGAAACTTCCTTTCCTGCATGATCGTAGAATTTGCCAGACTCAACATCATCAAACTCGATATACTCACCCGAAAGACCTATACCAAGACGACCGAACGGCTTCCAAGAAGGCATAAACTTAACGGGATAGGAAATCGAGGCAGACGCACCGCTACGATAAAGATCGTACTCGTCGTACCAGCGCATACGGCGATATGCATCGACAGAAAGCTCAAGCATACGATCGAGGAAGTAAGGCTCGACAACACCAACTTCTGCGCTCTGGTAGCGAGGGCCCCATGCTACATACGCACGCCCCTTCTGCCCGCCGCCGCGGAAAAGCTTGCCGGGAGCGAACAGGTCGAAGTTGTTCTGATTGACCTCAGCCGAAACATAGACGGAGTCGACAGAGCTTGCGCCAATGCCAACCATAAACGAGCCCGTATTCTTCTCTTCCACTTCATAGACAAGATTACGATACTCGGCTCCATTTTCATCTTTACCAAGATCAGTCTTTTCAAGGCTGTAATTGACGCGAGCGAAATAACCGAGGTTCTCAAGACGCCTCTTTGAACGATCTGCATGATCTTCAAGCATCTTGTCGCCAGGCGAAAGATTGATTTCGCGGCGAATAACACGATCCTTCGTGTAGTCGTTGCCGCGGATCATAACTTCATTTATCCTGACAGGCACACCTTCTGTTACATTAAAGACAACATCAACTATGCCCGGAGAAGATGTCGGCACGCAAAGAACATCAACGCGTGTGTCAGCAAGACCCATATCGCCAGAGCCTACCGCAACCTTGACGCGATGAGCAGTATCGTCGAGAATCTTACGCCCTGCAAGCGTGCCTTTCTCAGGAAAATTGCTCTTTACGCGAACAGCCTCTTCTGGGTAATGGACAAGCCCCTTTATAGACATTGCACCGATTCTGTAAAGAGGACCTTCGTCAATACGAAAGACGATATCTTTAAGGTCGTCATCAACTGCGACCTCATCGGGGCCTGTCACAACAGCATCGAGATAACCATGATTGCGATAAACTTCGGCGATCTTATCACAGCACTGTACGAGAGCATCTCTCGAAACAGGCCCGTCAGTAAACCACCCTACTGGATTCCACCACGGATAGTCGCCAATCGCATCGCGAAGTTCGGAAACATCAAAGACGCCCTCTTCTTTCGTAGCGAAAGGTTTAAGAGCATCTGTAAAGCCTTGTTTTACAGCGTGATTTGCGCCTTCAAAAGCGAAAGACCTAATCTTCCTGCGCGATCCTTCATCAATCACAAAAACTATCTTCGCATTGTTAGCAGAGATAATCTCCACTCGAGGCATCACTTTAGCATCGGAGAAATTTTTCTTACGATATGCATTGCGAATACGCGATGCTGCTTCAGCGAGATCGGCCTCTCCATAAAGCGATCCATCCTGAAGAGCTGCTTCTTTCGTTATCTTTGACGCACCAAAGAAGGAATTGCCCTCCAAAACGAGAGGCGCGCAGAAGCGGACTTTGCGCTTAACATAGAAAACAACTTCAACATCACCCGCGGCATTCTCCACTGCATCTGCGGCGATTTCTTCAAATTCCCCAGAGCTTTTGAGTGTGTTGACATCACGAGTG
>JAGBWQ010000121.1 GCA_017629735.1 Kiritimatiellia bacterium
CGAAGGCAATCGCGGAATGCCGCGTCTTAAGCCGCCATTCCCTGCAGAGCGCGGCTATATGGCCAAGCCTTCTAACATTAATAATGTCGAGACCTTCGCCAATGTTTCGTGGATTATTCTCAATGGCGGAAGCACATTCGCATCTCTTGGAACGGAAAATTCTAAGGGAACGAAAGTTTTTGCTTTGACGGGTAAGATTCGCCGCGGCGGCCTTGTCGAAATTCCCATGGGGCTTACGCTTCGCGATGTGATTTTCGGTATCGGCGGCGGCATTAGAGGCGGCGCATCGTTCAAGGCTGTGCAGATGGGCGGGCCTTCCGGCGGGTGTATTCCTGAGGCGCTTCTCGATACGCGCATCGACTACAAAGAGCTTGCTGCGACTGGAGCGATTATGGGCTCTGGCGGTATGGTTGTGATGGACGAATCCACATGCATGGTAAACATGGCAAGGTTCTTCCTCGACTTTACGGCAAAGGAAAGCTGCGGCAAGTGCGTTCATTGCAGGATTGGAACGAAGCGCCTTCATGAGACGCTCGTTCGGATCACAGAAGGGCGCGGCCGCGAAGGCGATGTTGAGCTTTTGGAAGAGCTTTGTGGCGGAATTAAAGATGGCGCTCTTTGCGGTCTTGGCCAGACGGCTCCCAATCCAGTTTTGACTACGATACGCTATTTCCGCGATGAATACAATGCGCACATTAGGGAGAAGAAGTGTCCTGCGGGCGAATGTGCCGCGTTAAGGAAGTACGAGATAGATTCTCAAAAATGCAAGGGGTGCACGCTGTGTGCTCGCAAGTGTCCTGTTTCGGCTATTTCAGGTTCTCCGCGTGCTGTGCATTCGATTGATGCAGCCAAGTGCATTGGTTGCGGCGAATGTGCCAAGGCGTGTCGTTTCGATGCGGTCAAGCGCAGTTGAGGTTTTTTAAAATTTGAGGAGTTCAATGGATAAAAAAATGATAGCGCTTGAAATTGACTCGGTGAAGATTGAGGCCGAGGAAGGCGCGACGATTCTTTCCGCCGCCAAGAGCGCAGGAATAGACATTCCAAATTTGTGCTATCTCAAGGAATTATCCCCATACGGTGCTTGCGGCGTTTGTGTTGTTGAGGTCGAGGGGTGTCCTAAGCTTTTGCGCGCCTGTGCAACTCCTGTTAAAGAGGGAATGGTTGTCAGGACGAATGGCGAAAGAGCGCTTAAGGCGCGCAAGCTTGCATTTGAGCTTATCATGGGTGATCACGATGGGGACTGCATTGGCCCTTGTACGCTCGAGTGTCCTGCGCATACGAAATGCCAGAAGTATGTTGGCGAAATTGCTCAAGGGCGTTTTGCCGACGCGACAGATACGGTGATGGAGACATTTCCTCTGCCGGCATCAATCGGCAGAGTTTGTCCGCATCCGTGTGAGAATGCTTGTCGCCGCGGCAAGGTGGAGTCGCCTGTTTCGATTGCCGCGCTCAAGGCCTTTGCTGCCGATCAAGCGCGCAAGGAAGGCGCGTTTCGCGCAGCTCCTGCAGTTGTAGAAAAGTCATGCGAGGGCAAGCGCGTTGCCGTTGTGGGTGGTGGGCCTGCGGGGCTTACTGCCGCTTATCAGCTTGCAAGGCGCGGCTGTTCAGTTGCTGTCTATGATCAGATGCCGGCGATGGGCGGAATGCTTCGCTATGGTATTCCAGAATATCGTCTTCCGAAGGCTGTTCTTGATGCCGAGATAGATTTGATCTCCTCGATGGGGGTTAAGTTAATCAACAATTTCAAAATTGGGCGCGATGCGACGCTTGCTGATATTAAGCGCGATGTCGACGCTCTTGTTGTCGCCAATGGTGCGTGGAAGTCTTCTCCGATGCGTATTGCCGGGGAAGATGCTTTAGGCGTGTATGGTGGCATTGATTTTCTCCGCGAACGCCCGCAAATTGGCGAGCGTGTTGCGGTTGTGGGCGGTGGAAATACTGCGATGGACGCTTGCCGCACAGCGGTAAGGCTTGGCGCAAAAGAGGTTTTTGTCGTCTATCGTCGTACGCGCGCAGAGATGCCGGCAGAAGAGATTGAGATCAAGGAAGCCGAGGAGGAGGGCGTTTCGTTCAAGTTTTTGCGCAACCCTGTTGAGGTTGTGGTAAGTGATGGGCGAGTTGCCGCGCTCAAGCTTCAGGTGATGAAGCTTGGCGAGAGTGATGAGAAGGGCAGGCGCAAGCCAGTTCCTGTTGAGGGAGAGTTTGAGATTCTCGATCTTGATTGCGTCATAATGGCGATTGGTCAAAAGAACGATCCTGAGGGGTTTGAAAATCTTTCGTTTACTGATCGCGGAACAATTGCTGCTAATTCTCGCTCGCAGGTTAAGTGGCTGGGAGATGATGCAGGTGATGCGCCTGTCTTTGCGTGTGGCGATGCGGTAAATCGCGGAGCTGGGATTGCGATACAGGCGATTGCAGGCGCAAATGATGCAGCTGATGCGGTAGTTGCGTATTTTGCCGCGAGGGAGGTTCCTGAGCGCATAGGGACGATTTCGCAGAGGGAAGTTGAAAAGATCGATTTCTCGATTTATCCTCAAAAGGAGCGCGCGAGTATTGAAGTGCGCCCTGCTGATGAACGCCGCGGCGATTTCGTTGAGGTGTCGAAGGGGCTTACTTGCGAGCAGGCGATGTACGAGGCCGGGCGCTGCCTTGAGTGCGGGTGCCATGATTATTCTGAGTGCAAGCTTATTCGTTATGCGAAGGAGCTTAAGACGGATTGCAAGCGTTTGCGCGGAGAGTTCCATCCAGGTGGAGTTGAGAAGGCGCTTGTTTCCATTGAGCGCAATCAGAGGAAGTGCATTTCATGCAATTTGTGCGTTCGTGTTTGCGAGGAGAAGGCGGGTAAGGGGCTTTTGGGGCTTGTTGGGCGTGGATTTACCACGATAATTCGTCCAGAGTTAAGGTCGGAAGAAGCTGTTATGCAGTGTGCTCAGTGCAAGATGTGCGTTGATGCATGTCCGACCGGTGCATTGCGCCTCTTGTGCAATGAAAAGTGAGCATTCTTCTTCTCCCATAGCATTTTATCTTCTACAGAAGGGTCTGACCCTTCTGTAGAAGATGACTACAAGCAATCTTCGCCTCCATCGCCTTTGCCGCGCTCTCAAAAAGAGTTAGCTATTTTTCTTTGCTGAGATTTCCCCGCAAGTGCCATTTATTTGATATAATACTAGAAAATTTGTCCCGTGGTGTAGTGGCCGCACAGGGGTTTTTGATAC
>JAGBWQ010000122.1 GCA_017629735.1 Kiritimatiellia bacterium
CACGCGGATATGAAGGTATTCGCCAACTCTCCGATGTTGCTGAGTTGCCGCTTCTTGATGAAAAGGCATTCAAGCAGGCTGCGAAGAATGGCGTCTATGCGCGTAAGTCAATCTATGGAGGTTGGCAGCAGCAGCCTGCCGCTCTTTGGAACGGAATGGTTGCTCCCTACGCTCCTATGGCCTGCCGCGGCTTTATTTGGTATCAGGGTTGCCATAACAATTCTGAGGCTGAGAGATATTCTGTTAAAATGCATGCGCTCTACAATGGTTGGGCGAAGGAGTTTGAGAATAGCGATCTTAAGCTTTATTTTGTTCAGCTCGCACCTTGGAAGTTTAACTGGATGGGCATCTGCATGGCTCAGACGAAATTTGCTGAAGAGCAGGACAATGCAGATCTCGTAGTTACTGCTGATGTCGGCAACTTCTGGGATATTCACCCGAATGACAAGCATAGCGTAGCCAAGCGTCTTTCTTTGCATGCGCTTAAGAATGACTATGGTCTCTCCACAATCAAGGCGAAGTCTCCTGTCTTTAAATCGATGACGCTAAATAAGGGCAAAGCTGAGCTTGAATTTGATTATGCTTCTGGCTGGTATGTTTATGCCGATGACTTTTCAGTTAAGCCTCCGTTCCAGCTCGCTGGCACGAATGGTGTTTGGTATGCTGCAAAGCTCGAAAATGTCGATCAGCACGGCAACGTGAAGGGCACGAAGATTATCCTCTCTTCCGAGAAGGTTCCTGAGCCTGTCAATGTCCGCTACATGGGCGAAGAGAAGACTGCCGGAACGCTCTACAACGAAGCAAATCTTCCGCTTGGTCCGTTCACGGCAAAGTAAGTTGTTAAAGTTCCAAGGCGTGAATTAATCTTATGGGCGAAAATCTATGCGTAGTGTTGCGTCAGACAGCAATTCTTTTTCTGCTGATGGGCACTGGCGTTTTGATGCGCCACCGTAAGGTTTTCGACGAGGCGTCAATTAAGCGAATTGCTGATTTCGTACTTCTCGTCGTCACGCCTTGCCTTATTGTTACTTCATTCCAGCGTCCGTTCGACCAGTCGCAATTAATTGGTGTGTGCTGGTCGTTCGGAGCGGCTGTCTTTTCGCATCTTCTTGGGATCCTTTATTCGCGTATTGCCGTTCGAGATAAAGAAGAGTCGGCGCGGCGCACGATGCGCTTTGCGACTGTCTTTTCGAATGCCGGGTATATGGGGCTTCCGCTTCAATACGCAATATTGGGCGAAGTGGGGGTCTTTTATGGCTCGGTCTATGTCGTAGTTTTCCACATGCTGTCTTGGACTTATGGGATATGGGAGATGCGCGGCGGATTAAAAGGCGAGAGTATCGCAAAGATGTTCTTTAATCCTGGGCTTACTGGAATTGCGATAGGTTTTCCATTCTTTCTTTTCTCAGCCAAGCTTCCGTCGATAATTGCTGAGCCCGTCAAAATGACAGGCAATCTATATACACCTCTTGCAATGCTTGTCCTTGGATATTATCTTGGAGGAGCGAAATTTGCCCCGGCATTGAAAAGAAGGGGTTCTTATGTAGTTTTTCTTTTGCGTCACATCGCAGTTCCTGCGACAGTCTTTACAGTCTTGGCGTTTATGCCATTTCTTTCAAGAGAAGTTGCAATAGCTGCCATTATCCCCGCGGCAGCGCCAATTGGCGCGAATATTACTGTCTTTGCAGCTCGATATGGGGTTGATGCAGAGTTTCCTTCTGCACTTGTTGCAGTTTCCACAATTCTATCTATTATTACATTGCCTCTGACTGTCAGTTTTGCATTGGCGTTTTTTCACGGTTGACATACCTACCTGAAAGTATGTATAATATGCGCCAATTATGTCGAGGAGGACTAAAGAAGAGGCTGAAAAGACGCGCTCGCTGATATTGGCGAATGCGCTTAAGCTTTTTGTCAAAAACGGCTACGAGCACACAACCTTCACCGACATTGCGGCAAAACTTAAGATGACGAAAGGTGCCGTATATTGGCACTTTGATTCTAAGCAGAATTTGCTTATTGCGCTTGTTGATGAAATGCTCGAGAAATTTAAGCGCAGCATCTTATCGCTTTTGCCCAGCGACGAAGATGCTCTTAGCAAATTGTCGTTTTGTCAGGTCTCCGATATGATGGTGCGCCACGCAATGCAGACAATTTCAGATAAAGGCGCAAGAGACTTCTTCCTTTTGATTCACGAACAAGTTCGCTGGTCGTCGACTTCAATGGCGAATGTTCGCGATGATCTTCTTAAGAACAAGCGTTTCGGCCCATGGCACGCTTTTTCCGTTTCTGTCGAGAACGATATACGCGCAGGCAAAGTGCGCAAGGGTGTTTCGTCGGCTGAAGTGGCAAGCTGCTGCATCTCCCTTTGGA
>JAGBWQ010000123.1 GCA_017629735.1 Kiritimatiellia bacterium
CGTAGCGCAGCCTGGTAGCGCGTTTGCTTGGGGTGCAAAAGGTCACGAGTTCAAATCTCGTCGGTCCGACCAATTTGCTATGAAAATTCCTTTAGCCCACAATCAAAGCAGGTGCAATTCCGCACACTTCTGGCTGAAGCACTATTCCAGTCTTAGTTAATACTCTAAGTTGCATTAATCGCGCAAGCGCAAGAACATCGGAAGATGTTGCGTCTTTGCCGCGAACGATGACATTGGCGTGTTCCTTCCAAACATAGGCGCCGCCAACTCGCATCTCTTTTGCTCCAACTTCTTCGAGTATGCGGCCTGCAAAATCACCAGGAGGATTCTTGAAAAAGCTTCCGTATGTGCCTGCTGGGAAACGCTTGCGCTTGGCAAGATACCACGATGCATCATGAATATCTTCAGTGGGCATATCATCTTCGTCCTTCCACTGAATATCTTCAATAATGCCTTTGATGGAGCTTGTCCTATAGCCAAATGAACATTCAGATGAATCAACCCACTTGCCATCAATCTTAACCTTTTCGATGGCCTCTGAAACTGAATGTCCAAACGCGCCTGCATTCATTTTGACCCACCCGCCTACAGTGCCTGGAATGCCAGCCATCCAAGGCATAAGGCGCGGACGCTCAGCAAGGACCTTCAAGCCAGAGACGCCTGCCGGAAAATCCACTCTCTCGTAAACATCATCTGTATTTAACTCAGATCGCCATGTGTTTACACCATCGCCGATTACATTCTTTCGCAAAACGCGCGCAGAAGAAAATCCTTTTGAAGCATCGCTACGAACTACAGGAACGAGATTTACAATGTCGCCTGCACCAAGAAGAAGGATAACATCTCCGCTCTTATAAGAATTGCGCGCATGCTCCCAAGCGTGCAAGCATGATGGCGCAAGATAGCTCTTTGTAAGAGCGGCAGAGCGCATAAATGAATATATATCGGCAACATCTCCACCTTCAAGAGGCTTCTCGAATGCGGCGTATGTTGGACAGAGCAAAACTTCATCTGCAGAAGAAAGCACACGAGCGAAATCCTCGACAAAAGCTTTCGTCCTTGAATAGCGATGCGGCTGAAAAAGGACGATGAGTTTGCCGGTGCATTTTGCACGCGCCATCTGAATGGCACAAGAAATTTCCGTAGGATGGTGCGCGTAATCAGTCCACACTCCATCAACGATTTTTTCAAATCGCCTATCAGGCAATTCTGCAACAGCACTCTTAAGAGCAATTGCTATTCTTTCGATCGAATGACCACGCCTTAACGCAACCTCAACTGCCGCGCGAGCATTCTTTCTGTTATGAGGATCGAGCAAGCTCATAAGAGAAGAAAGATACGCCTCCTCAGGAAGATCTTCCGACTCGATTACATTCTCTGCTGCCCTTCTCGCTGCATCATAGCAAGCAAAATACTCTTCTTGCGTAGAAAAGTGATCGGGGTGATCGTACTCGCAATTAGTGACGACAAGAGTCTTTGCCTTATAAAGAGCAAGCGTTCCGTCAGATTCGTCAGCTTCAACAACTAAGACTGAACTATTCTTCGATGCATCTGCCTCAACAAAACCTGCAACGGGGAAATCTCCGGTCTCGCCGCCAATCGCCCACTCAACATTCTCACCTAGCGCAATTAGCGTTTTTGCAATCCATGTGGAAGTAGTGGTCTTGCCATGGCTTCCACATACGGCAATAGAATCGCTAGAGGAGCTTACTACTTCCGCAAGGACTTCGCCCCTTTTGCGAATGCGACCTGAAAACGCTTGCACTTCTGGCTCGGAAGAAGAAACTGCTGGCGTGACAACGGCCATATCATGAGAGGCGTGATCTGGAGAATGGCCGCAAGAAACCTCAATCCCTTGCGACGAGAGCCATTTTAGGCGCTGACTTTGATGGCCATCGCACCCGCTCACGCGCATTCCGCGGCGCTTAAGAAGAACGGCAAGCGCCGCCATGCCAACGCCGCCAATTCCGATAAAGTGGACGGAACGAGTTTCCATCACGCCTTACAAGGCTCCTCTCTCGCAGGAAGATCTCGGGAAAGAAACTTAACTCTTGCAAGAAGAATCACAAAAGCGCCAGTCGCATAAAAACACGCAAGAGTCATCATGCTAAAGGACATATTGCCTTTGTAGAGGCTCGAAATCGCAGGAAGAATCGTCGAGGAAAGCGATCCAAAGAGGAATGCAATGCACATCATAAACCCAACACCTGAGGCGTGATAGCGCTGGTCAACGACATCGAAAAAGCTTGCCATAAAATTCGAATCGTAAACACCGCGAAAGATGCCAAAGCCGAACATCGCGGCACAGCAAGAAAGAAACGATGGAGCAAGCGACATCCAAACTATAAAAGGAATTGCAAGAGCAAGCCCTGCGACACCAATTTCAAGACGCACACCTTTGCGGCGGGAAACAAATTTGTCACCGATACGGCTTCCGACAACAATGCCGAAAAACGCGCCCAAATAATGCCAAAATACAGCATGGAAGCCAGCCCACGCCGTAAGAGACGGCACTTCAGAACTGAAACGCGATTGAAGGTGCGATGGCATCCAGTTTTTAAATCCAATATCCACATAAATCATCATCGCAAGACCTATGATAACTGCGATTGCCGTTGGCTTGGAAATAACGGCCTTGATGGCCTCCGAGGAGGAAGGCTTGGCGATTGCGCTGGCGACACTCTTTGTGTCTTTCAGGAAAAAAGCGAGAATAATCGCCCAAAGAACACCTGCGCCACCAAACACCCAGAAAGGAATCCTCCAGCTCTCGCCTCCCTTGCCCGAGGCAAGACCTGCAAGAGTGCCGCAACCAACTATTCCAATGTAAAGGCCCATCTGCAATATTGAAATTGCCGTTGCTCGCGAATCTTTGTGGAGTTGCGAAATGAGAGATGTTGCAGAAGGATAATAAAATGTCTGACCAAATCCGTTTAGTATGCCGTAGGAGAGAACAAGAAGAAGCGCTGATGCGGCAAAACCAGAAACAAAAATTCCAAGGCAGAAGATTGCGACGCCAGAAACGACCATCCATTTGCGATTAAAGAGATCAGCCGCAAGCCCTGCGAAAGGAACACAGATGCCGTATGTCATCGCGAAAACAGTTCCGACAAGACCAAGAGAAACTTTATCTACGCCAGTTGAACCGCAAATAGCAGGAATAGAAGGCCCGAAAAGCTGCCGCGTCCCCTGCTGAAGGAAAAACGCGATCCAGAGTAGTGCTAAAGCTTTCCATTTGTAATCGATCTTCATATTCTTTCCCTCTCTCAAAACGCTATCGCAACTTAATCTTACCAGATGATGTACGATCAAATGGCTCTTTTCTGAAAATCACTGTATCTATACGCTGATATACAGGAAGCGTAAGATTCAACGATGAAATAGCGCCGCGCACCACTTCTTCATTTTCAGATGCGTAAATCTCAGCTTTAATTGAACGCTTTTCACCATCACCTGACACCATCACTTCCAGGACACCAGGCAATACAGAAATTTTCTCTTCTAACTCCTCTGGAGCAACCTTCTTACCAGAAGAGAGAATTATCGTTCGAGAAATACGCCCCGTAACAAAGACATTTCCTCCCTCATCTATTCTTCCGTAATCGCCCGTATGAAGCCAACCCTCAGCATCAATCGTCTCAGCAGTTTTCTCTGGACGCTTATAATAACCATTCATTACAGAAGGCCCACGTATAAGCAACTCACCTTTATCTGAAACGCGAGTCTGACAAGATGGAAGAAGAGTGCACCTACCGGAACTCCCAGGAACTGCACCTCCTTCGCTTGGATCAATAGCATAAAGCGCAGTCGATTCCGTAAGACCGTAGGCACTTAAAACCGTAACGCCAACGGCCGCCATTCTGTCGTAGATTCTACGCGAAAGAGGCGCGCCGCCTGAAAGTATCCAGCGAATCGGATGGCCAAGAGCTTCTACCGCATTTTTGCCGTGCTGTTCAATCTTTGCAGCAAGCACATCCACAAGTGCAGGAACAAGGAAAAGATAATCAGCAGCAAACCTCTCTACTGCATCGTAGAGACGACGAAAATCTGGACAAACGCCTTGAACTGCACCGCAAGCAAGAAGCGTATATGAAACGCAAATACCGTATATATGGTGCAGAGGAAGAATCATCAAAGAGCGGTCATCTTCTTTAATCTTAAGCGAAGAAAATGCCGTCTCAACAAACGCCTCAATGCCGGCAACTGTCAGCTCTGCTCCGCGTGGCTCCGATGTCGTGCCACTAGTAAAGACAATCATCGAAGTTTGCCCCGAGCGCACCTTGCTCGGACTCTCCCATATCGTCTTTGCGCCAGCCTTGATGGCAAGACGCCCTGCGTTTAGAAACCCATCTGTCTTTCTAGAGCCAAAACGGCCAGCGTTAAGACCAGGTGTCATCGACACTACCGATAAAGCTTTCTCCTTGAAAAATGAAGAATAAAGGAGAAACTCCGCTCCCACAAGAGAGAGCATTTTGGAAATGTCTTGTGCATTAGCATTGACATCTACTGGAACGACAACAATTCCTGAAAAAAGACACGCTGCATGAACCACCATCCACTCGTAGGAGTTCTCTCCAAGAATGGCGACGGTTTTTACACCATATTTTTCAACAATCCACGCGACGATAGCAATGTCGTCGGTGAACTGCCGCCAAGTTACAGGAAACGACCTGTCTCCAGAGGCAATTAAAAACGCTGGCGCATGCGGCCGCTTGTTGCGGTGGATGCGAAATGCATCAAAGAGGTCCATCAATGCGCGTTGTAAGTTGCTTCAACCTCTTCCCAAGTACGAGTTGAGAAGAAGGAAGAAATCGCAGCATCATACCCAGCTGTATGCGCAAACGCCTTCTTCATAAGACGGAAACGCGTATCAAGCCCAAGCGTTCCTTCGTGCGAGGAAAGCTCCTGGACGAGTGCTGAGTAATCGAGAGGATCCGTGACAGATGCAACGCGAAGATAGTTCTTTGCAGAAGCTCTTACCATGCAAGGTCCGCCAATATCGATATTCGTGCGAGCCATCTCAGGCGTTACGCCTTCCTTAGCAACGGTCTCCTTGAACGGATAAAGATTGACGACAACCATATCGATGGGCTGAGCGTCGAGACGCTTAAGATCGTCCTGGTGCGCGTCGTTGTATGTTTCAGAAAGAAGTCCAAGATAAATCTTAAAGTCGAGCGTCTTAACAAGACCACCCTGCATTTCAGGCTGACCAGTGTAATCGGAAACAGCAACGAGCGTACCTTCTGCTGCATCGCCAAGAATCTCCTTAACCTTGGTGTAAGTGCCGCCAGTAGAATAGATCTTAACTCCAGGGCAAGCTTTAACGAGAGCAGGAACGAAGGTCTCAAGACCAGTCTTATCCGAAACGGACATAAGAACATTGCGAACCTTAACGCGAGAATCAATTTCTGAAACGATATTGAGAGACATTTTTTGCTTCCTTACTTTTAATTAGAATTTTATGTTGAAAATCTGAAATAGCTTTTTATCAGCGAGCAGCGCCAAGGGCCGACTTAACATCTCCCATGCCAGATGTAGGAGTTGTAATATCAGCTTCAAGCACCTCTATTTGCTCCGCACCTATCCAGAAACGAATCTTTATGCCTTTAACTATCTGATGCTTGCCTTCGCCCTTTGCCTCGTCGATGATTGTCGCGGGAGACTCAGGCGTTCCTGTAAGCACCACAGTTCCTGTAGGACGATTGTAAGTAACCTTCGTTCCGTAGGCACGGCGCGACTCATTAGTCATCGCAACTGAACCAAATGCAACAATTCTGTGCAACTGATTTGACGAAGCGAGCGAGACATACGCATTGTCGGCGTGAATCTGATAGCGTTCATCGTCGACATAGACATTCTCCTCAAACTTGAGAAATCCGCCCTTGCCATCGTAAAACGACTTCTTAGCAGTAATTCTCGCAGGACGCGTAGATGATTTGGCTGCCTTTACTTCATTGGTAGCACAAACCGCCAGAGAAGCAAATGCAATTGCACTAAAAAACAATGTCAACTTTTTCATTGGTCGTATTATACCAAAAAATGGTTCTTTCCTTTCACTTCCCGCTGGCATTTTCAGTTGCAAGAGAGAAGTTCCAAACATCAGCACCTCTACACGCGTCAATCACGGAAACTAGCTGTTCGTACTGAGTTTCCTTGTCTGCGCGAATAATAACACTCTGTCCTGGATAGAACTTGGCAATCTTCTTCAAACGCCCCTGCAAATCGTCGAGCGTCATAGCTGTGCCATTTACACGCAAAGAGCCGTCCTTTGCGAGATTTACGATAATCTCACCAGGAAGGCGATCTTGCTGTTCAGATGTTTTCGCTTCAGGAAGGCGAATTGATATCTCACTCTCCCATTGCGAAAAGACACTTACCGTAACGAAGAAGCACAGCAGCAAGAATATGACATCAAGCATTGATGTCAGCGCCAATGCTGGCGACTTTGACTTCGGCTCTGCGTCAAACTTCATTTCACCCCACCTCCGAGAATCTCCTCGACAGCCTCTTCAAGCTCCGCTACGCGCTTTGCCGCGCGACGACGCAAGAATGCATGCGCAACGAGCGCAGGAATTGCGACTGCAAGGCCAAGAATAGTGGTGACGATAGCCTGAGAGACACCTTGTGCAAGCACAACAGGCTTTGCGCCTGCAGCGACATCGCTCGCAATGCCGCCAAACGCCTTGAACATACCAAGAACCGTTCCCAAGAGACCTACGAGAGGCGCGATCGCCGCGATATCAGAAAGCCAATCAACAGCCTCGTATGCCTTGCGAGCGATACGCGAGCCTTCTGCTTGAGGATCTTTTGCCTTCGCTATTTTCTTAAGGGCTTGCGGGAGGAAAAACCAACGCGCATGAACAAGCCAGAGAAAAAGAACTATCGCCAGCGCAAACACAGAAAAGCCTGCAAGCACCCACATCAATGTGCCGCCGTATGACCACGCCTGTTCAAATGTAATTTCGTTCATTTGTTTTTTATCCTTTCGAGTGTTTTCTTTATTTCAATCACCATCGCCGCAGGATCGTCCAATCCTTTAACGGCTCTCTCCATTGGGCAAAGGCCTTCTTTCTGTCGATTGAGAATCCCTGGCACCACCAACTGAGCTTGAAGCTTTATTCCAAAAGAAGAAAGAATCTTTTCCGCTCCTTCCGCGGCAAGAGATGTATGCACCTCAGCTGCGCGCCCCATAGCGCATATTGCCGCAGCCGCCCTTCCAATAACGCGATCCATTACGATCGAGCCGGCAAGCTCGCCTGCCTCAAGCGCTTCGATAAGCGGCCCAATTCCGCGACCATTGCGAACAGAAAAGATCTCGCCCTTGCGCGAAAGAACAAGCGTTGCACCTTCATCGATACGACGACGCATCTCGGCAAGAAGATCGCCCTTGCCAACTGGTGTAACAACTCTTTGCCTTTCAAAACCTTCAACAACAATTGCAGGCTCTGGACGAACAGGACAGACATGTTCGCATGCTCCGCAACCAACACACAAGGCGTGGTCAACCACAGGGAAGCCTGATACAATCTTTATCGCATCAACTGGGCACTTTCTTACGCATGCCGTGCAGTCGACAAAATCTTTTTGCGTTCGCAAACACGTTGCCTTTTTCCATATCGCGCGGCCCATGTGAATGTCGCGGCGATTTACGCCTTTTAGAACTGAAAGCGCACCGACAGGGCATTCACGCGCACACTTTTGAGGGCAGGCCAATCGGCAGAACCCGAGAGAAAAATCCATTCTTGGGTGACCAAATGAAGAAAGTGAGGTAGAAGGCTTAATCACTTTCTCAGGACAAACCCTTGTACAAATTCCGCACCCTACGCATTTCAGCGAAAAATCATCAGCAGCCCCTGGAGGAAGAAGAGGACGCAACGAAGATGGGTGAGTTGCTCTTGAAACTGAAGCAAAACCGCCGTCAACTGTTTTCTCGGCCGCATGCACTGCCGCCAACGCTGCAACAGACGAAAGTGTCTCGCGACGACTTACACCGCACGAGGCGCAAGTATCTTTGGCGTTCTCCTTCTCTGCAAAACATGCCCGGCAAGAAGAGCACCCCTTCCCGATCGAATCAGGACGCCACCCAATCCTTGCGACTAAATCAAAAATAACTCCAAGCGGACATATCCAATTGCACCAAATTCTTCCTTTGCCAAAAAGCGAAAGAACAAGTATCGCGGCAAAGAAAATAATGCCAGGCACAAAAAGAACTAAAACTCGCCCAAAAATACCCCAAGGATGAATAAGCGCGCCAATCGGAAGTGTAAAGTATGCAACGAGAATGGCGATATTTACGATAGTCCTCGCCTTTGAGCGCGGCATTCTAGTACATACGCGCCTAACATTCTTTCCTCTACGGAAAAGAGCGCCTACGAGAGACTGCGAAAGACCTAATGGACAGACATATCTACAAAAAACGCGCCCCGCCCAAAATGTTATGGGAAGCCACAATATCCAAGACGCGAGTATGAAAGCGTAATATTTCATTTGCGCGCCTCCTCGTCTTTGAGAAGATCTATCTGCCTATCTATCGCGGCAATTTCGCCAGGAATATCGATTTGCTGCGGACAATGCGAGCGACAAACTCCACAGCCTGTGCAGTGATCTGCGCGGCGCAGCTCTTCAGGCACTGCCGATGCATAGGCCGAGAGAATTTCTGAAGTGCTTCTAACCTTAGATGAGGCAAGGTACTCGTTTCTGAAAGCGAAAAGCGATGGAATATCCAATCCATACGGACAAGGCATGCAGTAATTGCACGAGGTGCATGGAATTGGATCGCCAGAAAGATACGCTTCTGCCGCGCGCTCGAGCGCAGCAAACTCCACCTCGGAACAAGGAACGAAAGTATCAAATGTTTTTACATTCTCTTCGATATGCTCAGTCCTCGTCATACCAGAAAGAACACACATAACACCTTGATGGCTCGCGCAAAATCTAAATGCCCATTTTGCCGGCGTCGCTTCAGGATCGTGCTGTGTTAAAGCACTCGCCATTGAAGAGTTGAACCTCGCAAGAGAACCACCAAGCAATGGCTCCATAACGACTACCGGAATCTTTCGCTTAAAGAGCTCTCCATACAGATATTCCGCATCGAGATTGCGAGAATTAACTTCCTTCGCATGCTTCCAGTCGACATAATTCATCTGGATCATCGCGAAATCCCATTTGTATTTGCCATGGTTCTCCATGCACCATTCAAATGTCTTGGGATCGCCATGAAACGAAAAGCCTATGTGCCTTACCGTCCCCTTCTCACGCTCGCCAATCAAATACTCAAGCGCACCATTTTCAATAAACCTCTTAGAAAATGTCGCGAAGTCGCCATTGCCGATGGAATGAAGAAGATAGCAATCGATATAATCGGTCTTAAGATTCTTCAACGAAGACGACAAGAGCTTTTTTACTTCCGGAAGAGAATACTGACTCTTTGCAAAATTCGAAAGTTTCGTGGCAATTATGTAAGAATCTCTATCGAACCCGCTTTTTGAGAGCGCCTCACCAAGCCTACTTTCAGATTCGCCGCGGCAATACGCAGGAGAGGTGTCGAAATAATTGACTCCGTGTTCCAAAAGATATTTTATCTGCGAATTGAGATGCTTTTGATCGATAACACTCTTCGAAACATCTTTAGCCCAATTGTTCGCATGGCCTCCATCGACAGTCGGCATTCGCATCGCCCCGTAACCGAGGAGAGAAACTTTTTTGCCACCGATAGAAAACCTATATTTCATTGATATGAAGTCTACCAATTAAGCGTGATAAAAGTCAATCCACAACGCGATTTTTGCGGAAGAAGAAGAAACACGACAGTGCCATTGCCAAAGCGCCAACAGCGTATGTAGCACCCATTATGGCAAAACCAATTTCAAAGCCGCGCACTCCGTATTTCTCCGAAAGCGCACCCATGGCAATTCCTGAAAGGCCACCAAAGAAGAATCCAACCATCGTGAGATACCCTTCCGCAGATGACCTAAAGGCGGGTGGCACAACATCAAATAAACTTGCGTGAGTATTCGACTCGAAAAGCCCACGGAACAAGCCGTAAGCGGCTGTCATTGCAATCATAAGCCCCATTGATGAGCTCATACCGATCATCGCAAGGCAGGGCGCACCCAAAAGCATTGCAATAGATTGGAAAACAAGCCTAAAGCGCGGGAAAGCGCGCACAAACTTATCTGTCACAAAGCCGCCGGTCATCACAGCCAAAAATGCCGCGAGATGATGAAAGAACATCGCCTTCTCCGCCGCCTCGCCAACATTAACAGAAAACTTTTCGGCGATGAATTTTGGCGCCCAGAAAAGATACGCATTATTCACAAAGACAATCGCAACAAAACCAATTGTAACGCACAAAGCGGCTGGATTTCCGAAAAACGCCTTAAACGAACCTGCAAAGAAAGAAGCGCGTGAAGAAGATGCTGGGCGGACTTGTTGGCGCTCGTCCTTCAAAAGCCAAATGAATGAGAGACCAAGAATTGTGCCTGCAAGGCCAAACACAATGAAGATATCACGCCAACCCAAAAAGCAAAGTGCAGTAGAAACGATGATTCCCGATGTCATCAATGCAAAATAAAGCGTACCTTGATGAACGGAGAAAGCAATCGACCTTGTATCCTTATGGTGAGAGCCAAGAAGCGCCATGGCACTAGGTGCGTAAAAGCTCTCGCCTCCGCCTGTTGCGATAGAGCGGAAAAACATAACAACAAGATATGCAGGAATTACAAGGCCCAGTATGCGCCACTCGCCAACAAAGCCCATACATACCGTCATAAGCGACCAGAAAATAAGCGAAATAGTTATGATCCATTTGCGAGAGAATCTGTCGCCCACAAAGCCAGCAACCATCGTAAGAGCCGCAAGCGTCCAGCTCAATACGGTATTAATCCAACCAATCTGAACATCTGTTAATGAAAGCTCATCTTGAATCGGTTTCGTAAGAAGCCCAAAGAGCGCCCTATCTGCCTGATGAAAGAAAAACGCTCCACTCAGAAGGAGAAGAACAAGCCACTTATATTTGTTTTTCATATTGGACTTTCTTTCGAGAGAATGGACATAGAATTGACATGGCATATCGCAAGCCCAAGCGCATCAGCAGCATCGTTCTGAGGCTCTGCATCGAGCGACAACAGCGCCTTGACCATGCGTTGCACCTGAGACTTCTCCGCGAGGGAATTTCCGCAGACTGCCCTTTTCATGCGGCGCGGCTCGTATTCAAAAACTTCTATCCCATGAGATGCCGCGGCAGTAAGAACTGCTCCTCGCGCGTGACCAAGAAGAAGCATAGTTGACGCGTTTTTCGCGTAAATCACCGACTCCACAGCAATCACATCTGGGTGATGCGTTTCGATAAGCGATGAAATGCGCGAATGAATCTCTTTCAAGCACGCAGTAAGAGGCACCGTTGGCGCATTGCGAATACGCCCACATTCAACCATGCGAAATCTTCCGTTTTCAGACACCACCACTCCGTATCCGGTTGAGCGGAGGGAAGTATCAACGCCAAGAACGGTCAATGCGCTCACGCCTCTGTCCTCCCGCGCACGGCGCGCCGAAGTGTAAGAGGATCGGAATAGGCAACTGCGCTCCCTGCTGGAAGACCGAAAGCAAGGCGAGTGACGCGCGCAGGCGTATCTTGGAGCGTCTCGACAATATATCCTGCCGTAGCATCACCGTCCATATCTGTCGAGACGGCAATAAGCACTTCTTTTACGCCATCAGCGAGAACGCGATCGCGAAGAGAGCGGAAGGCAAGCTTTTCAGGCCCAGACCTGTGCGCAGGCGAAAGCTTGCCGCCAAGGACATGATATCTTCCGCGAAACGCTCCAGACGATTCTATTGAAACAACATCTGAGGGCTCTTCAACGACACAAAGCGATGTAGCATCGCGCAATGGATCGGTGCATAAAGCGCAAGGGTCAGATGAGGATACTGTGAAGCTCCCACAAACAGAACACGTCTTCACTCCATCGCGCGCCGCTATTAAAGAAGCGACGAGCGGGGAGAGAAGACGCTCTTTTTCTCTGACGAGCGCAAGCGCCGCTCTAAGCGCACTACGCCTACCGAGGCCCGGAAGCTTCGAGAGACATTTTTCGAGCTCGTCTACCGGAGGTATCACTTACCGAAAAGACCGCCCGCGGCCTGCATCTGCTTGAGCATCATCTGCTGGGTCGCTTCACGCGCCTTCTTAAGCGCGCCGTTGACCACATTGAAAAGCATCGTTTCAAAACGAGCGCTCTTGCCCTTGATCACCTCTTCGTATGCTTCAGGAAGAATGGAGATGCTTTCAATCGACATATCTCCCTTTGCAACGACAGTGATGCCACCATTGGTGTACTCAGCAGTAATCTTCTTTACTTCAGCTTCGATGCGCTTGGTTTCAGAACGCATCTGCATCACTTCCTTGATCTGATCAAACATTCCCATATCAACAATCCTTTCTTTAAATTCAATTAAAACTTAAGCCCGCTGAGATCCTCATACGCCTTGACATAGATCTCGCGCGTCCTATCGATGACATCTTGCGGAAGCTCCGGCCCTGGGGGCTGACGGTTGAAGGCGATGGAATCGAGCCAATCGCGAACATACTGCTTGTCGAGCGACGGAGGATTCGAGCCTACCGCATAGGAGCTCTCGGGCCAGAAGCGCGAGCTGTCGGGCGTGAGCACTTCGTCTGCGAGGATCAAGGATCCGTCAGCATCTTGGCCGAACTCGAACTTGGTATCGGCAATGATGATGCCATGCTCTCTTGCGTAATCTGCCGCCTTCGTATAAAGGCCGATGGTTGCCTCCTTAAGAAGACGCGCCGTCTCAGCTCCGACAATAGCCTCTGTCTGCGCATAATCGATCGCCTCGTCGTGATCGCCAATTGCAGCCTTTGTCGTGGGCGTGAAGAGAACCTCATCGAGCTTGGAAGCGTTCTGATATCCATCTCTTAGCTTAATTCCATTGACCGAGCCAGACTTCTGATATTCCTTCCAGCCGCTGCCAGTAAGATAGCCGCGAGCAATACATTCAACCTCGACCATATTGACTTTCTTAACGAGCATCGAACGGTCGCGAAGATCTTCCTTAACAGCCTGAAGCTCCTGAGGATACTGGTCGACATCGGCCGTGATAAGATGATTCTTCATTCCGAGGAAATCAAGCCAAAAGAGCGAAAGCCTGTTCAAAACTTTGCCTTTATCCGGCACGCCGCTAGGAAGAATAACATCAAAGGCGCTAATACGGTCTGTAACTACCATCAAAAGCTTATCGCCAAGATCAAAAACATCTCTCACCTTGCCGCTTTTAGGCGCAGGAAGACCAGGAATGCGCGTTTCGAGAAGCGCGTGGTTTTTATCGTAAGTCATCTGTATATTCCTTTCAAATTATTAGTGTGAATTATACCAAATATTGCACTTCAAGTTCCAAAGACAGTAACAGGTGTTTTTTGGACAATATCACACGCTCTGTGCCACTCATTTTTGAGCTGGAAGAACGCACGGCCAGCTGCATTTTCAGTCTGAATGAAAAACACACGGCTATGGCCAGTTTTGATATTTGCACGCTGATCGGTGCGCATCGCGCCTTCATGGCCAATCCAGTCGCCCCAAATCCACGCTCCTACAGTGTAGGGCTCTTTAATAGATGAGGGCGTCTGCTTAACAGAAAAGACACTGTCGAAAGTCTTGCGAGAGAGAATCCTCGTCCCCTTCCATTCGCCGTGATGCGCTAACATCTGCGAAAAAGCGATAACATCGCGGGGCGTGGAGAAAAGACCGCCGCTTGCCGCAGGGTAAATTTTGCTGCTCTTAGGAAACTTAAGCTGTTCGCAGCAAGCGTCTGCGCCTGGACGGAATGGATAAGCATCAGAAGTATAGGGCTTTACTAGCCTCGAAAGCTGATTAGCGTCTGGCGTAAAAGTCGTATCCTTCATGCCAAGTGGATCTAAAATCCTGCGCTTGAGATAATCCTCGAATTTCTCGCCGGTAGCAACTTCAAGGCACGCTGCCGCGGAGCAAATCCAAGCATTACCATAGGCAAATGTTTCACCAGGCTGGAAC